>DVJN01000248.1 GCA_018716755.1 Candidatus Alectryocaccomicrobium excrementavium
AACGAGTATTATGCCAACGACATCATGGGCAAGGTGGATATCGACAGCACGTGGGATGACTATGTGGCCCAGGTAAAAGCCGCTGGCCTGGATGAAATCCTGGAAGAATACGAGGAGATGCTGGCAGCGTAAAGATAGGATTTCTACGGAAACGTTGTTCTTTCACAGTCCATGAATCATCTGGCGCCTGCCAGTTGCGGCCCGGTTTCCCCAAGGAAGGAGAAACCGGGCCGGGTTGTGTAAATCAAGGCAGTAAAGCCATTAAAGCCCCCGCCATTTTGGTACCCATGCGCATCATGCCCAAATCGTTGGGATGGCAACCATCCACGGTGCAGCTGTCGCGCATCGGTCCATCGAAAAGCAAGAATCCATCCAGGAAAGCGATATGGCGGTCGCCTGCCGCCAGGGCATGGCGATAGGTATCTTCAATGACGGCGCGGCGCTCCGCCGCATCCGCCCGGTTTTGCTGGTTCACATCGGGCCTACTCACCAGCAGGATGGGAAGATCCGGATTTGCCGCGCGCACCATTTGAAAAAACGGCTCATGCGTGGCGCGCAGGTGCTCCACGGTGGGGGCGTTGTGGTCGTAATCCAGCACAAACGCGCCCATGGAAAGCTCCGCGATGTATTCCGCCATGCGCACCTCTCCCCTGGCATTTCCCGAGAAACCCAGGTTTATGAAATCGCAATCCAGCATGCGTGCCGCGATGGCGGCAAAGCTGTTTCCCGGGCGGGAGGCACATCCGCCCTGCGTGATGGAAGAACCATAAAACACGATGGGCTGGGGCAATTCGTATGCCCGGGGCGGGGCGATGGAGCACCCGGCCTGCAGGCCAATCCACAGCCGGTCCACGCCATTATAGAGCGGGAAATACAGGGTGATATCCCATTCGCCGCCCTCCGGGAGCGCGATGATGGATTCGTATCCGCCATGCAAATCCAGCGGCGGGCGAAAAGTGCCCAGATATACATCTTTGGCCACTTTTCGTCCATACAGGTCAAAGCCCAAAATGCCCGTAAAGGCCATATGATCCATGCGGCACACGCTGGCCATTTCCGCGTGAATGGCCACGTAGGGAGAATTTGTGCGAAAACGCGCGCGTGCGCCGGATGTGTTCCGCGCAAGCAGCGCCACACCTTCGCTCACCTGTTGCGCTACGTCTTCCGGCATGCGGCGGAACGGGCCGCCCGCTTCGGGCGCGTGCAGGCCATGCAGGCAAAAGGGCGCTTCGCGGGCTTCGTGCCAGATCAGATCCGGCGCTTGAACGCGGTTGGCAACCGCCATGTTGCGATCCAATTGGTCGATGGTTTTCATGGGCTCGCCCTCCTCACGATTCCGTTTCCGGCTCGGCCAGTTCCAGCACCGCGTTGGGGCATGTTTCGCCCCGGGAAAAATCGATGTGGGGGAATTCGCAGGTTTTTTCCGGCGAAAACGAAACCCAGTAGTCCGGCACCTGATAGATAAAGCCGCACACGGGGCAGCGATACAGATACGTTTCCATCAGGCGTTTTTTTCCTCCGCGCGCAGCGCCTCGAGCATGCCGGCGAGCTTTCCCGCCTCATAGAGCGAATACAGGAGTTCGCCAAACATGGAATTGGCCCATGCAAACCAGGCGCGCGTGAACGCTTCCGGATTTTCGGGGTCAAACCCCTCGTGCATGCGGTAGGTACCGCCATGCGTATCCAGCAGCATGCGCAAAATGGCCAGAATTTCCGCGTCGCTGGTGGCGGTGAGCGCCTGCACGCACAGGGCGATGTGCCAGATATAACCGCTGGGCGTGTGCGGGCTGCCCACGCCGCGCGCGAAGCGGCCCTCGTAATAGAAGCGGTTGTCCATGCTGAGCACGAAATCGCGCGTGCGCAGATAGAGCGGGTCATCCTTTTCACACGCGCCCAGATAGGGCAGCGAGAGCAGGCTCGGCACGTTCGCGTCGTCCATCAGCGTGTAATGGCCCAGCCCGTCGGTCTCATAGGCGTAAATGATGCCGTGGTTGGGGTGCTGCACCAGCGCGTAGGCGGCAATGCCGGTTTGAATTTGCTTGCGCAGGGCCTGGGCGCGTTCCGCGAGCACCGTGTCGCCGTATTCCCGGGCGAAGGCCGCGATGTGCTTGAGCTGCGTGGCGGCAAACAGATTCGATGGCACCAGATAGCCGTAGCGGCAGGCGTCGTCGCTGGGGCGGAAGCCCGACCAGGTCATGCCGGTGTAGGCGGCCGGCGCACCCCGGCCCGCGTGGGAAAGCGTATCGGTGGGCGGGCAATCGTCCCGCTCAAAGTAGTAAGGGCTTTCCCAATGGCGCTGCTCGGTGGAAAACACGTCCACAATGGCGGTGAGCGCCTGGCGGAAGGATTCGGTATACAGCTTGGCAGAGGGATTCTTCGCATGATACGCATGCGCCAGCCACACGGGATAGCACAGCGAGTCGATTTCATACTTGCGCTCCCAAACCCAGGGCCCTTGTTCCGGGCGGTCCTTGGCCCAGCAGGCGCCGTTTGGCTCGCGGTTGAAGGCGTTGGCGTAGGGGTCGATGCAGATGCAGCGCATTTGCCGCTCGATCAGCCCTTCGATCACGCGGGCAACCTCCGGCGCGCCGGCAAAGCGGACATAGTGCATCACCTGCAGGCTGGAATCCCGCAGCCACATGGCGGGTATATCGCCTGTAATGACAAAAGTGGTGCCGTCACTCTCTTCGCAACAGGTGGTTTCCAGTGTGTTCAGGAAACAGGCGCGGAACATGTCCGCCACGTCTTTGCCGAGCGTGGCGGCCTGCTCCGCGGCAGGAGCGATGCGTTGGGCGATGATTTCTGCCGCGCGCATGAGGAATTCCCCCTTTATCGTTCGTTTGCATACAAACGGATTGGTTCTATTATACCACGCTCCCGGGCGGCGCGCAATGGCGATGGCGGGCTTTTTGCGATGGAAGCGGGTTTTTTCTTGCGGGACAAAAAAGGGCCTGCCGCGCGTGGCATGGCCCTGAAATGTGGCGCTGTTGGCGCTTAGGGAAGCTGGCCCAGCTTGCGGAAGGCATAGAGCCGGAAATCGTAGGGGGCGATTTTTTCCCACATTTGGACGGCTTCTTCCGCTTCGGCCTTCTGGCAAAGCCCATGGCGGCCCAGCGCGATGAGCATATAGCCCTCCGCCTGATTGATGGGGATGGGATCCAGCTCAAAGGGCGACGGTGTGCGCCCGCCAACGCCAAAATAGTCGTAGAGATCTGCGTTTTCCAGGCGCTTTTGCCCCGCCGTCACCATGTCGGCAAAGATCTGCCGCGCTGCTTCCGGCTGCGCCAGTTTTTGGTGGGATAGAGCGGCGAAATAGCGGATTTCCGTGATCTGCTTCGGTTCTTCAATGGCTTTGCGCCAGCAAGCCCTTGCTTCTTCCATGCGGCCCGCCTGCGCCTGGGCGCATCCGGCATAGTAGTGCGCATTGGCTTCTTGGGCACTGTAGTGACGCCCCTCCCCGTAGTTTGGGGGATATTCTAGCGCCGCGTTGAAGCGCTGCAACGCCGTTTCCACATCGCCATGCGCCATGCTTTCGCAGCCGCGAAGCGTCCATAGCCATGTGTGGTGGCGGGTTAGCTTGCCTTCGCCGCCCTCGTAGATGGTAAAACGCTTTTTAAGCAGCAAACTGGCCGCTTTTTCGTATTGCTCATCCTGGGTCAACAGGATGATCTGCTCCAGATAGCAATCATCCCTTTGCGCCACTTGTTCCTGATGCAAAGATAAAAACGCCAGCCGCGCCTTCACGGAATCGTTCATATTTTTATAAAGCTGCAACAGTTCATAAACAATGCGCGCGTTTTCCGGCTGCAGGCGCAAAGCCTCTTCCAGCGCCTGTCGTGCGCCGGGCGCGTCGCGCTTGTGATCGTAGCGCAGCTGCGCGAGGTTGCGGTGGGTAAAAGCGAAAGTTTCGTTTCCCGCTTTGCTGGCTTCCCAGGCTTTTTCAGCGGCGGCATAATTTTCGCGGTCATAATAGAGGCATCCCAGCAGGTATTGCGCTTGCCAATCCGCGCTGGACGCGTTCAGCACGGCGATATCTTCCAGCCGGTTGGGAAAACAGAGTGACAGGGAAGCGTGCTTCGCGGGTAGCCCTGTGCAGTAGGTGCGATAGTAGCAGATCATGGGATCTTCTACCGCGCAGGTGTCCAGCACCCGGATTGCTTCGTGCATTAAGCCGGCCTTCATAAAGTCCAGCGCGGCATCGATCACATCTTGCGCGCGGTGGCGGACGAATGCCGGCGGTTCGTCTTCTCCCAGCAGATATAGCGCATATCGCGCGAAAGTATCCTGCGGCGAAATACCCAATGCCTGGCGGATGCGGTCTGTATCCCGCAAAAAATAGCCGAGCAATACGTGCGCAGCCACAAAGCGCGCGTTGGTGGACAGGGCTTCTTGCAGATGTTCTATGGCCGTGTGCCGGTCTCCACGCTTGGAATCGATGCAGGCCATTTCAAACAGGCTGGGGGCGCGCCAGGCATATTGCCAGGATGCCTCGGCAAACCGCCGGTAAGCTGCGTCATCCTTGCCTTCCAGCCGCTCCAGCCGCCCTAGATGATAAAGCGCTTCTGTATCCGCCGGGTTGTCGTTGCGCATTTTTAGCCGGGCCGCAGCTTTGTCCAGGTGCGCACGAGCAGCGGCGAAATCTCCTTTTTCGATGGAGAGCCGCCCCATGGCCAAATTGCAGCGCAAATCTTGCGGATCGCGCCGCAGCGCTTCGCTGTAGTAGTCCTCTGGCCGGTAGGTATGGTGCTTATATTGCTCGAGATGTGCGCCATGGAGGTAAAGCTCTTCCAGCGAAGGCACTAGAGCGGGACGCGGCGGAATGGTGCGCTCCTGCGGGCGCTTTTTTGCACCGGGCGGCGTTGGCTGGTATTCAACTAGCAATTGGCCATCCTCCGCATAAACCGATATTTTGATTTCTGTCTCCCGTGCGCCTTCGGGCAGGGGAAAGGCAAGAATGGCGGGGCGATCCGGCGCGATATCCACAGGCGCTTGGGCAAATTGCTTTCCCTGATGCGCCGCGCAAACCCGGGCGTTGTTTCGCTTTCGAGTTGCGATGCAGCCAATTTGGCATGCACCGCCGGCAAAGGAAAGGGAAAGGGCGGCCTCGCGCGTGGCGTTTTTGGCCGGGCCAATGCCGCTGATGGGATACCACACGGTTGTAAAGGCCTTTACTTCGCCTGGCATGATGTAAGTAAAGTCCGGTTGGTTGTCCGTATAAACCCCTGTCATCAGCTCGATGTAGCGGTCGCCGTTATCCGTCAAGTTGGCGCTCCAGGCTTTGCCAAATGGGCCGTCGCCCCAAGTCCACATCTTTTTTCCCACGCTGTAGAGCGGATCCGATACCGTGATGGTACCGGCGTTGGCTGCAAAGTCATAGCCGCCCAAGAAGCCCATATCGCTTTGAGAGCGCATGATCATTACAGAAGTGGGGAGCTTGATGTGTGAAAACCAGCTTGCGTCGGTTCCTTCGCCATAGTCATAAGGGCGGGCGGTGTGGAACACGCCCTTCATTACAGGAAAGGAAATGACGGCGCGCCGGTCGTGGTCGCAAGCCCATTCCACATCCGGCGGGAATGTGGCCTTATAATCCTTGTGAACGCGCACGGCAAGATTGTTCCACCACATAAAGGGCAAGGGAGTGTCTGTGCGGTTGCACAGCACGCACTTTGCCTCCACTAGCGAAGAACCCGGATACACCGTGATGCCTACGGCGCCCCGCATCCGGTGGAAGGGTTCCGCTTCGCCCATCCAGCAGGTTTTAGAACCGTCGCTGTTTTCCTGGAGCGTCGCTTCGGTGGGGGAAAACGTTGTGGGGCGGTGGTGCTGAGGCCAGTTGAATTCCACGCCGCCGCTCACCCATGGGCCAGCCAGGCCGACCATGGCGGGTTTGATGCAAGTGTTTTCGTAGATGAATTCATAACCGTTGCTCAATTGCCTGGCACCGTGGATTTTGCCTCCCAACTCTGGTAGGAGGCGAACTTGAATGTATTCGTTGGTCATCGTCACCATATCGTACGCCTTGTCCACGCGCTCGTTACTCAGCTGGTCTACATAGGGCAGGGGATATACCTTGCCCGTTGCGCCTTGATAGGGCTTTTTTTCCAGAAAAAAGGGCAACGCATTGGGCTCCTTGGGCACATAGCTTGGAAGGCTCTGCAAGCGGCGTTCCATTTGAACCATTTGGCAACACATCCAATCCGCAATTTTTGATGGCCCCATTATATGGGACTCCATTTCGATTGTCCATACAAAAAAGGCGATACTTGGACAAAACGGCACAAAAAATTCTTCCGTGGACGCGGCGAAGAAGGTGGCGCGATTTTTCCGGTGCGTCCGCGGCGTTTCTTGACAAAGGGAAAACGCCTGTTGTATAATGGCCATAATGGACGCGTGCGGAACGGCCCGAAGGCCGGGCGTGGCCTGCGCGAAGCAGGCCGTGGGGAGGGGGAAACATGGCCATAGTCACTGGAATCGTTTTAGCGCACCGCTTCGACGCGCCTCCCTCCTGGTTTAGCGACGAATTTGCCAGAACGCGCCAATACGATGGGATTGTGTATTTGCTGGAAGGCAAGGCCCAGTATCGCTTTGCGGCGGGGAGAATTATCGCCCTTGCAAAAGGCGATTGCATCTACTTGCCCAAGGAAACGAGCTATACGGTTTGCTGCGCGCCGGACGCGCCCTTTATTCACATGACAGTGAACTTTCACCTGGCAGCGCAAACCCTATTGGACAATAAGGTCACAAAAAAGCGCCTATCTAACGCGGGCAAATTTGAGCAGGTATTTGCCCACATGATCCACACATGGTCTGTGCGCCATCCCTTTTATCAGGAACGATGTATGGGGTTTCTATATGAGCTGCTATATCTGCTAGAAAACGAGGTTTGCACAAACGCTTCTCCGTATCTGAACAAAATTGCCCCGGCACGCCAGTATCTGGATGAGCATTTTACCGAGGAAATTTCTCCCGATGCGCTCTCCCGGCTATGTGGGATGTCCCCCTCCTATTTGCGCCGCCTGTTTCGCCAGGCGCTGGGGGAAACCCCTTCGGAATACAAGCGCCGCCTGCGCATGGCCATGGCGAAAGACCTGTTGCGGGGGAGCCAAATGACCGTTTCCCAGGTGGCCGCTCTTTGCGGATACGAAGATCTGGCGTATTTCAGCAGGGTTTTTCGCAAAACTACGGGCGTTGCGCCCTCGCGATTTTGCGAAATGCCGCGCGATACATAGCGCCTGCGCCCGTGGCGGCATCGTAAAATTCCGGCCAAACCCCGCCGCGCCGTTGACGCGCCAATTTTTGCGCGCTACAATATCTTTTGGCGCGTTTAGGCGCGTTTTTTAAGGATACGGGGTGAGAAAAATGGATGGCAAGCAGGACTTTACGCGCGGCAGCATCTTTGGCAAGATGATGCAATTTATGGTTCCCATTCTGGGCGCGCAAATTTTGCAGGCCATGTACGGCGCGGTGGATATGCTGGTGGTAGGCCATTTTGGCACCAACGCGGGCATTTCCGGCGTTTCCACGGGCAGCAGCATCATGAACCTGGTCACGTTCGTGCTCAGCCAGCTGGCGGCGGGCGTGATGATTTTGATTGGCCGCTATTTGGGCGAGCGGCGGAATGAGCGCATTGGCAAGCTCATTGGCGGCGCGATCGCGTTTTTCCTGGTGGTTTCCGCGGTGCTCACCGTGGCGCTGATCGCCTTCGCGGAGCCCATCGCCATCCTCATGCAGGCGCCCGCCGAGGCGGTGGAGCTTACGGCGCAATACATCCGCATCTGCGGCGTGGGCTGCGTGTTTGTGGTGTTTTACAACCTCATCAGCTGCATTTTCCGCGGGCTGGGCAATTCGCGGCTGCCGCTGCTGTTTGTGGGCATTGCCTGCGTGGCCAACATCGTGGGCGATCTTTTGCTGGTCGCTGTGTTCGATATGAACGTGGCTGGCGCGGCCATCGCCACGATCGCGGCGCAGGCGCTGAGCGTCATCCTGTCTCTGGTCATCATCCGGCGGCAGAAGCTGCCGTTCTCCTTTTCAAAAAAGGACATTCGCCTGGGCAGAGAGGTGAAGGATTTTGTGCGCGTGGGCGCACCGCTGGCCCTGCAGGAATTGCTGACCAACGTTTCCTTTCTGGCCATTTGCGCGTTCATCAATCGCCTGGGGCTGGACGCATCCAACGGCTATGGCATCGCACAGAAGATCCAGTCCTTTATCATGCTCGTGCCATCCTCGATCATGCAGTGCATGGCTTCCTTTGTGGCGCAGAATGTGGGCGCAAGGCGGGAGGATCGGGCGAAGAAAGGCATGCTGTACGGCATGGGCGTGGGCGCGGGCATCGGCGCGGTGATCGCCCTGGTGGCGCTGTTCCGCGGCGATTTGCTGGCGGCCATGTTTTCGAGCAACGAACGGGACATTGCGCGGGCGTTCGAATATTTGCGCGGCTTTGCGCCCGAGGCGGTGCTCACGAGCGTGCTGTTCAGCTTCCTGGGCTATTTCAACGGGCATTCCCGCTCCACGTTCGTGATGGCGCAGGGCATTGCGCAGGCGTTTTTGATCCGCCTCCCGGTCTCTTACGTGATGAGCATTCAGCCTGGCGCGTCGCTCACGGGCGTGGGTCTGGCCGTGCCCCTGTCGACCGTTTTCGGCATCGTTTTGTGCCTTTTGTACTACCGGCGTATGAACCAGGAAGAAAATTTGCAGCCGCAAAGCATGGATTTTGCGGGCGAAGACCTGCAAAAGCAATCGTACAACCCCGGAATTTCCACCGTGATCGCCATCAGCCGCAGTTATGGGGCGGGCGGGCGCACGGTGGGACGGCAGGTGGCGGCGCAACTGGGCGTTCCCTTTTACGACAAAAACCTGCTGGCCTCCACGGCGCAAAAGAGCGGACTTTCCGTGCGGTATCTGGCCAGCATTGACGAGAAGGCGGGAAATGCGTTCGACATGCCTGTATACGCTCGACCAGAGCGAGCCGCCGCATAGCCTTGCCGAGCGCGCCCAGCGCGAGGTAATCGAGCAGATTGCTGCGGAGGGCGGCTGTGTGATCGTGGGACGCCGTGCCGATCAGGTGCTGGCAGGGCGGGAAAACCTGCTGCGCGTGTTCGTGACCGCGCCCGAGGACAGCCGTGCCGCGCGGGTGGCGCAGCGCGACGGCATCGAGCCGGACAGGGCGCTGTCGAAGGTGCGCAAGGCAGACCGCGAGCGCGCGGAATACTGCGACAGCCTTGCCGAGGGCAAGTGGGGCGACGCGGCTTCTTACGACCTGTGCCTGGATACCCGGCGCTTTGGCACGGACGGTGCGGCCGCGCTCATCGTGGCGGCCGTGCGCGGGATGGAGGGGCAAGGAACAGGGAAGTTTCGGCTTTGACGGTTTCTTCACTTGACTTTGTAACGCGTATCTACTATAATAATAACGATGTCAATATCCCGCAAACTTTGGTTTGCTCGACGAACAGGGGAGGTTCAGACAATTGAGCATCAAAAAAACCATTGACGGCAATACCGCCGCCAGCCATGTCGCATATGCGTTCAGCGATGTGGCAGCCATTTATCCGATAACGCCGTCTTCTCCGATGGCCGAATCTGCCGACGAGTGGGCTGCCGCCGGGCAGACGAACCTTTTTGGGCAGAAAGTCCGCATTGCGGAGATGCAATCCGAAGCGGGCGCGGCAGGCGCCGTGCATGGCTCCCTGGCTGCGGGCGCGTTCACCTCGACGTTCACCGCCTCTCAGGGCCTTCTTCTGATGATCCCGAACATGTACAAAATTTCCGGCGAGCTGCTGCCGTGCGTGTTCCATGTGAGCGCGCGCGCGTTGGCTTACCACGCGCTGTCCATCTTTGGCGACCATTCCGACGTGATGGCCTGCCGGCAGACGGGCTTCGCCATGCTCGCTTCCAACTCCGTGCAGGAGGCCATGGACATGGCGCTGGTGGCGCACGTGGCCACGCTGAAGGCCAGCGTTCCCTTCCTGCATTTCTTCGACGGTTTCCGCACGAGCCATGAGCTGCAGAAGATCGACCAGATTGAGTACGACGAGATGAAGCAGCTGGTGGATTGGGACGCGGTGCGCCGCTTCCGTGAGCGCGCGCTCAATCCGGAGCATCCGCATCAGCAGGGCACTGCGCAGAACCCGGATATCTACTTCCAGGGCCGCGAAGCCGCCAACAAGTATTACGAGGCCACTCCGGCCATCGTCGAAGCCGTAATGGAAGACGTCGCCCGCATCACCGGCCGCAAGTACAAGCTGTTTGATTACGTTGGCGCGCCGGACGCGGACCGCGTGGTGATCGCCATGGGTTCCGGCTGCGAGGCCATTGAGGAAACCATCGATTACCTCAACGCCAGGGGCGAGAAGCTGGGCCTGATTAAGGTGCATCTGTACCGTCCGTTCTCCCTGAAGCACTTCCTGGCCGCGATCCCCGCCAGCTGCAAGAAGATCGCCGTGCTCGACCGCACGAAGGAAGCCGGTTCCCTGGGCGAGCCGCTGTACACCGACGTGTGCTCCGCGCTGCGCGAGGCCGGCATGAACGATATCACCGTGGTTGGCGGCCGCTATGGCCTGGGCTCCAAGGAGTTCAACCCCACGATGGTCAAGGCCGTGTACGACAACCTGGCCCTCGAAACGCCCAAGAACCACTTCACCGTGGGCATCGTGGACGACGTGACCGGCACCTCGCTGCCGCTGGGCGAAAAGCTCGACGCCAGCCCCGAAGGCACCGTGAGCTGCATGTTCTACGGCCTCGGCTCGGACGGCACCGTGGGCGCGAACAAGAACTCCATCAAGATCATCGGCGACCACACCGATATGTACGCGCAGGGCTACTTCTCCTACGATTCCAAGAAGTCCGGCGGCATCACCATCAGCCACCTGCGCTTTGGCAAGAAGCCGATCAAGTCCACCTACCTCATCGATTCGGCGGACTTTGTGGCCTGCCACAACCCGGCGTATGTCACCAAGTACGACATGGTGGCCCCGCTGAAGGATGGCGG
>DVJN01000249.1 GCA_018716755.1 Candidatus Alectryocaccomicrobium excrementavium
CCACTCCGGTGGAAGTGCAGTATCCTTACTTAATCGAGTTGAACAAGAAGGCGCAGATCGTTACGGTCTATACGATAGATGAAGACGGCGAATACACCATTCCCGTGAAGCATATGATTTGTTCTTCCGGGTACCGGCATAGCAAGTTGCCCGACGGCGTGTATCCGCTCAAGACCAAATACGAGTGGAAACTGATGGGAGATGGTACGTGGGCCAAGTATGCTTCCCGCATCACCGGGCCGTTTCTGTTCCATTCGGTTCCATACGAATCCAAGGATTCCAACGACGTATTCTGGTATAAGTACCGCCAGTTGGGAGACAACCAGTCTTCGGGCTGCATCCGGCTTTTGTGCAAGGACGCCAAGTGGATTCAGGACAATTGCCCTGAGGGTACGCCGGTGCGCATCACCCTGGGTGAGGAAATGCCCGAATTGAAACAGGAACTGATGGATGCGATTCCCGAGCTGGTGAAGGGCTATGGGTGGGATCCCACGGATCCGGACCCGGAAAACCCGATTTATTTCGCGGAGCCGGATGCTACGCCGGAACCCACTCGCGTACCGTGGGTAACGCCAAAGCCCGATCAGTTCACGCGCGCACCTGAAGTTGATTGAATCACGCAAAATGGCTTGCACGGCAGTGGCAAGCCATTTTGCATTTTTTTGCCGCTATTTATCCACTCGTTCAATGCGGCAGGAGTGCTTTTTGGTGGCCCTGTCGTAGTTGATGCCAACCAGCAACAGATTGCCGTGGTATTCTTTCAGGGCATCGCCATAGCGCTTTTCGTGGATCTGCGCGATGGCGCCCGCGGCGCTTAGATCCCATTTCAGCTCAATGACCGCAGCAGGCTTGTCCGCATGCAGCTTGCGCGGGATGAAGCAGATATCCGCAAAGCCCTTTCCCGCGGGGAATTCCCGCACGATGGTGTAGTACTCGCGCGCGAAGAAAAAGGCCAGGTGGATAGCGCAGCTGAGGGCGTTTTCATCGTTGTATTGCAGGATCGCTATTTCCTCGTGCGCGCGGTCGATTCCGGCCGCCACGGTATCCGCATCCATATCCCACAGCGCCTGGAGCAGCCTGCGCGAGTTTTCCACCGCGCGCGTGACTTCCGGCCAGTTCATGGTGCTGATCGCGTTGACGTATTCCTGCGAAACCTCTTTGTTGGGGATGGAAACTTCTTCTTTCTCGCCGTTGTAGGTTAAGTAACCCAAGTGGACGAGGAGGGTCAGGACATCGTCCTTACCGGTGAAGGTGGTCATATCGTTTGCGAAGGTTCCCGTGTTGATGCGCACGCTCTCGCCCGCCAGCATTGCAATGACGGCATCTTTGAGGCCGTCAAAATTCAGCTGGATATAAACCTTCAGGGCTTCATAGGTCTCCGTCTGGTTCCAGTAGGGGCCAAATTTGTGCCGCAGCATGGCTTCTACGACGGATTTGGGGCTGTACATGGAGAACACCTTGCGGCCAGCACGGCTGTGGACGGCGAGCCCATAGCCGTCGTACCAGGCTTTGGCTTCCTCAAAATTCATTTGATATTCCACACAGAGCGCGCGAACCTCATCTTCCGTGAAGCCGAAGAAGGGCGAAAGATCGCCTGGATCGATCATGGAATATTCCGTGAACATGTTGAGCGCGGAATGGGAACCGTATTTCTTGATGGGCAAAATGCCGGTCATATAGGCCAGCGCCACATAGTCCTTGTCCTTGAGCCATGCGCGCAGGAAATCCAGATATTGCCTTTGCGCCTGTGTATCGTGCGCGTATTCCCGAAACAGGCAATCCCATTCGTCGATCAGGACGATGAAGGGGCGTTGGGTCTTCGCGTAGATGTCCTTCATCATTTGAACCAGGTTCTGCTCATCGCGAAAATGGATCTGTACAAACCGCTCCAACAGGTCAAAGCGCACATACTTTTGCAGCATGCCAAGCATTTCCGGCATGGAGCGCGTGGCGCTGAGGAACTCCTGCATATTGATTTTGATGACGTCGTATTGGTTTAGGTGTTCCCGATACGTTTCGCATTGGCTCACGGCCAGTCCATCGAACAGGGCCGACGTATCTTCCCCACAGTCGTAATACGCCGCCAGCATGTCTGCCGCCATCGATTTTCCAAACCGCCGCGGCCGGCTTACGCAAACGTATTTTTGCTCGGTGAACAACCAGGCGTTGAGCCTGGCAATCAACCCTGTTTTGTCCACGTAGATTTGCGAGCGCAAGCTCCCTCGGAACCTGCCGCTCCCCGGGTTCAAATAGCTGCCCATGCGGCGCCTCCTTTCCACAGCTGTTTCTATTGTATCGCATTCGCCGCGCTTTGGCAAGCTGCAAAGTGCGGGTGAATTGCGAACGTTTTTGGCGCGATAGCGCTACAAAAAAGAAAAAAGCCGGAATTTGGGTTGATTTTAATACACCAAACTCCCGCTCCTCGCAGTTTATGATAATACTATAGCATGAAAACGGGAACTTGTCAAGCATTTGCGAGAAAAAAGCAGAAAATTCGCGCGGAAGGGGGAATTCCCGCAAACGAAAGCAGCCGCCCGCGTTTGCGCAAAAAGGGCGCGCATGGTACAATATACGGTGCGCAATGGAAGCAAAGCCGCGCCCATGTGGGCGCGCGAGAAAGGGGTGGCAAAATGGCGCAGATTGTGTTGCAGCATGTGCGCAAGACCTATCGGGTTTCAAAGCGGAAGCCGGGCATGCTCGGCGCGCTGAAAGGCGCGTTCACGCGGGAGACCACACAGATCCGCGCGGCGGACGACATTTCCTTTTCGATTGAGCCGGGGGAACTGGTGGGCTATATCGGGCCCAACGGCGCGGGGAAATCCACCACGGTGAAGATGATGAGCGGCATCCTGGTGCCGGACGCGGGCGAAGTGCGCATCCTGGGCCGGATTCCGCACAAGCAGCGCAAGGAGCACGTGAGCCACATTGGCGTGGTATTCGGGCAGCGCAGCCAGCTTTGGTGGGACACGCCGGTGATGGATTCTTTTCACTTATTGCGCGATATTTATCGCGTGCGAGAAAGCGATTTTAAGCGGCGGCTGGAAGAGTTGACCGGCATGCTGGACGCGCAGGCGCTATTGCACGTTCCCGTGCGGCAGCTCTCGCTGGGCCAGCGCATGAAATGCGAGCTGATCGCCGCGCTGCTGCACGACCCGGAGATTTTGTTTTTGGACGAGCCGACCATTGGCCTGGACGCGGTGACCAAGCTGAACCTGCGCGCCTTTTTGCGCGCGCACAACCAGAAGGGCGTGACCATGGTGTTGACGACCCACGACATGGACGATATATC
Organism: Candidatus Alectryocaccomicrobium excrementavium; assembly: GCA_018716755.1. Taxonomy (GTDB): domain Bacteria; phylum Bacillota; class Clostridia; order Christensenellales; family Aristaeellaceae; genus Alectryocaccomicrobium; species Alectryocaccomicrobium excrementavium. The sequence goes on from DVJN01000249.1 coordinate 3,290, forward strand.
CGCGCTGTGCTCGCGCGTGATGGTCATCGGCAAGGGGCGGCTGCTATTCGACGGAGATATGGGAGAAATGCGGCGGCGGTACGCGCCCGCGCGGGTGATCAAGGCGCGCTTTGAGGCGGATGTCGCGCCGTTTGCGCTGGAAGGCGCGCAGAGCGTGGAGATGGACGGGCGCGCGGTGAAGGTGACCTTTTTGCCTGAGCAGGCGCACGCGGACGCGCTGATCGCAAGCCTGGCGAGCCGCGGCAGCCTGGCCGACCTCACCGTGGAGGACACCGATGTGGAACAGCTGGTGGCGGACATGTACAAGGAGATGGACAGATGAAAGCATACCTTTCCATTTTGCGCCAGCAGATGATCGGGCAATTGCAATACCGCGCGGGATTTTGGGCGGGCACGCTCAACCACATCTTCTGGGGCGTGGCGCGCGCGGCGATCCTGGTGGCGTTTTATCTCTATGGGCAGGGCGAGGCGGATATCACCATGCGGCAGGCGGTTTCCATGGTCTGGCTGCAGCAGGTTGCGGGTTCGCTGGTGCCCGGCTGGAACACGGACATTGCGCTCTACACCCAGATTCGCTCGGGCGACGTGGCTTATGAGCTGCTCCGGCCCATGGACGCCTATGCGCACTGGTACGTAAAATCGCTGGCCGGGCGGCTGGGGCCGTTTCTGCTGGTGCTTGTGCCGGTGCTGGGCGCGGGCCTGCTCGTGCCCGAACCGTGGGGCCTGGGCGCGCCCGCTTCGCCCCTGCACGCGCTGGCCTGCCTGTTGACGCTGCTTTCGGGCGTGTTCACTTCCTGCGCGATGATCCTTTTGAGCTATGCCATGCTGTTGGACGTGCGCGTGGGCGACGCGCCCTCGCGCATGGCGGTGACGGTGGCGCAAATTCTCTCCGGCCTGTATTTGCCATTGCAGCTTTGGCCGGAGGCAATGCAGACCTTTTTGTATTATCAGCCGTTCGCGGGCATGCTGGATCTGCCGGTGCGGCTGTATGTGGGCGCGCAGCCGCTCGCGCGCGCGGGCGAAATCGTGCTGCTGCAGGCATTTTGGACGGCTGTATTTGTGCTGGCGGGACGCGCGTGGATCGGCAGGAGCTTTAAAAAGCTCGTGATACAGGGGGGTTAGCAATGAATGGCGTGCGGTTGTATTTCCGCTATATCCGGCTGCATTTTCTTTCGCAATTGCAATATACGCTCTGGCCGATGGCGCTGCTCGCCACCGCGCTGTTCGTGGCCACCGACCCGCTGGACGCGCTGCTCATGTTCGACCGCTTCGGCGCGATCGGCGAATGGACGGCCAGCCGCATCCTTCTCATGTATGGCATGGCGCTGTTTGCCTTTGGCCTGGCGGAACTGTTCGCGCGCGGGCTGGACTTTTTTCCGCAATTGGTGCGCGGCGGCGAGTTCGACCGGATGCTGCTGCGGCCCCGCTCGCTGCTCTTGCAATCCATGGCGACGCGCTTCCACCTCAACCGCCTCGCGCGCGTGATAGGCGGCTTGGCGCTGCTCATTGTTTCCCTGCGCGCGCAGGGCGTCGCGCTGGGCGTGATGGACCTTGCAATGCTTGCGTTGGCCATCCTGGGCGGAATTTTGTTTTACGTGGGCGCGTTTCTGCTGGCGGCGGGCGTGGCGTTTTTCACCATTGCCAGCGTGGAATGGGTGAATGTGCTCACCAACGGCAGCTATCAGGCGCTGAAAGTGCCCCCGCAATATCTGCCGCCCTGGCTGCGCGGCGCGATCACCTTTGTGTTTCCCATCCTGGCGTACGCGTATTATCCCGCCTCGGCCATCTGCGGCTGGGGCGAACCCTACGCGCTGGGGTTTGCCGCGCTGCCCGCGGGCGCCGCGTTCTTTGCCCTGTGCTATGCCTTCTGGCGCTTTGGCGTGCGGCACTACAAGAGCACGGGCAGTTAGCGCAAAATCCACCACAGCGCGCACAGCGCCGCCAAAAAGGCGAGGTTGGCCAGCGTGAAATAGCCCAGGTAGCGGCCGCGCGCCTCGGGCAGCGCGAGAGAAATGCGCTTAAAAGAGATCAGGCTGGCCATGGAGGCGATCAGCGTGCCCAGGCCGCCGAGGTTCGTGCCAATCACGAGGGAAATCGCGTCCTCCGTGAAGCCGGAGAGCAGCAGCGCGGCGGGCACGTTTGAAAGCGCCTGGCTGGCGGCGATGCTCACGGGCACTTCCCGCCCGGCGAGCATGCCGCGCAGAAAATCGCTGAACGCCTCCACGCGCCCCAGATTGCCAATGAACACAAAAAAGCCCGCAAACGTGAAGAGCAGCGCGTAATCCACGCGCAATAGCGCGCGCCGGTCGGCAAGGAGCATGCCCGCGAGCACGGCGGCGACGGCGATCCACACATTGAGCACGCGCGCGACCGCGCACAGGCACAGTGCGAAGAGCGCGGCCTGCACGCAAAAGCGCGCCCTGCCATAGGAAAGGCTGGTGGAAAAGGCGGGCGCTTGGATGGGCCGCGGCTTTTGCGCCAGCACAAAGAGCAAAAGCAGCAGCGCCGATAGCGCCACATAGGGCAGCGTAACCGTAAAAAACGTGCCAGCGCTCAAGTGATAGCGCGAGTATAGATAAAGGTTTTGCGGATTGCCGATGGGCGTGGCCATGCTGCCCAGGTTGGCCGCGATGGTCTGCATGGTGACCACGGGAATCGCGCGCTGCGTAAGTCCGGCCATGCCCAGCGCCTCCAGTGCGAAGGGCACAAAGGTGATCAGCGCCACGTCGTTCGTCACCAACATGCTGGCAAAAAAGCACAAAAAGATCAGGCAGGCTTCCAGCTGGCGGCTGGTGGCTGTGCGCCTGAGCAGCCATTCCCCGGCCCGGTGGAACAGGCCCGCACCCTGCAGGGCGGCCATCACGGCCATCAGGCAAAAGAGCAGGGCGAGCGTGCGTGTATCCAGATAATCCGCATAGGCCGCATCCGGCGGCACGAAAAAAGCGGAGATCAGCGCCAGCGCCCATGCCGCCACGAGCACCGGTTCGCTTTTCAGCCAGGCCAGCAGTTTCATTCGCATCCATCTTCTTCCATCCGTTGATAATCAAAGTCTGTTACATGCCGCGCGCGGTGCGTTCGATGATCATATTCTGCCACTCCTCGTTGAGCGTCACAAAGCGGGCGTTCCAGCCCGATACGCGCACAGAGAGCGACTTATAAGCCTGCGGGTTTTCGCGGGCGGCGCGCAGCGCGTCCACGTCCATGATGTCGATCTGCATAAAGAAGCCGCCCAGCGCCACAAAGGCATCCATCAGCGCTACCAACGCGTTTGCGCCATTTTCGCCCCGCGCGAGCGCGGGGAGCAGCTTCACGTCCAGCGCCGCGCCGCAGGTCAACCGGCCCAGGCCGAGCTTGCAATAGGAGCGGATCAGCGCGGTGGCTCCCGCTTCGTCGGTGCCCGGCGTGGGCGAGGCGTTGGGCGCCAGCACATCGCCCCTGCGCGCGCCGAACGGCGTGGCCGCGCGGCTGGGCGCCCATTCGATCTGCCGGCCAAAGGTGCTCACGCCCGGCGGGAACAGGATGGGCGATTCGCCATTGTGTTTCAGCGTCATGGCGGCGAAATCGGCCAGCAGCCGGGCTGTGTAGGCGTCCGCCGCGTCGTCGTCATTGCCATAGTAGGTATAACGGTTGAGCACATACTGCCGCAGCGGCTCATGGCCCTCCCAGTTGGCGCGCAGGATGGCGCGCAATTCGTCGAGCGTGACGCGCTTTTCGCGATAGACCAGCCGGTCGATGGCCAGCAGGCTGTTGCCCACGTCCGGCGCGCCGCCGATGTGCGGCGAAATCACCGTGTAGCGCGGCCCGCCCTCCAGATAGGAGCGGGCGTTTTCCACGCAACCCTCCTCAAAAAGGGAAACCACGCCGCAGGGCAGCGCCTCTTTCCAGCGGAAATTCCCCCGCCCGTCCGTTTCCAGGCGGGCGGCAATGGCGCCCGCGCAGATGGCGTCCACCTTCGCGCCAAGGTCGCGCAGGTAAGCGCGGTACAGTTCCTCGAAATCGCCGTACGGGAGCGGGGTCTCCTCGTCCACGCGCAGGGTGTCGTGCAGAAAAATGGCCAGCGCGTCAAAGGGCACATAGGAAAAGCAGGTTTTGCCCGGGATTTGCACCTCCCAGCAGCCGTCGTTGGCAAAGCGCAGCGCTTCCTCGCGCGAATACCCAAAGCGCGCAAGGCTATCCAAAATAAGCGGCTCGCCATACAGAGCGATCGCGCCGCCGCCGTGCCGGATGGCTTCCGCCAGGCGGCGCTTGAATGGCGCGGGCGTGCCGGGGTTCAGCCGCACGGTGATGGGAAAATCGCCGATGGCCAACTCTTCCACGATGTCCACCACGAGATAGGAAACGGCGTTGGTCACTTCCTGCCCGGTTTCATCCAGCCCGCCGAGGACGATGTTCTGGTAGTGCTGTGCGTCGCCCGAGCCGGTGGGCGTTTCGCTTTCGATCCATTCGCAGCCCTTGATGAAGAGTGAGGCGAGGATTTCGCGCGCCTCCTCCAGCGTGAGCGCGCCGCTTGCCAGATCGCGCTCCAAGAATTCACCCAGCATCTCGTCGATGCGGCCAATGCCCGGCCAGTTGCCGCACAGCCGCGTGAAGGCGAACAAAAACCACAGCGCCTGTACCGCCTGGTGGAAATTTTCGGGCGGCTCGAAAGGCACGCGCAGCAGGAGCTTATAAAGGTCGGGCCGCGTTTCGCGCGTGGCGGCCAGATACCGCCCGTGCCAGACGCGCAGGGCATCGACGGCGTTTTGCAAGCTGGCGAGGAAGGCGCGCTGCCGCGCGCCGAGCACCGGATCGGCCGCCCGCTCGCGGATTTCCCGCTCCATGGCGTTCACGCCCAGCTTCAGCGCCCGGTCGAAGCCCAGCGTCAAATGGCTGATGCTGGGGAACACCAATTTCCCTCCGCGCGTGGCGGGCACATTGTGCGTGATGGCCGCGCCCAGCGTGGCCGCGCCGCACACGCGCTCATGGGGCGTAACGCGCAGGGGCGCGCATCGCGCGATTTCGCGGATGGCCGCGTCGTATTGCCGCATGGGCGAAAGCGCGCCAAACCCTTCCACGCCGTCCAGCGATACCGCCCAGTGGCGCATGGCCTCGTCGCCATATTTTCCGTTTAGGGATTCCAGCGCGAATTGCCGCGTGGCCTCGCACAGGCGCACGGGCCTTCCCTGCGCGCAAACGCTGTAAAACATGCCGCCATCCTCCTTTGCCGGGGAACGCCGCCGGTGATCATCTCCCAATGATTGTAACATAGAATGGTTGCCTTTTCAATGGGAACGGTGAAATAATCACGGAAATCAATTTTGAGCAAGCACCCGAAGAATCATATTTGAATCCAGCAAGCAATCAAACATAAGTTTGGATAGTGGCCGTTTAGAAGCGGTTCTGGATTTATACTGCTTGATCATTCCCAGGGCGAA
>DVJN01000250.1 GCA_018716755.1 Candidatus Alectryocaccomicrobium excrementavium
CCGTGGAGAAGGATAAGAACCGCATTTCCCTCACCATGCGCAAACCGGCAGGCGCGCCGTGAAGCAAATTTTGCTTGCCGAAACGCCCGGAATATGGCATAATATAGGGGAAGGAACATTCAGGGAACAAAAGTAATGTAGCGATAGGTTTCAGGAAGGAGAATGCCCATGCATCAGAGAGATTTGCGCATCCGCCGCATGCTGGAAGAGCTGAAGGAGCGGATGTACATCCACAGGGAGCCGGTTGCCGGTTTGGAAATTTCCCCGCGCGGGGAAAACGCCTTCAAGCCGTTTGAAAATGGCGCCCTTTGGGGCGGGGAAGGCGAATGGTGGGATTTCCGCGTGCACGCGCAGGTACCGGCCTCGTTTACGGGCGCGGTACTTTTGGCCGCCACCACGGGTTATGAATCCGGCTGGGAAGCGGTCAACCCGCAATTCGTCGTAAAGCAGGATGGCAAGATCATCCAGGCGCTCGACACGCGCCACACCACTTGCCTGTTGATGGACAAGGCGGTTTCGGGCACGCGGATTGAACTGGAGCTCAATGCCTATGCCGCCGATGTGAAGCAGCCGCCGCGCCTGTATCTGGAATTGTGCGACCGCGACGACGAAGTGATGGGCCTGGTGTACGACATCAGCGTGCCGTGGGAGGCCGTGAAGCTGATGCCCGAGCACGAGCGCGAGCGGGAAACCACGCTGTTCACGCTGTGCGAGGCGCTCAACATGCTGGATCTGCGCAAGCCGCACAGCCCGGAATTTAACGCCAGCATCAAGGCCGCGCGCGAATACCTGCGCACGGAATATTATGAAAAGCGCGCGCAGCTCCCGGCCATTGCTTACGCGGATTGCATCGGGCACACGCACATCGACGTGGCCTGGCTGTGGGATCTGTATCAAACGCGGCACAAGGCCGTGCGCAGCTTTGCCACGGTTTTGCACCTGATGGAGCAGTATCCCGAATACAAGTTCATGTCCAGCCAGCCGGTCTTGTATAAGTTTGTGAAGGAGGACGCGCCGGAGCTGTACGAGCGCATCAAGAAGGCGATTGCCGATGGCCGCTGGGAGCCGGAAGGCGGCATGTGGGTCGAGGCCGATTGCAACATTTCCTCGGGCGAGGCGCTGGTGCGCCAGTTCCTGTATGGCAAGAAGTTCTTCCGCGAGGAATTCGGCAAGGACAACCGCATCCTCTGGCTGCCGGACGTGTTCGGCTATTCCGCCGCGCTGCCGCAGATCATGAAGCTGTGCGACGTGGATTACTTTATGACCAGTAAGCTGAGCTGGTCTGAATACAACCTCTATCCCTACGATACCTTCTGGTGGAAGGGCATAGACGGCACCAAGGTGCTCACGCACTTCACGCCGTCCCGGCAGTACAACCGCGCCGAAGTGGGCGATTTGCAGCACTTTACCACCTACAACGCCATGCTCAATCCCGAGGAGATGAAGGGCGGCTGGCAGCGCTTCCAGCAAAAGGGCCTGGACAACGAATTCCTCGTTTCCTATGGCTTTGGCGATGGCGGCGGCGGCCCCACGGACTGGATGCTGGAAAATGGCCGGCGCATGGCCGTGCCGCTGCCGGAAGTACCCGTGGTGCGGCAGGAGTTCCCCAGCGTTTTCTTCGATACGCTGAACGAGCGCGTAAAGGGCGCCAAGGATATGCCCCAGTGGGATGGCGAGCTGTATCTGGAATACCATCGCGGCACGTATACCGCCATTGCCAAGAACAAGCGCAACAACCGCAAGACCGAGCTGCTCCTGCGCGAGGTTGAGCTGTGGCGCGAGCGCGCCTGGCGGCTGAAGGGGCTGGAATATCCCAAAGCGGTGCTGGACGATATCTGGGAGGAAATGCTCACCCTGCAGTTCCACGATATCCTGCCCGGATCTTCCATTGAGAAGGTCTATCAGGATTCGGACGAGATGTATGCCGACATCACCGTGCGGCTCAACGCGCTGCTCGATGAGGCGCTCGCCGTGCTCGCATCCGATGCGAAGGGCGATATCGCGGCGTACAACTCCCTTTCTTACGCGCGCGACGACGTCATTTGGTTCGATGGGCCCGCGGGCGTAACCGCGCTGCGCGACGCGGCGGGCAACGAATATCCCGCGCAGCAGGATAAGGGCCGCTACTGCGCCTTTGTGCGCGGCCTGGCGCCGATGGCCAGCACGCCCCTGTGGTTTGTGAAGGGCGAAGCTTCCGGCGAGCGCATGGCGGTGGACAGGAATGGCTTCGAGACCCCGTTCTACAAGGGCACGTTCGACGCGGCCATGCGGATTCCCTTGCTGTTTGACAAGCGCGCGGGCCGCGAACTGGCGCGCGAGCCGCTCAACCGCATCGTGTGCTATGAGAACAAGCCCCACAATTACGATGCCTGGGACATCAACATTTATTACGACCAGCGGTTCTGGGAAGTCGACGATGTGCGCAAGGTGGAAATCCTCTCCGAAGGCCCGGTGCTCACGCGCGTGCGCGTGGTCTACGCCTATATGGATTCGCTCATCGCGCAGGATATCGTGCTGTATCGCGACCTGCCGCGCATCGATTTCGAAACGGAAGTGGAGTGGAAAGAAGTGCAGTACATGCTCAAGGCGCACTTCCCCACGAACCTGTTCTATGAGGACGCTGCCTTCGATATCCAGTATGGCAACGTGCGCCGCGCTACGCATAAGAACACCAGCTGGGATCGCGCCCGCTTTGAGGTGTGCGCGCACAAGTGGGCGGACATCGCGGAAGAAGGCTATGGCCTTTCCGTGCTGAACGATTGCAAGTATGGTTATTCGGTGGACGAGAATTCCATCGCGCTCACCATGCTCAAGAGTTCCGCGTATCCCAATCCGCACGGCGACCAGGAGCACCACACCTTCACGTATTCCATCCTGCCGCACGAGGGTACCTGGCGCGAGGGCGGCACGGTGGAGCAGGCGTATCAGCTCAATATCCCGGTGCGCGCGTTCGCCGCTGGGAACGGACAGGCCGAACTGGCCTGCGCCGCGCGCGTGGATCAGCCGGGCGTGCTGGTGGAAGCGTTCAAGCGCGCCGAGGACGGCAAGCATACCGCCATCCGCCTGTACGAGTGCTTTGGCCGCCGCCGCAAGGGCGTGCGCCTCGAGGCGAACTGCCAGAGCGCCCAGGAATGCAACGCCATCGAGCGCGTGCTGGGCGACGCCGTGGTGGACAACGGCGCGATCGTATTCGATCTGCGGCCCTATGAAATCAAGACGTTCCTGATCTAGCGGGAACGCGCGCAAACAAACAAACCGGCCCGCAAAGCGCCCTGTTCGGCGTTTTGCGGGCCGGCTGCTTTTGTGCCGCGCTTGTGCGCGGGGGAGGAAAGCGGCGGTTTCAGCCCTTGACCGCGCCTCCCGTGACGCCCTCCACATAGTACTTCTGGATGCTGATGAACAGAAGCGTGATGGGAATGGCCACCAGGATTGCGCCCGCGCAGAAGCGGGTGTAGTATTCATAGATGTTTTCGCGGTCGATCATGCGGTAGAGGCCGACGGCGACGGTGTAGTTGTCGTAGTTGTCCTTCATGATGACCGAGGCGAATATGAAGTCCACCCACGGGGCGATGAACGAGGTGATCGCCGTGCTGATTACGATGGGACGCGACGTGGGCAGGATGATTTTCCAGAACACGCCGTTGCGCGTCGCGCCGTCCAGCATGGCGGCCTCGTCGAGCGAGCGGGGAATCGTGTCGAAAAATCCCTTGGGAACGTAATATCCCAGCGCCGCGCCGCCCGAGTACACCATCACCAGCGCCGCCAGCGACTGCGCCAGCCCCAGCGCCTTGAGGAAGTGATAGATGGCGATCATGCTCATAAAGCCCGGGAACATGCCCAGAATGAGCGAGACGTTCATCAGCTTTTTGCGGGCTTTGAAGCGCAGGCGGGAATATGTGTACGCCACCATGAGCGTAAGGAACGTGGTAATCGTGCAGCTGAGCACCGCGACAATCAGTGTGTTCATGTACCAGCGCGGAAAATTGAACAGCTCGGTTTCCGTGAACAGGCGCGTGAAGTTGTGAATCGTGTATCCCTTGGGAAGGATGTAGGTGGTGTACGCGCCGGATTCCTCGCGCAGGGCGCTGAGCAGCAGCCAGACAACGGGCAGCAGCCACAGGACCGACATGACGGAAAGAATGATGTAAATCGCCGTGTTCGCGGCGCGCGTGCGCGCCTTTATGCCCATTTTGCTCATTGGAACTGATCCTCCTTTTTCACCGAGCCGGTCAGGTTATAGACGATCAGCGAAAGTGTGGACACGATCAGGAAGATAAAGATGCCGATGGTGGAAGCGAGCGAGTAGTCCTGCTTGTCCACGGTGAGCTTATACAGCCAGGTCACGAGCAGGTCGGTTTTGCCCGCCTGATAGTAGTCCAGCGAGAGCGGGCCGCCTGCGGTGAGCAGGTAGATCACGTTGAAATTGTTGATGTTCCCCACGAAGGTGGTAATCAGCGAAGGCGCGGTCACAAAGAGCATATAGGGCATGGTGATGGAGGTAAACGTGCGCACCGGACCGGCCCCGTCGATGGAAGCGCTCTCGTACAGATCCGCGGGAATGTTCATCAGGATGCCGCTCGCCGTCAGCATGGTGTAGGGAATGCCGACCCACATGTTGATTACGATTACGGTGCAGCGGGCCCAGGTGGGATCGGTCAGGAAGGGGAGCGGCTGGCTGATCCAGCCCAGCTTTTGCAGCAGAACATTCACGACGCCCGTGTCGGTAAGCATTTTGGAAACCAGCATCAGGCTTACGAACTGGGGAATCGCGATGGTGATCACGAAGATGGTGCGCCACATTTTCTTGAACCGGATGCCCTTTTTGTTGATCATGATGGCGAGAATGATGCCGAATATGTAATTCGTGAACGTGGCGAATACCGCCCATACCATCGTCCAGCCGAAAATGCCGAAGAAGGTGGCGCTTTTTACGGGATCGCCCCAGAAGATATCCGTCACGTTGGTCATGCCGACCCAGGTGAACAGATTGCCCGGGGGCTGGTGGCTTTGGTCGAAGTTCGTGAACGCGATGAGGATCATAAAAATAATGGGAAGCACCGTGAAGCACACGAGCGTGAGCATTGGCAGGGAGAGCAGGGTGATGTGGAAGCGCTCGTCCACCAGGGTTTTCAGATCCTGCCAGAAAGAATTGGGCTTTTTGCCGTTTTCGATCGCCTGCTGCGCCGCGAGCGAAGACTTGATGTTCAGCCACCACAGCACGAAAAAGGGCACGAGCGAGGCGAGCGTCAGCACGCCGAAGAGCAGAATCAGCATGGAATTGTCTCCCGGGACGCGCTGATAAATCTGCAGTTCCTCGTTCCACACGCGTTCCTGCGCCGCGGTGCCGAGCGTGCCGAAATCCTTGAGGTATTGCCAGCCAAATCCGAAAAAGAAGTAAAAGTAGAATATCTCAAACGCAAAATAGAGAAGTCCCTTCATGACCTGTCCGTGCGTCAGGCTGCCGAATCCCATGATCAGGCAGGACAGGCGCGTGCGCGCGTCGCCCTTTTGAAGGATTTTGGCCCCTTCGACCAGGCGGCGGCCAATGGTTTGGGGAAGCTTTGTCAACGCCGCTTTGAAATTCTTCATCCCGCATCCTCCCAACTGCTGATTCCGTGCGTTACCTTACCGTATTGTGCGCAAAAGGCGCAGCGCCTGCGCCGCGGGGCGACGATTGCGAACTGTGGGCACGCGGCCCGGGTGGCCGCTTCCTGTATCATTTTCCGGCCGTTGCCGCCGTTGGCAAAGTCAACACTCAGAACCGCCGCGCAACAGCGCGGCGGTTCCGAGGGAACATCCGGGGATCAGCCGGTTATCTGGGCAACCATGGAATCAAGCAGGCTCTGCATATCGTCGGTGGACTGGTTCTCCATCGCGAGGCCGAACGCTTCGGAAGGCGTCCAGAAATTGCCGAGCACGTACTTCTGGCTCACGCCGTACTGGCTCTGCTCCGCCAGCGCGGCAAGCGCGATATTCGCCTGCACTTCTTCGGAAGCGGCGACGTTGCTGTTGCTCGGGCCGATTTCGCGCATTTCAAAGCGGAGCTGCTGCGCTTCTTCGTTGGTGAGGAATTCGGCCAGCATCATGGCTTCCACCGGATGCGCGGTCTGGGTGTTGACGCCGATCAGCTTCGTGCCGATGAAGGAGGACATCTGAACCTGTTCGCCGTTCAGGGTGAAGGTGGGCAGCTTGCACGCGGCGTAGTTTTCGCCGAGCTTCTCCTGGATGGCGGCGGCGTTCCAGGTGCCGGAAACGCCCGCGCAGATGGTGTCGCCCATGCCGCCGGTGAGCACGCTGTCGTCGCCGGTCAGGAAGGCGGGATCCGCCGTGAAGGCGCGGATGGCTTCGCCCGCGGCGACGCCGGCTTCGTTGTTGAAATCGCAGGTCTGCTTGCCGTTCTCGTCAAGCCCGAGCGTGCAGCCCGCGCCCAGGAAGAAGGAAGCGATGTACCAGCCGTTGGAAACGTCCATAAAGACCTTCTTGCCGGCCTCGTTCGCCTTGGCGAGGATGCCGTCGAGGGTCTGAACGTCTTCCTCGGAGAGGACGGACTTGTCGTAATAGAGGAAGTAGCCGTTGTCGGCGGTCATCGGATAGCCGTAGAGCACGCCGTCCAGGGTGGCGGATTCGATCGAGCCGGCGCTGTTCGCGGCGACAATCGCATCCAGGTTGCGGGTGACTTCGTAGAGCGCGTCGGCATTCACGAGGTCGAGCAGCTGGTCGTTCGAGAAGGCGAACACGTCCGCGGCGGCGGCGGGGTCTTCCAGATAGCGGGCCTTGGCATCCGGCTCGCCGACCACGCCGAGGCTGATGTCCCACGTGGTGTCGGGATTGGCCGCTTTGAAGTTTTCAACCAAAACGCCCAGCAGTTCCTGGTCTTCCTGCGATCCCCAGACCTTGAGGGTGACGGTTTCGCCTTCGGCCAGGCCCGAGGCGGCCAGGCCGAAGAGCATCATGGCGGCCAGTGCGAATGCAAGCAACTTTTTCATGTGAGCATCTCCTTATTAGGTAGAATATGGATCTACGCGCTTTCGCGCGCGGATTCCCGAGTGGGTGGTTCCTGCCCGTCCAGGCGGCGCACCGTGCCGCCCTGTACGAGCCGGCTGGGCACGATCACGTTTTCCGTGTCCGACGGGTCGTGAATCAGCCGGGAAATCAGCTCCACGCTCTTTTCCGCGATCAGCTGCGCAGGCTGGGAAACCGTGCTGAGCGTGGGGGTAAGGAACCGGGCGAGGGCAATGTTGTCGAACCCGATGACGGAGATATCGTCCGGCACGCGCAGGCCGAATTCGGAAAACGCCTTGATGGCTCCGATGGCCATCGTATCGCTCATGCAGAACATGGCGGTGCATTCCAGGCCGCTCCGCACGAACGCGAGCGCCCGTTCATACGCGCAGCCCATGGTGAAATGGCTTTCCACATACAGCCGCTCGTCAAACGCGAGCGAGCGCGCTTCAAAGCTTTGCAGAACGCCCCGGTAGCGCTGCCCGATGCCGTCGTCCACTTCGCGCCGCCCGCCCATCACCGCGATTTTGCGGTGCCCGCAATCCAGCAGGTAGTCCACGGCCATGCGGGCGCTCAGCCGGTCGTCCACGCTCACGGAGGACACGCCTTCGCAGCGCAGCGCGCTGGTATCCACCGTGGCGAACACGCAGGGCAGGGGCAGGGCACGGATTTCGCGCTCCTTTCCGGCCGTGCTGGAACCCAGGAACACGATTCCTTCGATTTTCCGCTCGGCAAACTGGCGGTGGGCGGCTTCGAACTCGTCCCCCTGCTCGTCGATAAAATCCAGCGCAAAGCGGGCCTTGCTCTGGTTGCCGAAAGAGATCATGCGTTCGGCAACGTCGGTCAGAAAAGAATTCTGCCTTCCGCGCACAATGATGGACGCTATTTCGGAATTTCGCTGTTTCAGATTTTTGGCGTTGGAATTCTGGGTGAAATTCGTTTTTTGAACGACCTGCAAAACCGCCGCGCGCGTCTTTTCCGAAACATCGGGCCGCCCGTTCAGCACGCGCGAAACCGTGCTCACGCTCACGCGCGCAAGCCGCGCGATATCCCGAATGGTCAGAATCTCCATGCAAGAACTCCTTTCGCGGCAGGAGGCCGTCGGCGAACAAGCGCCGGCAGATCGTTTCGTCTGTTTCTGCAAACGTTTCCGATAACGTTCCCGGAAACGTTTACGTCCATATTTTACTCCACATGCACCACATTGTCAACACCTTTTTTATCGGCGGGAGAACTTTTTGGCGATTTTTTGAAGCCGGTTTCCGGCGGGAATTTACAATTCGGGATGGAAGAGGGCGGAAAAACCGATTATAATAAAAGAAAGTTTTTGAAGGAGACGAACCCATGAAGAAAATTGCCGGTACGGTATGGTGGAACTGGATGCTCATCGTTGTGGGGCTGCTCGCCAGCGCGAGCGCGTACAGGCTGTTTCTGGTGCCGTGCGACATCGCGGCGGGGGGATTCACGGGCGTGGGCCAGCTCGTTTCGCACATTACGGGCGGCGCGGTATCCGTGGGTATTGTGCCTGTGATTCTCAATGTCCCTTTGTTCGCGGTGACGGTTCGTTCGCTGGGCTGGCGCGTGGGGGCGCGTTCCTTTGTCGCCATGCTGGCCCTGTCTTTTTTTATCGACTGGCTGCCCATCCCCGCGGCTACGGACGATATGTTGCTCGCCAGCGTTTTTGGCGGCCTGCTGGGCGGGCTGGGATTCGGCCTGATCTTGCGCGGGGGAGCGAGCACCGGCGGCTCAGATTTGTTGGGCAAACTGATTCATGAAAAATTCCCTTACATTCGCGTAGGGGCGCTGGTTTGCCTCATCGATGGGTTGGTGATTTTGGGGAGTCTGTTCATTTTTGACACAAAGAATGCCCTATATGCCCTCATTTCTGTGGGGATTATGAACTATATGCTGGATTTTGCGCTGGAGGGGCCGGATTCGGCGCGGGCGTATTTTATCGTTACCAACCATAGCGAGGAAATCGCGCGGCAGCTTTTGAGCGAGATCGAGCGCGGCGTTACAGGGCTGTACGCAAAGGGCATGTATAGCGGCATGGACAAGACCATGCTCCTTTGCGTGGTAAATCGCATGGAAAGCGTGCGCCTGCGGCAAATCGTTCATTCGGTGGATAAAAACGCTTTTGTGATTGCCACCAATGTGCATGAAGCGCTGGGCGAGGGCTTCAAGGAGTTGGGTTGAGCGCGTGCAACACCATAAGGTAAAAAATGTTAATTGACTGCTGCGAAAAACGATGTTTCTATGGTTTTATACAAATATATTAATTCATATTTAAAGACGAGGCGAATATATTGACAGGGAATTTATTTTAGGATATAATTATATCGTTCGTTGGCGAGGGAATTCAAGGCAAATGTGGTTTTCTGGAATTTCGCAAAATACGCGGAATGGTAGAAATATAGAGGCTTTTTGCGCGTTGACGGAAGAATGCGGGCTGGGCCGGGAGGTTGAGAACGAGCGGGTTTTACCGAAGCGGGGGTTTGGCGCAAGCTGGACGAGGTTCTGCGCAAGGGTGCATTTCCGCGAAAAAAGACCAGGAGGCCATGTGGCCCATTTATTTTGACAGTATTTGAGAACTGCGTTCAATATTATAGAACAGCTTGGAGGATAATATGATTACCAAAGGTGTCTATCCCACGATGATTACGCCATACAATCGGGATCACAGCATCGATTTCGGCGCGGTGCGGGCAATTGTGGATTTTTATGTGCGCCGGGGGTGTGCGGGCGTGTTCGCCGTGTGCCAGTCGAGTGAAATGGCGTATCTTTCCCTGCGGGAGCGCAGCGCGCTGTGCGAGGCCGTGGTCAATGCGGCAAAGGACAAGCTCACGGTTGTGGCTTCCGGGCATGTGTCCGCAGATCTTGAGGACCAGGCGGAAGAACTGCGCGCGATGTATGATGCGGGCGCGCAGGCCGTGGTGCTGGTCTCTAACCGGCTGGCGGATTCGGGAGAGGACGACGGCATCTGGATCGGGCGCCTGGACGCCCTGATCGAAGCGCTGCCGCAGCAGGCCGTGCTGGGCATGTACGAGTGCCCCGCGCCCTATAAGCGCCTGCTGACGGAAAAAACGCTGGGCCGCCTGGCACAGTCGGGCCGCTTCGCTTTCATCAAGGATACCTGCTGCGACGCGGCGGAACTGCGCCGCCGGCTGGGGCAACTGGCAGGGAGCGGCGTGAAGCTGTTCAACGCCAATTCCGCCACGCTGCTTGACAGCCTGCGCAATGGCGGCAGCGGCTTTAGCGGGGTGATGGCCAACTTCCATCCGGAACTGTATGTCTGGCTGTGCGAGCACTACGGGGAGCAGCCGGAAACGGCGGAAAAGCTGCAGGCATTGCTCACTTATATGAGCTTTGCCGAATCGGTGTGCTATCCGGTGTGCGCGAAGTATCACATGGACAGGGACGGCGTTGCGATGAATATCCTGTCCCGCTCGGCGGACGAGGCGCGTTTCAACGCGCTGAGCCGCTCGACGGTCGACCAGATTACACGGCTCGAGGAAATGGCGCGCGAGCTTGTGAACATATCAATCTAGGGGAGGAGAATTCCGATGACGGGCAACCAGGTAACTGTGAACGACCGGCGCGTGCAGCGGCATAAGCTATGGGCGCACATTTGGAATCACCGCTATCTCTATGGCATGTTGGTGCTGCCGGTGCTGTACTACATCATTTTCTGCTATTGGCCGATGTACGGCGTGCAGATCGCGTTCCGCAAATACAACGCGCGCCTTGGCGTATGGGGCAGTCCCTGGGTTGGCCTGGAATATTTTCAGGAGTATCTGCTGGATCCCTATTTCTGGAAACTGGTGCGCAACACCCTGCTTCTCAACGTATACAGCCTGATCTTTTCGTTCCCGGCGCCCATTTTGCTGGCGCTGCTGCTCAATGAGGTGCGCAGCTCGTTCTTCAAAAAGTTCGTGCAGTCGGTCAGCTATCTGCCGCACTTCATCTCCACGGTGGTCGTTTGCGGCATGGTCGTGAACTTCCTGGCGAACAGCGGCCCGATCAACGACGTGCTGGATAGCATGGGGTTTGAGCGCGTGCAGTTCCTGATGAAGCCGGAATTCTTCCGCACGATTTACATCGCTTCCGGCGTGTGGCAGAACGTTGGCTGGAGTTCCATCATTTACTTCGCGGCCATTTCCGGCGTGGATCCGCAGCAATACGAGGCGGCCATCATCGATGGCGCGGGCCGCTTCAAACAGGCGATTCACGTTACGCTGCCCGCCATCATCCCCACCATCACGATCATGCTGATTATGGCGGTGGGCGGCATGATGAGCGTGGGCTATGAGAAGATCATCCTGCTGTACAACGGCTCCACCTATGAAACGGCGGATGTGATTTCCACCTACGTCTACCGGCGCGGCATCGAGGGCGGCAGCTACAGTTATTCGACGGCTGTGGGCCTGTTCCAGTCGGTGATCGGCCTGCTGTTTATCTGGGGCGCGAACAAGTTCAGCGCCACTGTCAGCGAAAACAGTCTGTGGTAAGGAGGATGCAAAATGAACGCCGTGGCGCATAGAAATCACATCCGGCAGACCAAGGCCTCGCGCATATTCGATGTGTGCAACACGATCTTCATGCTTCTCCTGGTCGCCGTTACGCTGTATCCCTTCTGGTATGTAGCCATCATCTCCCTGTCGGATGGCAAGGCGGTGCTGGCGGGCAAGGTCGTGCTCTGGCCCGTGGACTTCACGCTGGAGAGCTATAAGCTGGCCCTGAGCGACGCGAGCATCGTGTCCGGTTTCAAAAACACGCTGATTTACACTACGAGCGGCACGTTCGTCAACCTGGCGATGAGCATGCTGTGCGCGTATCCCCTGTCCCGGCCGAAGTTCATCGGCAAGGGCGTTGTGATGAAGATGATCGTTTTCACGATGTTCTTCTCCGGCGGCATGATTCCCACTTATCTGGTGGTCAACCAGCTGAACATGATCGATACGATCTGGGCCATGATCCTGCCGGGCGCGATCTCCACCTACAATATGATCGTAATCCGCACGTTCTTCATGAGCATACCGGAATCGCTGAATGAATCGGCCAGCCTGGATGGCGCGAACGATTTGCAGATCCTCTTGCGGATTGTGATTCCCTGCTCGCTGCCCATCATCGCCACGATGCTGCTGTTTTACGCGGTGGGGCACTGGAATTCGTATATGAACGCCCTGCTCTATCTGAACAAAAAGGCCCTGCAGCCCCTGCAGAGCATCCTGCGCAACATGGTCGTCGATGGGCAGCTGACCGGCTCCACCACGGATGTGGGCGGCGGCAGTTCCTTCGCGGTCATCGAGACGACGCTGAAATACTCCGTCATTATCATTTCCACGCTGCCCATTCTGCTCATCTATCCGTTTGTGCAGAAGTACTTCGTGAAGGGCGTTATGATCGGCTCTGTGAAAGGTTAGGGATCTTTGGCGCGCTGCGCTTAAGATAAAAAATCTTTGAGGAGGAAATACCATGAAGAAGACGCTTGCATTGGCACTCGCACTGCTGCTGGTTGCCGCCATGAGCATTCCGGCGATCGCGGAAGAAGAATTGACCGATGCGTACAAGCTCACCGACGAACCCGTTACCATCACGCTGGTGCGTTCGGACAACTCCAACCAGCCCATGCTCGCCGATACGCTGGTAGAACAGTATATCGAAAAGTACACGGGCGTCAACCTGGAAATTGAAGCGGTCGCGGGCAGCGATTTCACCACCAAGACCGAGATCATGATCGCCAGCGACAACATGCCCGACATCATGTACGACTGCTACTACGTGGATACGTATGCCAGCACGGGCATTTTCCTCAACTTCGCCGATTATCTCGATATCATGCCTAACATTTCCGCGCTCTTCGAGCAGTATCCCGATCTGAAGAACCTGTATATCGATGGCGCGCTCTACGAGATCCCGGTGCTGGGCTATGAAGTGTACCGCATGGGCCGCTCCGCGATGATCCGCCAGGACCTGTTCGAGGAGACCGGCATGGCCGCCCCCACCACCTGGGATGAGCTGTACGACGTGCTGCTCGCCATCAAGGAAAACCATCCGGATATGTACCCCATTGCCAACCGCAACAACACCGCCAACCTGTTCACCTGCTACGCGTATCCGTTCGGCACGGGCGACGGCGTGTATTACGAGCCGACCAAGGGCGAGTACGTCTATGGCCAGATGAGCGAAGAGTTCCTCACCCTGCTGCAGTGGCTGGCCAATGCGTATGCGGATGGCCTGCTGGATCCCGACTATGCGGTGTGCACCAGCACCCAGTGGCAGGAACGCCTGGCTTCCGGCGCGAACTGCTTCTTCTTCGACAATCCTTCCTTCGCCGTGAACTTCAACGCCGCTTTGGCGGTGGACAACCCGGAAGCGCAGTTTGCGCCCATGGAGACCCCGGCTCAGGGCGAAACCCGCCGCAGCCAGTACTACAACAAGCATGACCTGGGCGCGACCGTCGTGTATGCCGATACGGAATACCCGGAGATCGTGTGCGGCCTGCTCGACTTCCTGTATTCGGATATTGGCCGCGACCTTACCAACTGGGGCCTCGAAGGCCAGCAGTATGAAGTGCTGGAAGACGGCAGCAAGGCGCTGCTCCCCGAAGTGATCGCGGAATTCGCGGAAGCGTCCGACCCGATTCGCGCCTTCTATGGCTCCATCGGCGGCGGCAAGCTGGGCCTTGCCCGCTACATCGATGAATACGCGAACGACGCTTTCATGGATGAGATGACGGCTTCCTGGTACGAGATGTGGGGTTCCTGGGAGTTCATGGACGAGCCTGTGATCGATCCTTCCTTCACGGCGGACGAGAGCGAGGAACTCGCCGAGCTGAAGACCAATGTGGACACCGTTCTGACCGCCGCTTATGACGCGTTCATCATGGGCGAGCGTCCGGTGGAGGAGTTCACCGAAGTGCAGGCGGAAATCGCGGACGATTGCGCGCGCATCTGCGAGATCTATAACACCGCCGCGAACCGCTAATCGAAAAAATTCCCGCGCGTGCGGGAGGATGGGAGGCCGTACTTCGCCCTGCGAGGTGCGGCTTTCCGCATATCGAGCCATGCGCTATTTTTGCGAAGGGAGGCATATATATGCCCATTCCAGGAGAATACATCAGCTATGTGGGGGATGCGGCGCCCGATTGCGAAAAGCACGATGGAGGATTGCGCCCGGTGGTGGGCGTTCACAATGTGCAGGTGGTGCGCGCCAACCGCGAACATCCGGAATGCGCGGAAAACGTGGGCAATACGTATAACCATGCGCCCAACCTGACCTGGTGGAAGGGACAATTTTACCTTTCGTATTTGTCTAACCCCCATAGCGAGCATACCGGCGCGGGGCAGACGTTTTTGACCACTTCTCCAGACGCGCTCACCTGGAGCCAGCCGCGCGTCTTGTTCCCGCCCTATCCGCTCGATCTTTCGGTGAACAACGGCCCGATGGAAAACCTGTTTGAAGAAGGCGATTGCGCCTGCATGCACCAGCGCATGGGGTTTTACATCGCCAGGGATGGAAGGCTCATCGCCTGCGGCTTTTATGGCCTGGCGCCCGAAGTGGCCACCATGCCCTGCAAGGGATATGGCATTGGCCGCGTGGTGCGGGAGATCCATGAAGACGGCGCGCTGGGGCCGGTCTATGTCATTCTGTATTCCACCCTGGCGGGTTATGATCGCGAGCATTGCCGGTATCCTTATTATAAGGATTGCGAAGATGCGGGGTTTGTCGCCGCGTGCGATGAATTGCTCGCAAATCCGCGCGCCACGCTGCAATGGTGGGAAGAAAACCGCGATTGCCCGGAGGATATTTTTTCCATTCGCGGGGCGGGCGAGGCGTATAACGATTATGAATTGCCGGATGGGCGGCTGGTGGGCCTGTGGAAGCGCTCGCGCGTGGCCATCAGCGAAGACGGCGGCAAAACATGGTCGGAAGTGAAAAAGTGCCCTTCGCTTGTGATGTCTGGCGGCAAGGTGTGGGGGGAGCGAACCAGCGACGGGCGCTATGCGCTGCTCTATAACCCCAATACGGACTCCACGCACCGCTGGCCGCTGGCCATCGTCACCAGTGATGACGGGCTGGATTTCGACGATATGCTCTGCGTCCACGGCGAAGTGCCGCCGCAGCGCTATTGGGGCGCCTGGCGGGACGCGGGCGCGCATTATATCCGCGGCCTGGAAGCGGGCGCGAAATCCCCCGATGGCGCGCTGTACATCGCGTATTCGGTCAACAAAGAGGATATCTGGGTATCGCGCATCCCGGTGCCGGTGAGTGGGCGGCAGGTGGAGCATGTGCACGAGGATTTCTCTGGCGCACAGCCGCGCAAGGCGGTGCCGGGCTGGAATCTGTATTCCGGCCAGTGGGCGCGCGTATCCGTGGAACACATGCCGGATAAGGACAGGCCGCAAAACAAGGCTCTGCGCCTGCGCTGCAAGGATCCCTATGATTATGCCATGGCGGCGCGCGTATTTCCGCAGAGCCGCCGCGTGCGCCTGCGCACGCGCGTGATGCCGCGCCAGTGCTATTACGGCAGGCTGGATATCGATGTGCTGGACGGCCGGGGCGCCTGTGTGTTCCGCATTATGTTCATGAACGACTGGACCATCCGCGTGAAGCAGGGCAATGGCATCGTGCCGGTGTCGCTGTATGGCGGCGGCTGGTTCGATATCGAGATGGACGTGGACTGCTACCAGAAGACCGTTGGCTTTTCCATCAACGGATCGCCAAAGCGGGAGTTCTATTTCTTCAACAACGCCAGCACGGTGGAGCGCATTTGCTTCCGCACGGGCGAAAAACGGCGCGGTCCCTATCTGGATGAGGAAGTGGAATACCAGCCGCCGCGCGATTTGCCCGGCGCTGGCGAAATGCTGAAGCAGGAAGCGGTTTTCTATATCGACTCGTTCGATTCGGAGCCGTTGTAAGGCTGCAAATGCAAAAGACCGTTCCCGCCCCCTGTGTGTGGGCCGGGAACGGTTTTTAAGCCAAACCGCGATCAGCGGATCACGTCGAAACCGGTATACTTGCGCAGCACTTCGGGGACGGCGACGCTGCCGTCGCCCTGCTGGAACTGCTCCACAATCGCGGGGATCAGGCGGCTGGTGGCCAGGCCGGAGCCATTGAGCGTGTGCACGTATTCGATCTTCTTGGTCTGCGCGCGGCGGAAGCGGATGTTGCCGCGGCGGGCCTGATAATCGCGCGCGTTGGAAACGCTGGAGCACTCCTTGTATTCGTTCATGCTGGGCAGCCACAGCTCGATGTCGTAGGTGGTCGCCATGGAGGCGGAACAGTCGCCCGCCGCCAGCTTGGAAAGGCGGTAGTGCAGGCCCAGGCCTTCCACCAGCGCGCAGGCCTTGTCGATCAATTCCTGGAGCGCCTGGGTGCTGTCTTCGGGGCGGGTGTACTGGAACATTTCGACCTTGTTGAACTGGTGGCCGCGGATCATGCCGCGCTCGCTGGCCCGATAGGTGCCCGCTTCGCGCCGGTAACAGGGCGTATAGGCAAAGAGCTTGCGGGGCAGCATGGATTCATCCAGAATTTCATCGCGGTACAGGTTGATCAGGGCGGTTTCCGCCGTGGGCAGCAGGAAGCGGAAGCCTTCTTCGGTGAGGCGGTAAACGTCCTCTTCGAATTTGGGGAACTGGCCAGCCGTAAGCCCGCACTCGTAGGTGAGCAGGTGCGGCGGGAGCATGAATTCATAGCCGTCCTTCAAATGGGTTTCCACAAAGTAATTCAGCAGCGCCCATTCCAGAATCGCGCCCTTGCCGGTGTACAGCCAGAAGCCGTTGCCGCCCATCTTCACGCCGCGCTCATAATCGATCAGGCCGAGCTTGGTGCACAGATCCACGTGGTTTTGCGGCTCATAGTCCCATTCGGGCTTCTGGCCAAAGACCTTTACCACCTGGTTGGCCTCCTTGCCGCCCGCCTGCACGTCTTCCGCCGGCAGGTTGGGCAGGGCGAGCATGAAGGAGCGGATGGATTCTTCCAGCTGGGCCTGGCGCTCGTCCATGGCTTTCACGCGGTCGGACATTTCCTTCAACCGGGCCATGAGCGGCGCGGTATCCTCGCCGCGCTTTTTCATGGCGGGGATTTCCTTGTTCAAGCGGTTGCGCTCGGCCTTTAAATTCTCGTTTTCGCTCAAAAGGGAGCGGCGCTCCGCGTCCCACGCGGAAAAATCGGTCAGATCCAGCGCATAGCCGCGCTTGGCCAGGCCCGCCACCACAGCGTCGGGCTGATTGCGCAAAAGATTCACATCCAGCATTTCGTATCCCTCCAAAAAAATTGCACCCCTGCCGTTGCAGGGGCGATTGCTCGCGGTGCCACCCTTACGCGCGACGGCCACAAACCATCGCCTCGTTGCGGCGCTATCGGGCCGCGGCCCGGTTCACTCTTCGTGAACGGCTCCGGAACGGAAAGCCGCGCGACCCTTTACCGGCTTGCACCCACCGCCGGTTCTCTGCAAAAAGGCGCTACGCAGCCCATTTCCTTCATCGCTTTGCATTTTATTATAGCCATATTTGCGCCAATTGCAAGGGGAAATGGCAGATTTTACATCGCACACGCGCGCCGCGCGCGCAAAATGCGCGAAATTTTACACGCGTTTGCTATACTGTACTTCATAAAGGGGGAATCGGTATGGCGATCCTGATGATGGCGCACGCCAAGATCAATTGGGCGCTGGCGGTGACCGGCGTACGGGAAGACGGATACCACGAACTGGATATGCTGATGCAGCGCGTGGACCTGGCGGATGAATTGTTCATGGAACCGGCGCGCTGGATTTCCCTCACGGTGGATGGCAGGAGCATTCCCTCTGGCGGGCGCAACCTGATTGTGCGCGCGGCGAACGCGCTGAACGAATATATGGGCACGCGCAAGGGCGCGCGCATTCGCCTGAAAAAGCGCATCCCCGTGCGCGCGGGCCTGGGCGGCGGCAGCGCGGATTGCGCGGCCGCGCTGCTGGGGCTGAACCGCCTGTGGCGGTTCAATTTGCCGGAGAGCAAGCTCATGGAAATCGGCGTGCGGCTGGGCGCAGATGTGCCATATCTTTTGCGGGGCGGTTTCGCGCGCGTGCGCGGCATTGGAGACGAGCTCGTGCCCCTGGGTGGCGCGCCCGCCGTGCCGCTGGTGCTGGTGCGGCCGGGAGGCGGCCTGTCCACGCCGCATGTTTTTGCGGAATACGACAAAGAGGCGCAGGCGCACGCGAATTTCGATATGGAAAGCATTGCGCGCGCGCTGATGGACGGCGATTTGCGCGAATATGGCCGCCTGAGCGGCAACGCGCTCGAAGCCCCGGCGCTCCGCCTGATGCCGGAAATTGGCCGGGCCATGGAGCGCCTGCGCGCCCATGGCGCGCTGGCGGTGCGCATGAGCGGCAGTGGTTCGACGGTTTTTGGCGCGTTTTCCCATTGGGACGACGCCAAAAAGGCGCATGAGGCGCTGCGGGGTTCCATTTTGGCGCGCACCATCGCGCAATAATCGCGCAAATTTTCTTTTTTGCGGCATCCCATCGCATAAATCCGCAGCAAATGGCCGACGCTAATAGCACAAATCCGTGAATGATACAGGAGGTTGTGTGTGAAGCGTCGGTTTTTGTTTGCGTTGGCCGCCATGATGGCGCTGTGCGCGATAGCGCAGGTGGGCGTGGCGGAAGAGGCGCGGATTTCGGAAAATTCCATCCCGGTCAAGGACTATGTGCGCCTGCACGTGCTCGCCAATTCGGACAGCGAGGAAGACCAGGCGCTCAAGCTGAAAGTGCGCGATGCGGTGCTCGATTGCGCGCGCGAGCTGCTCGGCGATACATGTTCTGCGGACG
Source organism: Candidatus Alectryocaccomicrobium excrementavium (assembly GCA_018716755.1). Taxonomy (GTDB): domain Bacteria; phylum Bacillota; class Clostridia; order Christensenellales; family Aristaeellaceae; genus Alectryocaccomicrobium; species Alectryocaccomicrobium excrementavium. Next base: position 18,815 of record DVJN01000250.1, read on the forward strand.
AAGCCTATGCCATTTTGGCGGAAAACATCGCCACTGTGGAGGCGTGCGCCCGGCAGGCGGCGGAAAACGCCGGGTTTTTTGGCGCAGTGCAGGCGCAAACGGGCGTTTTTTCTTTCCCCGACCGCCAGTATGGCGATTTGCTCGTTCCAGCGGGCGAGTACCGCGCGGTGCGCGTGCTGCTGGGAGAGGGCGCAGGGCAGAACTGGTGGTGCGTGATCTATCCCACGCTGTGCGCCATTGACGAAAAGGGAGAATTTGCGCGGGAAAGCGCGGAAATCGTCTTTTATTCCAGCATTGGGCGCTGGCTGCGCTCCGCGTTGGGAGGGGAAGAATGATGCGCCGCGTTCTGGCGGGCACGCTGTGCGTTGCGCTTTTTATGGGCCTGTTTGGCGCGAACGCCGTGGCGGCGGTGGTGCTTTCCATCGGTTCGCGCGGCGAAAACGTGACCAAGGTGCAAAAGCGCCTGATCCAATACGACTATCTCGATGGCACGGCGGATGGCATATATGGGGAGGAAACCGCCGCTGCGGTGCGCCTGTTTCAGCGCCGCAACGGCCTCAGCGTGGATGGCAAGGTGGGCCCGGCGACCGCCGCCGCGCTGGGGGTCAGCCTGAGCGCGTCTGGCAGCACGAGCGCATCCTCCACGGCGGCAATCGTTTCCAGCGACCACCGGCTGCTTTCCAAGCTGGTGTACGCCGAAGCGCGCGGCGAACCATACAAAGGCATGGTGGCCGTGGCGGCGGTGGTGCTCAACCGCGTGCGCAGCTCGTCCTTTCCCAACACCATTTCCGGTGTGATCTACCAGAAGGGCGCATTTTCCTGCGTATCCAATGGTTCCATCAACAATACGCCCAACAATCAATCCATCCGCGCGGCGCTGGACGCGCTGAACGGCTGGGATCCCACGGGCGGTTGCCTGTACTATTACAATCCACGGCTCACCGATGACACATGGATTCGCACGCGCACCGTGCAAACGGTCATTGGAAACCACTATTTCGCGCGCTAGGAGGGGAAACAATGGAGCGTATCCAATCCCGGCCGGACGCGCGCATGCGCTTCGCTGCCGCCGCGCTCGCGGTTCTGCTCGTAGCCATGGCGGCGGCCGCCGGCGCGCGCGATCTGGCCCTGCAGCGCACACGGCTGCAAATTTCCGCCGTTTATCAAAAGGCATTTTACGAATCCTGCGAATTGATGAATGGCCTGCAATTGAGCCTGCGAAAGCTGCTGGTATCCGGCTCAGGGGCGCAGGAGCAGGCGCTGTTGGGCGATATTTCCCAACAGGCGCAGGGCATTGAGAGCAATCTGGCCATGCTTCCCCTGGGCCAGGAAACGGTTTCGGGCGCGGTGAAATTCGTCAACCAGGTGAGCGACTATGCGCGCACGCTCACCAACCGCCTTGCCGCGGGCGGCGCCATTGCCAGCGACGACTGGGCGCAGCTGAACGCGCTCGCAGACACGATGAGCGAACTGACTGTGCGGATGAACGATCTGCTCGCGCGCTATGTGAACGGGGAAATGGTCTTTACCGCGGAAGACTTCGAGGTGGAGGGGATGGACGCGGGCACTTCCACGCAACCAGCGGTCGATTATCCCGCGCTGCTGTACGACGGCCCCTTTTCCGAGGGACGGGAAACCGAAGTGTTTGCCGGCCTGACGGGGGAAAGCGTAACCCGGGATGAGGCGCAAGAACGGCTGCGCGCATTTGCCCGGCGCGCGGCGGGCGAGGTTACGGCGCTGCGCTATGCGGGGGAATCGGCCATCCCGGTGGAATGCTGGGAATTTTCGCTCACGGCGGGCGGATATGAATTGAGCGCCAGCGTAACCAAGCAGGGCGGGCATGTGCTGTATATGCTGCCGGAAAACGACGTGACGCAGTCCCTGCTCTCGCGCGACGAGTGCATCGACAAAGGCCTGGCATTTCTGGCCGCCGAAGGCTTTGGGCGCATGCACGTGAGCTATTACCGCTCTTACGACGGCATTCTCACCGTGAACTACGCCGCCATGCAGGAAGATGTGGTGCTCTATCCGGATCTGGTGAAGCTGCAAATTTCCCTGCGCGATGGCGCGGTCATTGGCATAGAAGCTTCCCATTACTATGCCAACCACATTGCGCGCGAAATCGCGCCGCCCGCGCTGAGCGTCAGCGATGCCGTGGGGCGCGTGAGCGATCAGCTTTCCGTGAATGGCGTTAAGCTGTGCGTCATTCCGCTGGATGTGGGCGAAGCGCTTTGCTACGAATGCAGCGCGTCGCGCGGGGAAGAAAATTATTTGATCTATATCGACGCAAACACCGGCATGGAGCGGGAGATCATGCAGGTTGTCAATTCGGGAGATGGTATCATTGCGCAGTAATGTGGAAATGGAGAGCAAAACGGCTGCACGCAAGGCGGGCGGCACGCATAGTATGCGGCAGATACTGCCGTATGCGGAGCGTGAAACTATGATTGCAAGAGGGGAGTTGTACAGCGCCAGCCTGGATCCGGTCGTTGGTTCGGAGCAGGGCGGCATACGACCTGTACTCATTATACAAAACGATGTGGGCAACCGCTACAGCCCCACCGTGATCGTGCTGGCCGTTACGGGACAGCTGGGCAAGGCGCGCCTTCCCACGCATGTGAACGTACCGGCGCAGGGAAACGGGCTGGCGAAGGACAGCGTGGTTTTGGCCGAGCAGATTCGCACGCTCGATAAGCGCCGCCTGCGGGAACGCATCGGTACGCTTTCCCCCGAACTGATGGAAAAGGTCAGCGAGGCGGTGAAGATTTCCCTGGGGTTTGATGGATAAATCATGAAAATCTGCGCAGGGCTGCTTCTTTGTGAGGCGGCTCTGTTGTTTTTTCTGTACGTTGTATAGGTTTTGCTTATGGGGAGCTATAGTATATAAGTATTTGAAATTTTTACATGAGGAGACTATACTATAGAAGCGCCCGGGAAAACGGGAGAGGAAGGCGAAATGAAATGGACAATCCGCCTGCGGAACAGGCATGGATTGACGATTTGCAGGCCGCGGGCTGCGATGGCGAAACGGTGCGGCGCTTCCTGGCGCTGAAGGTGGCGGGAAATCAAATGGAGCAGTTTCGGCTGCTGGCCACCCACCGGCGGTTGTTGCCGGATCGCGTGCACGAGGAGGAACGGCGGATTCGCTGCTTGGATTGCCTCGTGTATCGGATGCGCGAAACGCCTGCGGCCCATCCAAAGGAGGTATTCTGGTATGAAAACGGTGACGCATCAAACGTTCGACGCGGAACGCGCGTTTTATGGCAGCAATGGGATTCTGGCGCGGGAATGCACTTTCGATGGCCCGGCGGATGGGGAAAGCGCATTCAAGGAATGCAGGGACGTGCAGGTGGAGCGGTGCTTCTTTAACCTGCGCTATCCATTCTGGCACGATCACGGCCTTGCCATCCGGGATAGCGAATTGACGCCGCTGTGCCGCGCGGCGCTGTGGTATTCGGACCATATCGATATCGAGAACACAAAGCTACACGGCATCAAGGCGCTGCGGGAGTGCTCGCACGGCAAGCTGCGCGGATGCGATATCGATTCCGCGGAATTTGGCTGGTCCACGCATGATATGGCAATGGAGGACTGCACGGCCCAGAGCGAATATTTTATGATGCGCTCCACGGGGCTGCATTTTCGCAATGTGCACCTGAAGGGCAAGTATTCTTTCCAGTACATCGAAGATTCCATATTTGAAAATTGCCAGTTCGACACCAAGGATGCGTTTTGGCATGCGAAAAACGTGGTGGTGTGCGATAGCGTGGTCAAGGGCGAATACCTTGCCTGGTATTGCGAAAATGTGACCTTTGAGCGCTGCCGCATCATTGGCACCCAGCCGCTGTGCTATTGCCGGGGCCTGAAGCTGATCGATTGCGAAATGACAGGCGCCGATCTGGCTTTTGAGCGCTCGGAAGTGGAAGCCACCATCACCACGCCGGTGATCAGCATCAAAAATCCGCTGGCCGGGCATATCTGCGTGCCGGCGGTGGGCGAGATCATTCGCGATATCGATGGCGCTGGCGGCGAGGTGCAAATCCAGCCGCCAAGGGCAAGCGGCGCCTGTGCGTAGGGAAGCTATAGCGGTATGCTTGCGGTGGTGGGAAAATAGAAGTTTGAGAAGTGCAAAAAGTGCCTGGCAGTGGCGTCTGCATCGACGCTGCCAGGCACTTTTTATATAAAATCACATTTAAGAAAAACAAAATAAATGGTTTCGATAAGCTGCGTCAACCGGTTTTACCGTCCACTCGTGCAGAAAAACGTCCACTCGTGCAGAATTCCTTGAATTTTTCAGAAAGCAGTATTATGATTAATAAACAGCTAGCGCCCACCACAGC
>DVJN01000251.1 GCA_018716755.1 Candidatus Alectryocaccomicrobium excrementavium
AAGCGCTTCCACACCGCGCACTGCGCTTCGCCCATGCGCTGGAATAGGCCCGCGTACAATTCCGGGTCGTCTTCCCGGATAAAGCACAGGTCCATATAGCCCACGATGTCCTGCACGGATTCGAACACGCCGTTGCCCACGCCGCCAACCGCCATCATGCCCGGCGGCGCGGTTTCCGAAAACGCGCGGATGTATGGCGCATAGCGCTCGAAGAACCTATCCGGCAGCTCTTCCCAGGGATAGCGCTCGAAATCTTCGCGGGTTTGAATCGCGCCCTCCTTGTGCCCGCCCAGCGCGCCCGCGCCGGGCAAAATGCCCGTGAAGGCAAACTCCATCGAGGCCGTGTCATATCCCATGCACCGCCAGAAATCCCAGTATTGTTGAAAGGACTCCCGGCTCTGCGCCATATCGGGCGAAAACATGCCATCATAGGGCCGGTTCCCCGTGATCTCGTAAATGACTTTCGCGCCGATGATGTGCTCATACAGCGGAACGTGCGGCACCCATTCGTTGCGCGCCGCGCGCGCAAGATTGCGCCAGTCTGGCGCGTTTTGATAGGTTTTCATCCCCCGCCCTCCTTTACGCCAGCCCATGCGCCGCCTCGGCCATGGCCTTGATGTTGGCCGCGGGCACATTGGGCAGGATCTCTTCGTGGCTGGGCGAAACCACCAGCCCCGGCCCCAGAACGCTCCTTACGCGCCGCACTTCCGCGCGGATTTCATCGGGCGTGGCGTTCACAAAGAAGGATTGCGCGTCGATGCCGCCCACGAAAGCCAGATCGTTTTTGTATTGCGCGAGATCCACCGCGCGCATGCCCGCGGCCTGCGCCTGGATGGGATGCAGGATATCCACCCCGCTTTCGATCAGATCGGGGATGATGCGGTAAATGGAGCCGCACGAGTGCAGCATCACCAGCTTGCCGTATTTTTTGCCCACGGCGATCAGCCGCCGGAACGCGGGCAGCACAAAGCGGCGGAAGCTCTCCGGCGATACGAACAAATCCCTCTGCGTGCCAAAATCGTTGCCAAAGAACATCACGTCCGCGCGGTCGCCCAGCCCGGCGAAAAACTTATCGTTGGCCGCCACATAAAAATCCACGATCCGCTCCGTGAGCGCCTCCACCACCTCGGGGCATTCGTACATCTTGATGAAATAGTTCTCCATGCCGAAGAAATCCGCGATTTCGTGGAAAAACGGGCTCCACATGCCGGTGAACACCATTTTATCCTGATATTTGTCGATCTCTTTGTATACATCCGTGAAATCCAGATACTTGGGATCCGGCCAGGGATAATCGTCCAGATCCGAAACCGTTTCCGCTTCGGCAAAGCAGCCCGGCGCGGAAAGGGTGTCGCGCGTAACGCCATAAGACGGGTCGAAAGCCGGCCGCCCCTCGGGATGTTTGTATCCGGCGCGGCCGTGATCCAGCGGCAATCGTCGTTCAAATATGCAAAAATCGCCTCGCGCGTGGGCTCGATGCCCCATTCCCTGGCATAAATGGGGATGGTCTTATCGTTGGGATGCCCGGTCCACATCACGCCCGGCGCGCCGGGATCGTGGCGGAAAACGCGCATTACTTTTTCCCTTGAAGTCATGTATCTGCCTCCTCCATGGCTTTGTTGGCCAATTTTTACATTACAGTATAGCGCCTGGCCGGGAATCTGTCAACCCACCCGTTGAAACAAAAAGGGGGGCGCGCAAATGGGTTCCAACCCTACTCCATGCCTCGCAGGCCAAGGATTTCCAGCAATTTGCGATAGCCATTCCCATTCAGATGCAGGCCATCCCGCGTATATGGCAGCGCAAGCCCGCCATTGGCATCCAGCATGGCGTGATACGCATCAACAAACGAATCGCCCATTCCGCAAATCTGGCGGTTCACCTCCGCAATCCTGCCATTGTCCCGATTCACGAGCGCCCCCTGCGCCACCTTTGGATGCTGGCTCACGGCCACGGGCAGGATAGAAATGATATGAACTTTGCACTGCGGCAATCGTTCGCGGATGCTGGATACAATCTGGCGGATGTTCTCCACCGTCTCTTCCGCGGAAATCCCCATCGGCGCGTCGTTGGTGCCTATCATCAAATACACCGCGCGCGGCTCAAAAGCAAATACGCTTTCCTCCAGGCGCCGCAGAACACCCGCAGATGTATCCGCACCAATGCCACGGTTGAGGTATCCCGCGCCCAGAAGTTCTTCGACGGGGAATTCCTGCGTGATGGAATCGCCGACAAAAACACTTTGCCCTTTGCGCGCCGTCCTGTTGAGCTCCCGGAACAGCTGCACGCGATCTTCATACGCGCTGGCAAACAATTCCCCCAGCGCCCCCAGCGTAGTATCCCGCAATTCGATAAACCGCGGGCGGTATAAATGTCCATTCTTTATATGGTCCTCAAAAGAAGTCGCGTTAACATTATAAGAGCAGACCAGGCCGCCATTGTACGACAAAAGCGGATGCGCCTTTGCGTTATACACATAAGCGGACGCGCACAGCTGCCCCTCTGTTGCCTCATATACCTTATGTGGCGCGCCAAACGGCCCCCACGGACTTGTTGCCAGCGCGTAAGCCACATACCTGGAATTGGTGTCGTACTGGAAAACCGCCAAATATCGTTTCTCGCCCATGCGGGTAACGCTCATTTCACAGGAAACATGCTGCAACACGCCCACCGCGCACCGCATATCCGGGCAAAATTCCCGGCCATCGAAAAATTCCCAGGTTTCGATGTTTTCAAAATTTTGCTTTTCCACGCGCGCCACCAGCAGTTCCCGCGCAGAATCCGCATCGCGGTAGCCATAGATGTAAATATATTCTCCATCCACGAGGAACGCACTGCCAAACAGCATCCCATACGCGCACAGCGGCGTTTTGCGGCGGATGACCCGCGCAAAATCCGGAATTCCCCCCTGTATGGGCGCCTTCACCAGATCCACGCCCAACAGCCGGAATTTGAAACCTTCCGGGCCCGATTCGTCATTGGTAATCACTGAGGCCAACGTATAATAATACCCATCCAGAACCAGGCCATCCTGCAGCCAATAGTAATTGGCCGGGTCCTCCGGCGCGACCATCGCAACCGGCCGTCCATCCGCCGCCCGATTGACAAAGAAAGCCATCTCGCCATCTTTCTTGAGGAGCGCCATGGTGTTGTTGGGCATATAGATTTCACCAACGCGGGCATGGCTTTGCGCATCGATGTTCGACACAAACGTATCGCCAAAAGAAAAAAGGACGTCTTCCCCACATTGCATGGAATATACGCCGTCCGCCCCTGTCCACCCCGCATAGCGGATAAATCTCTCCGTCCAATATCCGCAGGGGAACGCGATGTAACCCGCCCCCACCCGCACACGCGCCTCTACACATTCGCCCTCCCGCCATTGCGCGCGGGCATAGCGGGTAGTTTCATTTTGCTGCGGCGCCGAAAAAGAACTTCCATCCAGAGAAACGGTGACTTCGGCCCTGCCACCCTCCACCTCGATATCGCCGATGGGCAAAATCTGCCCCATATCCACCACAACTTCGCGTTGGTTGGGCGTGAGCAGCATTCTGGCGGCTACTTCATTTTGATAGATCACAGGATCGCCTCCCCCCAAAAAATTTCGCATGGACGGAACCGGTTCGGGCGGAGAACCGCCCGAACCGGCGCACATGCCATTTTGCTATTTGGCAGCGTTGCTATTCGCTCGCGCTCTGATTGTCCAGGTAGCGCTGCGCAGCGGCATTGTAAATCTCCAGGAGCACGTCCATGCCCCCGCCAGCCTCTGCCGCATCGTTCAAAGCGTTCATATAATCGTCCCACTGGTCCATGCTGAGCGAACCATTCACAAAGCTCGCCTGCCATTCATCCCGGCAAGTATCTACTGCCGTGGTAATCAACGAGATCTGCTGGGATTCCTCCACCGTGAACTGGAGCTGCGGCTCATCGAAATACGGCGGCATATATTCATTCTCCGGATACGGAATGGAAGTGTAGAAGGGCGATTTTTCAATCGGCTCCTGGTGCACTTCGCCATCGTAGATCAGCCAGTCGTCCGAAGCAAGGCCCACAAACGCCGTCGAATCGTCCACCAGATTCAAGCCGGGCCGCTTATTGCGGCTGGCGCGCATGCCATAAGCATCCGCAGCCGTCCACGGATCCACAGCGCTCATGATTTCATCCACAAACGCTTTGTTGCCATCTGCATCCACCGTGTACGTCACGCCCTCAATGCCCCAGTTGAGCAACTCCACAACGTCTTCTTCATAGCAGGTGTTCAAAAATTCCAGCAGGCCTTCCACGTCCTCCACGTCCGAACGGATCACCGCGCTATAGAACCCATTGCGGGAGATCTCGTTCACGCGGTCGACGCTCTGCCAGCAAGTTCCGTATTTGGGGTTATCGGGCATGAGCGCGGCAGCAAAGATTTGCCCCGTTTCGCTCAGGCGGGTAAACTCGCCGGGCGTGGTGAACCAATCCGCCATAACGATGAACGTGCGGTCGGTCATTTCCTTGCTCTTGAGCGTATCATCTGTTTCAATGATGTATTCCGGATCGAGCAGGCCTTCCACATAGAGCTTTTGAGCAAAGGCGATGGCTTCTTTATAGCCCTCCTCAAACAGGCCCTGCACGTATTCCTCGCCATTCCAATAAACCGTGTTGCGCGTGTGGTTGGCCGCGAACAGGGAACGCAGGTCGTTCCAGCGGGTGTTGATGGGATAAACATCCGGATACAGCTCCTTGAGCTGCTTTGCCGCCTCATACATTTCGTCGATCGTCGTGGGATACGGAATGCCGTGCTTATCGAAGATATCCGCGCGATACATCGTGAGGTTGTTCGGCAGCATGCCCCGATCCGCCGGGAATCTTGGCAGACCAATGCCCGCAATGATATACACTTCTCCCTCGGCTGTCATCACGCTCGCCAGCCCTCCGCTGGTCTGTTCGATATAATTAAAGTAGTTATCGAGCTGATCGCGGTACTGCGACAGTTCCAGGAAATATCCTTCTTCCATCGGCTTGGTATAGTCGTACAGGAAGGGCAGCTGGAAAAAGTCCGTCAGGTCGCCAACCGCCAGCAGAAGCTGCGTTTTGGTCGCATAATCGCTGGAAGGGATCATCGTGTATTGGATCTCAATCTCGCGGTTCAGCTTCTCGCTCATCAGTTCCTGAAATGCTTCTTCCACCATGGAATCATGCGCGTCCGCATTGCCTTCGATCGTCGCTGTGATGACGAGCTTATCCCGCTGCGTTTCTGCGAAGCCAGCAAGCGGCATAGCTGTTACGATCAGCACCAGCGCCAGTAGCAACATGCTCTTCCGTTTCATGTTTGAGTTCCCCCTAGCTCTTTTATTTGAACAGCGCCGCCACAAGACGGTTGCCATTCGATTCCTCTTAGCCCTTAATGGAGCCGATCATTACGCCTTTCACGAAATATTTCTGGAAAACCGGATAAATCATCATGATCGGGAACATCGTAACGACCACCATGGCCATCCGCACGCCCTTGGGCGCAATTTGCTGCAACAAATTGGGATTGATAGATGCGCCGCCCATTCCCGCACGCGCCTGCACATTTGTGGCGTCCAGCACATACAGGTAATCCCGCAGCACCAGCTGCACCGGATACAGATCCGTATCCTGGAAATAAATCAGCGCGTTAAACCAGCTGTTCCAGCTCCCCACAATGCCGAACAGGCCAAATGTTGCCAGAAGCGCTTTGGAAAGCGGCAATATGATGCGGAACAAAATGGTGAAATCATTGGCCCCGTCGATTTCCGCCGATTCCATCAATTCCCGGGGGATGTTCTGAAAAAACGTGCGGAATACGAACACGTTATATGCCGCAACGCTAAAGGGGACGATCAGCACGAGCGGGTTATCGATCAGGCCGATATTCCGCATCAGCAGGTACGTCGGAATCATGCCGCCACCAAAGAACATGGTGACCGTCAAAAAAATCGTCAAAAACCGTTT
>DVJN01000252.1 GCA_018716755.1 Candidatus Alectryocaccomicrobium excrementavium
CATGGGCACGCTGTGGAACGTCTACGCCTTCTTCTGCCTGTACGCCTCCATCGATGGCTACGACCCGCAGAAGGAAAAGGCCACGGAATTCACCCGCATGGACGAATGGCTGCTCTCCAGGCTGAATACGCTGGTAAAGACCGTGGACGAGGGACTGGCGGCTTACAACGTCACCGAATCCGCGCGCGCCATCGCCGCCTTTGTGGATGAGCTTTCCAACTGGTATGTGCGCCGCTCGCGCGAGCGCTTCTGGGGCAAGGGCATGCAGGGCGGCAAGCTGGCCGCGTTCGAAACGCTCTATACCGTGCTCAAAACGCTGTGCGGCCTGCTCGCGCCGTTCACGCCGTTCATGGCCGAAACCATGTATCAGAACCTGCGCCAGGCGGACGAGCCGGATAGCGTACATCTGACGGATTTCCCGGCCTGCGATGCGGCGAAGATCAATCCCGCATTGGAAGCGGACATGGAAACCGTGATCGAAATCGTGCAGCTGGGCCGCGGCTGCCGCTCGGAGGCGAACCTGAAGGTGCGCCAGCCGCTCGCAGCCGCTTATGTGAAGGGCGCGCGCCTGGGCGAGGAAATGGCGGCCCTCATCGCCGAAGAGCTCAACGTGAAAGACGTGCGCTTTGTGGACGATGCCCGCGCCTTCACCACTTACCAGCTCAAGCCGCAGATGCGCACGCTGGGCCCCAAATATGGCAAGCGCCTGCGCGCCATCGGCGAGCACCTTGCCAATATGGATGGCAACGACGTGGTGGACGCCTTCGCCCGCGGCGAAACCGTTTCGTTCGAAATCGAGGGCGAAACCATCGCGCTGGAAAAGGACGATGTGCTCACTTCGCCTGCGCACAAGCCGGGCTTCGTGGCTGCCACCGAGCGCGAGTTGACCGTGGTGCTGGATACCAACCTCACCCCGGCGCTGGTGGAAGAAGGTTTCGTGCGCGAAGTGATCTCCAAGATCCAGACCATGCGCAAGGACGCGGACTTCGACGTGACCGACCGCATCGCCGTTGCCATTGAGGCGGGCGAAAAGCTCACGGGCATTCTCGAGGCCAACCGGGAAGCGCTCAGCGCGGCGGTGCTCGCCACCAGCGTGGCCTTCGGCCCCGCGGGCGAAAGCGCCACCGAATGGAACATCAATGGCGAAAAGGCTCGCATCCATGTGGAAGTCGCGCCGGGCAAGAACTAAAGAACCAAAAGAAATGTGAAAAGGGGCTGCCTCCCGTGCTGTGCAGGAGAGGCAGCTCCGCGCGCAAATTGCGCTAACGGAAATTGCCGGCCGTTTCTCAGGAAACGGCCGCGCCATTTGGGGAGGGAATATGCAAAATTTTCTAATTCGCCACTTTGTGCCCAGGGGTGACGCGAGCGATCCCGCCGTGCGGCGCGCATATGGCCAGCTGGCGGGCGGCGTGGGCATTGCGCTCAATGCGCTGCTCTGCGCCGCCAAGATGGCGGCGGGCCTGCTTTCGGGCAGCATTTCCGTGCTTTCGGACGCGGTCAACAACCTGTCGGATATGGGTTCTTCGCTGATTTCCATCATCAGCGCGCGCCTGAGCGGCCGCCAGCCTGACCCTGAGCATCCTTTTGGGCACGGGCGCGTGGAATACATATCTTCGCTGATCATCGCGTTTTTGATCCTGTTCGCGGGCGGGCAGCTGCTGATCAGCTCCATCCAGAAGCTGATCGCGCCCGAAGAAGTTACGGCAGGTTGGCCGCTGTTGTGCGTGATGGTGATCAGCGCGCTGGTGAAGCTGTGGATGTGGGCGTTCAACCGCGGGATTGGCAAGCGCATCTCTTCTTCTGTGCAGCTGGCCACCGCGCGCGACAGCTTGAACGATTGCCTGATCACGCTCACCGTGGCGGCGGCGACGGTAATCGCCGTTTCCACGGGGGAAATGCGCGTGGATGGCGGCGCAGGCGCGCTGGTGGCGCTGCTGGAGCTCAAATCCGGGTTCGACGTGGCGCATGAAACCATCGATCAACTGCTGGGCGGCCGACCCGATCCGGAACTGGTGCGCAAGCTGGCGGATGAGGTGCGCAACACCGATATGGTGGTGGGCGTGCATGATTTGATCGTGCACGATTATGGCCCGGGCCGCGTGATGGCTTCCGTACACGCAGAAGTGCCCGACAACGCGGATATCGTGCGCGCGCATGAGGCCATTGATGAGGCGGAGCGCCGCATCTATGCCGATTTGCGTGTGCCCATCGTGATCCATCTGGATCCGGTCACGGTTGGCAGCGAGCGGGTGGACGCGGTGCGCGCTCAGGTGGTGGAGGCGGTACAGGCGGAAAACCCGCGCTTTTCCATCCACGATTTCCGCATGACGGACGGGCAGAGCCGCATCAATTTGATTTTTGATATCGCCGTGCCCGTGGGCATGAAGAAAGAAGAACGCGCGCAAGCGCTTTCCCACATCGAAGCGCGCCTGCGCGCAAAAGACGCGCGCTACCGCATGGTAGCGCATGTAGATGAAAATTATCAGGAGGCGTAAGCCGTGCAAATTTCCAGGGCGCAATCGCTTTTGCGCGCCGCCGTGGATGCGCGCCGCATCCCTGGCTATGCGGTTTTGATTGGCAGGGGAGACGGCGTCCTCCTGCGCGAGGCATATGGCTGCGCGCAGTGGATTCCCAGCGAGATGCCCATGACGGTTGACACACTTTTCGATCTGGCGTCGCTTACCAAGGTGACGGCGGTGTGGCCGCTGATTTTGCGCCTGCTGGACGCGGGCGCGCTCGCGTTGGATACCCGCTGGCCGGCGGCCATGGGCCTTCCGCCGGAAAAGTATCCCCATCTGTCGCAAACCACGATCTTCCAGTTGCTCACGCACACGGCGGGCCTAACCGAGTTCATGGATACCGAAGGCGGCTCGCGCGAAGAGCGGCTGGAGAGCCTGTACCGCGCGCCACTGAAATACGCGCCGGGCGAGCAGGCCGTTTACAGCGATTTGAGCTTTATCTTCCTGGGCGAAATCGCCGCGCGCCAGTTGGGCATGCCGCTGGACAGGGCGGTGGGCGCCGTGTTCGGCCCGCTGGGCATGCGCGATACGATGTTCAATCCGCCGCGGGAAAAATATGCCTTTGCCGCCACGGAGATCCGCGCGGGGCAAACGTTGCCCGTATATGGCACGGTGCACGATGAGCGGGCCCGGCAGCTGGGCGGCGTGGCGGGGCACGCGGGCCTGTTTTCCCATGTGGATGATATGGGCCGCTTCGCGCACGCCATTTTGCTGGGGCACGAAGCGCTGCCTGGGGCGTGGGTGGCACGCTCGTTGGCAAACCAGACCGAACATCTGGGCGGCAACCGCGCGCTCGGCTGGGTCGTATACCGGCAGCGGCCGGGTGGCAACATCGTGGGGCACACGGGGTTCACGGGAACCAGCCTGTGGTTGGACGCGCGGGATATGTGCTATTGCGTGCTGCTCACCAACCGCGTGCATCCTTCCCGCGCCAACGCCGAACTGGGCGCCATTCGCGAGGCGCTGTTTTGCGCCGTGTTTGGCGAAGAATAGGGAAGAGGCGATTGAGGAAAGGAGGAGCGGGAATGGCAAAAACCGATTGGGACTTCATTCCCTTTGGTGCGCAATACTATCGCGCGCCCACGCCGCGCCCGGATCAGTGGGCACTGGATATGCGCAATATGGCCCGGCACGGCTTCAACACGGTGAAGCTGTGGGCCTGCTGGCGCGCCAACAATCCCCGGGAAGGGGAATACGATTTTTCCGACCTGGATCAATTGATGGATTTGGCGCAGGAAAACGGCCTGAAGGTCATCATCAACCAGATTTTCGATACTGCGCCCGCCTGGTTTTTTCGCAAATATCCCGAAAGTTCTATGGTCGCCAACGATGGGCAGGTTCTCCATCCCGTGGCGACCGCCTGCCGCCAGATGGGCGGCGCGCCGGGCCCCTGTTTTCATCACGCGGCGGGCATAAAAGCGCGGCAGGCGTTCATCCGGCGGTGCGTGGAGCGCTACAGGGCGCATCCCGCGCTGCTTTGCTGGGACATGTGGAACGAGCCGGAACACACCTGCGCCCTCAGGCGCGAGCCGCGCGTGGAAAACCTCACCTGCTATTGCCCTGCTTCTGTCCAGGCGTTTCGCGCGTGGCTGGAAGGCAAATATGGCACAGTGGAGGAACTCAACCGCGTGTGGGGGCGCAACTATGAGGACTTTGCCGGGGTGGAAGTGCCGCGCCTGGGGCAGACCTTTAAGGATATGGTGGATTGGCGCCTGTTCATGACCCATACCATCACGGAGGAATGCCGCATGCGCGTGGAAACGGTGAAAGCGCTGGATGCGGAGCATCCCGTGATGGTGCATACCGTCACCATTCCTTTCTTTCCGTTGGCGACCTGTGGCAGCGACGATTACGCCCTGGCGGAACTGTGCGATCTTTTCGGCAACAGCGTGGGCAGCGAGCCGTTGTCCGCCGCCATCACGCTGTCCGCCGCGCCGGGCAAGCGGGTGATCAATGCGGAAATCCACGCCGTGGGTGGCAGCACGTATGACCGCCCCAAACTGAACGGTTTGGAAGATATGAAGCGGCACCTGTTTTTGCCTCTGGGAATGGGGATTCAGGGGTTCCTCTTCTGGCAATACCGCCCGGAACGGCTGGGGCTGGAATCTCCGGCCTGGGGGCTCACCGATCTGGAAGGGAAGCCGACGCCCTGGCTGGAAGCTGCCGCGCGGATCCATCGCGCCCTGCTGCCATATACCAACGTGATCCTGCACGCCGCGCGGCAGGAAGCGCGCGTGGCGGTGCTCAACAGCCAGAAGGCGCAATTGTTCGATTTTTGCGTGGATCCGGGCGCGATGCTCTACATTCGCTCCGTGAAGGGCGCGCATGCCATGCTGCGCGCGGCGGGCTTCGCGGTGGATGTGGTGGGCGACCGGCAGATTTCGCCGGAAAATCTGGCAAAATATCGCGTGATTTACGATCCCTTCCCTTATTATAAGGACGAAAGGATGTGCCAGATCCTGCGGGACTGGGTGGAAAATGGGGGAACCCTGATCGCGGAGGCCTGTTTCGGCGGATACAGCGACGATGACGGCCTGCATACCATGGCGCAGCCGGGCTTTGGCTTTGAGCAGGTCTTTGGCGCGCGAGAGGCCCGCGCGACCACGGCCAGCCATTTTCACAACGCGTATGCCGCGCAATGGTCCACGGAAAGCGCGGATGGCAATCTGCTGGCGCTGCACTTTGGCGGGGAGACGTATCGGGGATACCGTTTTTATCAGAGCATGGAACCCTGGGGAGCGCAGGTGCTGGCCACCTTCGCGGATGGCGCGCCGGCGGCAGTGTGCGGCCAGCATGGCAAGGGCAGGGCCATTTGGATGGGCAGCCTGCTGGCCTGCGCCTATGAAATGGGTTGCCGGGAGAATGCCCGGCTGTGCGCGCGCCTGGCCGCCGGATATTCTGGCGCGCGGCCGCCGGTAACCACGCTGGAAGAGGGGAGCCTGTGCAGCGTGCTGGATGCGCCTGAGGGGCAGCTGCTGGTGGTGGAAAACCAGGCGCAAGAGGCGGGCGTATCCATTGTGGCGGAGCATTTGCGCTTGCGGGGACAGACGCTTGCCGATATTTTGACGGGCGAGGAGATCCCCATCCAGCGAACGCCGCGGGGCCAGACCGCGCGCCTGCCGGTGCGTGCGGGCGGCATAGAGGTGTACGCGGTGCGAGGCGCGGATATGCGAGGGGGATGTCCCTGAGGTCGCACCCGCCGAGGGTGATGCGCCCCTTCTTTGCATCCCAGAAGCCGCCGGTGGGTTTTGCGATGGTCGATTAGCCGCCACCGCTGGGCCCGACGAAGGCGGCCATGCTGCCCGAGGGGCCGTGGCGCACGACCTCGAACATGCCGTTGAAATAGGCGGTGACGGTCATGCGGATGAAGTCCTCCGTGACCACGCCCTTCTTCACGCTTTCACAGCCGAACACTGTTTCATAACGGTGTTTTGATTGTGCGTCCATCACCCCCTTTGTCAAGATGGGGCGCGGGAAAAACGTCCAATTTTGAAAGTATAAGCGTTTTTCTTCATAAAAAACGCCCCGCAGGAATGAGAAGGATCATTCCCGCGGGGCGTTTGCAAGCCGTTATGACGGCGTTCAGATATGGATGGCGGGGTATTCAAGCCCCTGCGCGGTCAGCGCCTGCAAAAGGCCCAGGCGCTCGTTGAAGCGCTCGGCGCCCAGCGCGATCTCGGCGGCGGTGGGGTGGTTTTTCATCAGCGCCCAGCGCGCCTCGTTGGCGGGAGAAGCGCTGTGGGGGCCGCTCGTGCCGTTGGCGCGGAAGCGGTCGATCATCGCCTGCGACATGGCGCCGTTGCACACATAGCCGCCGAGCACGCGGTTCTTTTCCTTCACCAGCGCCACGCCGGCGGCGAGGGCGTTGTGCGCGTGGGCGGAGTCCGCCCAGTAGGCCAGCGTGCAGAACACGCCCACGTTTTTATTCTCAATCGTTTCCATGAACGCTTTCATGGCGGCGTCGGGGCCGCCCTTGTCCACCCAGTAGCCCAGCAGCACGGCGTCGCCGTCCAGTTCGGGCGTGCCTGCCGCGAGGTCGTAGAGCTCTTTGGCATCGACGGTCAGGGCGTCGAAAATGCCTTCCGCCAGGCGGCGGGTGCAGCCGGACAGGCTGCTGTAAACGATCTGTACCTTCATGGTCTCTTACTTTCTCAGGACAGCGTGTCCAGATACGCTCCGATGTGTTCCAGCATATAGTCCGCGCCGCGCGGCCCGGCGAGGGGCATGTGCGTAGCCACCTGCGCGCCATTGACGAGCGGCAGGCTGACGCAGACGAAGGTGTTGTCCGCGTCCAGCAGCGTGTGGGAGACCTCGCCGGCGAGCACGAGCTGGCGGCGCAGGCCGCGCATCAGCTCTATGCGTTCCTTCTCCACCGGCAGGTGGCGCACGGCGGGGTCGTGTTCCGGCAGGGCGTGCAGGCTGTGGGCGCTGAGCTGGTTGACCGCCGGGATGCCCGCCTCCTCCAGCAGCCCCGCCATGCCGCGCACCAATTCGTATTCGCCGTAGATCGTCGCCGCGGGACGGTCGCGCCGCAGCATCATGCCGTACATGCGCATCTGCATGGCCCCGGCATGGCGCGCCTCGAGTTCCCGCACCAGCGCGCCGTCCGGCTCGCGGCCCAACGCCTCGCCCACGCGATGGAGCCAGTCCAGCGTGCCGGCATAGCCGTAGGGCGTGCCCGCGACGTAGGGCGTATGGCAGGTTTTTTCGAGAATTTCCGCTGCCGGCAGCGCCTCGCCGCGCAGCACGAGGTTCAGTTCCGCCCTACCGCAGTCCTCTATGGCCGCGACGCCGGTATCCATGCAGAGGCAGGCGCGCATCTCCATGCCGAAGGCCTCGCGCATCAGGCGGCGGATCTCATTCAAGTCGCTGCGGGCGCGGTAAGCGCCGGCGGACAGGCCGAGTATGTTGTACGTGCCTTCAATGCACTCATCGGTGGGCGCTACGGCATGTTGGGCGATCAGCTGGTATGCCTCGCGCAGGCCGGCGCTGTAGTCGCCGCGGAAACCGCCCTGCTCAAAGGCGATGAGGCGGGCGCGCACCTTTTCCTGCATGTAGGCGCATACGCCGCGCAGGTCGGTTCCGATGACGGCGGAGACGGACGAGGCGACCACGAAGATCACGCGCGGCGCGTAGCCCTGGTCGATCTCCACGAGCGCGCGCTCCAGCCGCGAGACGTCGCCCATGACCACGTCGTCCTCGCTCATGTGGGTGGTGAACAGGCGGTTCTGCTGGTCGACGCCGAGGTTTCCAAAGAGGCTCACGCTATAATGCGTGGTGCCCGCGGGGCCGTATTCCAGCACGACGCTGCCCTCAATGCACAAAAGGCTCCAGAGTATGCCCATGCGGTCGGAGGGCGTGGGCAGATAGCGGCAAAGGCTCATGCTGCGCCTCCTTCCCGCAGCGCGCGCGCTTCCTTGGCGGCGGCGCAGAGCGCGCGCACGACGAACGAAGTCACCTCATAGCCGAGCATATTGCCCGCGCCGTCCGTGCGCACCAGCGCGATGCCCTTGGCGCGCAGCCGGGCGGCGTACTCGTGGCCCAGGTAGAGCATCGGGTGGAGCGCGTCGTAGATGTACTGCAAGGGGGCGATGTTGGCCGTCTTGGTCACGTAGGGGTCGCAGAGGGCGAGGATGGCCTCGCGGTCGGCTTCGTCCTCGGGCTTGATGGCGTTGGTCTGGATGAGCTGCGGAACCATGCCCACCTCGGCCATGAAGCGGTTGAACTCATAGCAGCGGAAGGGCGTGTTGCCGTAGATGTAGCTCACGCCGCGCAGCTCGCGCCGCGCCTGTTCGCAGGCGGCTTCCGCCCCGGCGCGCAATTCCTTGAGGCGAGCGGGCAGCGGCAGCCCCAGCGCGGCGAAGAGCGTCTGATAGCAGGCGGCGATGCGCGCGGGGGACACGTACTTGTCAAACAGCACATAGGGCGTGCCGAACGCCTGCTGCATCCTGCGCGCCAGCGGCAGCGCGGTGTCGTCCACGACGATGTTGACCTTCGCGGCGGGCGCTTTGCGGATGTCCTCCACATTGCAGCCGCAGGGCAGGCGCATGCCGATGCGCACCCCGGCCTCGCGCAGCACGCCGCACAGCTCGGTCTCCTGAAAGTCGCCCAACCGCTGGCCGAGCAGGTTGGCGCTGCCGTCGCAGGCCTGGGGCTGCATAACGTCAAAGCAGGCGGTCATGGTGCGCTCGACGCCGGGCAGGTGGTTTTCGCACTTGAAGTGCTCGGTGTGCACGGCCATCACCGGCAGGCCGTAGCGCTCGGAAAGGGAACCGGCGAGCGCGTCGATGTCGTCGCCGATGATCTCCACCACGCAGGTGGTCACGAGGAACACCGCCTTGGGATGGTACTCCGCCATCATCTCGTCAAATGAGGCCTCGACCTTTTTTGCGCAGCCGAAGGTCACGTCGTGACCGTCCAGCGCCACGCTGACGCAGCGGCCGTTCAGCCCGCCGAAGTTGTCGGCGTGGATGCTGAAGTGCTTGGTGTAGTAGGTGCACTCGTCGGTGCCGATGATGAGCATCATCGCGTCGGATATGCCGCGCACAGCCATTGCTGCGCCCATCAGCGGGCAGTGCGTGCCGGGAAACATCGCCGCCGTCAGCGGGCGTACGTCCTTTATCGTCTCAGCTTCGCTCAGGCGCTTCATCTGAGCGAGCAATTGCCTTCCATCCATTTATATCCTCCGTCAGGACGCGTAGTGCGCGTCCAGCAGGTCGATGAGGTTGCCTATATTGTCCACGACATTCAGCCCGGCGGTCACGACGTAACCCGAGGGCAGGTAGAGCACGTCGCCGCGGCTGACCGCAGGCACCACGTTCCACAGCGCCTGGTTCGCCGCCATGCACTCGGTGCAGAAGGCCTCGGCGTCCTCGACGGTGGTCGTGCCCTGCGAGGTGAACACGAACAGGTCGCTCTCCACTTCGGCGAATGTCTCAAGGCTGGCGGGGGCGTTGGAATCGCCCATGGATTCGGCGTAGATGTTGGTGAAGCCCAGCAGCTGCATCATCGAGCTGACGGTGGACGTCTGCGCCTGCATGTAGAAGTCCGTGCTGCTTACGCAGGTCGCGCCGAAGAAGGTCTTGCCCGCGTAGCGCTCCTTTGCCTCGGCGATGCGCGCATCCAGCGCCGCAAAGCGGGCGCGCATGTCCCCGGCGGCGGCGAGCGCCGCGTCGTCCCGGGCGAAGGCCTCTATATATGCCTCGGTCTGGTTCTTGACGGTGGTGTACACGTCCTGCCCCGGCTCCTTGGTGGGCACGGCGAACACGGGGATGCCCATCTCCTGCAGCGTCGCGCCGTGCGTGGCCATGGCGCTGTCGGGCAGCAGCACCAGATCCGGCTCCAGCGCCACTATGCCCTCCAGATCGAAAGTGCTGCTCATGACGGCGGGCACAACCAGCGGCTGTATCTCCTCGGGATACTCAAACGTGCTCGTCTCCGCCACGGCGACGAAGTTCACGCCCAATTCGTAGAGC
>DVJN01000253.1 GCA_018716755.1 Candidatus Alectryocaccomicrobium excrementavium
CTGGTCGGGGTGACAGGATTTGAACCTGCGACCCCATGCTCCCAAAGCATGCGCGCTACCGGGCTGCGCTACACCCCGACGATGCGTTTTTGCTTTGCACCTCGCAAGCGACGTGCATTATAATATCACATACCCGCGCACAAGTCAATAGGTTTGGCAAATTTTTATTGTTAACTCTTTGTGTATCACAAATTCGCGTCATCGACCATCACCAGCATATCCTCCGGCTGGTATTCCACGTTCCAGATCACATCGTAGAGATTCTCGCACTGGGCCTCCACATCCCCCCAGGGCATATAGCCGCAGCCGCTGAACCGGTTGCCATCCTGCGAAAACAGCACAAAGGTTTCGATATCCTCCTCTTTGGGCTCTTCCACGGGGATGGCCAGCGTCCACATCGCGATGGCCGGATCATAATATGCAACCGCAACCTCATATTGCACCATGCCATCGGCAATCGAGGGGAAATTCGAGGTAATGAACAGCTCAAAATCCTCGGCCGAAGGCGCGCCCCCCGCCAAATCCAGCAGGGAAAGCGCCAATTCGTAATCCCCGCTCGCCACCAGCCAGAGCGCGTCCTTGCCGTTTTCAAAGAGAATATCGTTGAAAACCGGCACGCTTTCCTGCGCATACGCGCACACGCCGCCCACGGCCAGCCATATAATAAGCATTGCAGCAACCATTCTTTTCATCCATCTCCACCGCCTTCTCCTAGCTGTATCCTTTGGACGCACGCCGCTGGCATTTGGTTCCCCATTTCTCCAAATTTCTCCAAAAATTTTTTCGCGGCCATATCTTCCTGCAGGAAATCCCGGTTTTCTACAAAGAATATGCCAAAGCGCTGTTGACAGGCCCGGATTGGGTATCCTATAATAAAACCATAGCCATCGCAGGAGGTGCCTACTATGCAATGCATCCGCAAACTTTCAGACGATCTCATCTGGATTGGCGCGAGCGAACACCGCGCCGCGCGCTTCGAAAACCACTATCCCGTGCCGGAAGGCATGTCGTACAATTCCTATGTGCTGCTGGACGAAAAAACCGTGCTGTTTGACACGGCGGACAGCGCCGTATCCGAAATCTTCTTCGAAAACCTCGCGGAAGCGCTCGCGGGCCGCGCCCTGGATTATGTGATCGTGAGCCACATGGAGCCGGATCACGCGGCGCTGCTCTTTGAAGTTGCCAACCGCTATCCGGGCGCCACTTTCATCCTCAGCGCCATGGCGCTGAACATGATGAAGCAGTTCTTCCCCATAGACCTTGCCGGCCGCACGCTGCTGGTGAAAGATGGCGATAGCGTTTCCACCGGCAAACACACGCTGCAGTTTTTCACCGCGCAAATGGTGCACTGGCCGGAAGTGATCGTGACATATGACGCGGCCAGCCAGACGCTCTTTTCCGCAGACGCGTTCGGCAGCTTTGGCGCGCTCGACGGGCGGCTTCTGAGCAGCGAAGTGGCCGGCTGGGGCCATTACTGGGCGGAAGCGCGCCGCTATTACACCAACATCGTGGGCAAATACGGCCCGCAGGTGCAGGCGCTGCTCAAAAAGGCCGCTACGCTCACAATCGCGCAAATCTGCCCCCTGCACGGCGTTGTTTCGCGCGGGGATACCATCGCCCGGTTTGTCGAAAAATACGACGCGTGGAGCCGCTATGCCCCGGAAGAAAATGGCGTGCTGATTGCCTATGCCTCGGTATATGGGCACACGGAAGCGGCCGTGCAGATTCTCGCCGCCGCCCTGCACGAACGGGGCGTTCCCGTCACCGTGATGGACGCCGCCTCCCTGCATCCCTCCTATATCCTCTCGGAGGCGTTCCGGGTGAGCCACATCGTGCTGGCCGCCACCACGTATAACAACGGCCTGTTCCCGGTGATGGAAACGCTCATGCACGAAATCGTGGCGCACAACCTGCAAAACCGCACCTTCGGCATCATCGAAAATGGATCGTGGGCGCCGGTCGCGGGCAAAATCCTGCGCGAAAATGTGCAGAAAATCGCCAACACCCGCTTCCTGGAGCATGGCGTCACCATCAAATCCGCGCTGAAAGAGGCGCAAAAGGAACAGCTCACCGCCATGGCAGAGGAAATCGCGGCCGCGATCGCCGCGGGTGCCAGCGCATGAAAACGGAGCGCGTATATTCCAAGAACGCGACGTATCAGCGCTTTGAAGTGCTGAAAACCAACCGCAACAAGCGCTATGCCTACGGCGAATTCTGGATTGAGGGCGTGCGCAACATCAACGAGGCGCGCAAAAACGGCTGGGAGCTTTCCTCGCTGTTGTTTTCGCGCGAAAAGCCTCTTTCGCGCTGGGCGGAGGACACGCTCAATGGCACGCGCACCCGCGTGAATTATGAATTGCCCCTTTCCCTGATGCGCGATTTGAGCGGCAAGGAGGATACCAGCGAGCTATTGGCCATCGGCAGAATGCGTGAGGATCGCTTTGAAGATCTGCCCCTCTCCTCCACTCCGCTGCTGGCGCTGTTCGACCGCCCCAGCAACCGGGGAAACCTGGGCACGCTCCTGCGCTCGTGCGACGCGCTGGGCGTGGATGGCCTGATCCTCACCGGGCATGCCGTGGATCTATACGATCCGGAAGTCATCGTCGCTTCCATGGGATCGTTTTTCCGCGTACATACCATCCGAATTGCGGAAAACCAGAGCGTTTTTGCTTTTATCGCCGCCATGCGCCAAAAATATCCCGGGTTTCAGGCCGTGGGCACATCCGCGCATGCGCAAAGCCCAATTTTCACGCTCGATCTCACGCGGCCCACGCTGCTGATGATCGGCAACGAAACGGAAGGCCTCTGCCGCGCTTTCAAGGAAGGATGCGACCAGATGGCGGCGATTCCCATGAGCCCCGCTTCTGCCGCGACTTCGTTTAACGTGAGCTGCGCGGCGACCGTGATGTTTTACGAGGCCATCCGGCAGCGCCTGGCCGCGCGCGGATAAGGGCGGCCGCTCAGTAATTTGGAAAATGGGGCTGCCAAAGGCCTCTTGAAAAGCGGCGGAAAGAATGCGCAAAAACGCGCTTCTTTCCGCCGCTCCATATCCATCCCCTACGCGCGCCCGCACGCCCGCACAAAGGCCGCAAACAGGCGTTGCGCATGCTCATCCTCAGGGAAACGCTCCGGGTGCCACTCCACGCCAAAAATCCAGCGTTCCCCATCCGCCCATTCAATCGCTTCGTTGATTGCGCCGCAGGTGGCCGCGGCGCGCAGAGGCGGCGCGACTTTTTCCACGGACTGGTGGTGAAAGCTGTTCACCGTAAGGCATTCCGCTCCCACGATCGCCGCCAGGCGCGAATGCGGGGCGAAGCGCACATCATGCGTTACATCGTAATGCGATATGCCATAGACATCGGGAATGTGCTGGCACAGCGTGCCGCCCAGCGCCACATTGATCACCTGATGCCCCCGGCAGATGCCCAGCATGGGGAGCTTTTCCGCGAACGCCAGATGAAAGAGGTTCAGCTCCATTTCATCGCGCTGCGCATCGATTACAGTTTTGGCATGCACCTGTTTTTCGCCAAAACGCCAGGGCGCAATGTCCGGCCCGCCGGAAAAGAGCACGCCATCCAGCTCATGGATCAGGGCGCGCAGCACCGCGGGAGAAGCGTCAAATGGTATTCTGCGCACCACGCCGCCCGCGCGCTCGATGGCCTGAATGTATTCCTGGGGAAAGAACTGCTCGCCTTCCTTGTTGCGGTTGGCCGTGAGGCCGATTTGTGGCCTATAGGGCGCGCCGCAGGAAAGCCGCCCTTCCGGGCAAGCGCCGCGCACCCGGCAGGCCGGGCCATACTGGCCGAACAGTTCCGGCGAGCGCTGGCGCAGCAGGCACAGCAACTGGTTGGCCAGGCCGCGAATCTCCCACTGCGCGCGGTTGCAGGCGCGCAGTTCCATAAAATGCAAAAGCTCCCGCGCGTTCATGGAGACGAGCGCGTCCACCGTGTTGCCCGCCAGCGCGCAATAATGCGCCCATTGTTTGTGCCCGGCCGCATAGGCGCTGGCGCGGGCGAACGCCGCGCGATACCGCTTAAGCGCCTCCGCGTTTTCCCGCACGCTCGCGGGCACGATATACGCGCCCCTGGCGGCGGCATGCGCGCTGCTTTGTACCAGGAGCGAAAGCATCCTGTGCCGGGCGAGGTGCGTAAGCCCCGCCAGCGAAAGATCCGAAAAAGAAAACAGATACGAAAGCGCCTCCAGTTCGCGGGGCCGCGCGTCGCGCACCAGGTCGCGCACAGCCAGCTCGCGGCCGGCAAAGCGCCCCGCCAGGCGCAGCGTCTCCAAAGGATGCGCGGGCGATTCAAGCAGTGCTGCGCGCCCTTCCACCTCGTGCGGCGCGGCGAACGCCCCGGCGGAGGCAATGGGCGCGCTTTCCACGCGCTCGCGCTCCACCAGGCCGGGATACGCCTCTTCCAGCCATGCGCAGAGTTCCCTGCCCAGATAGGCGATTTCAGGATAGGCCGCGCCGCGGCCGCGCGTCATTTCCGCGGCAAGGTGCAAAAGTGTGCGCACATTGGCCGTCATATAAAAGTGCCCGCGGAAGGCATAGGGCAGCACAAAACGCGCATCCTCCTTGGGAATGCCCAGTTCCAGCAGGCGCGCATAGTCCGCAAAAAAAGATTCCATGTGCGCGCGCCAATCCTCGCCCGCGCCATCGGGCACAATGAAGCCCGCGCCGGAAAAATCCACATAACGCCGGGATTTCACCATATACGAGGCCAGCCGGTGCTCAATCATGAATTGCTCCACAAACACGCTCACCCCATCGAAGGCCAGCGTCGCCGTATGGTGCTCAAGCGCAGCCATGTGGCCGGAAAGCGCCACCTTGTGGATGAGCTTCCGGTCTGCCTCCTCGCCCGTCTGTTTTGCAAAAATCTCTATAGCGCCGCCTTGCGTGGTGGAGATTCGCCCGCAGGACGCGTTCATATGGGTTCCCTGGCCCGTCTGCGTAAGAACAGTCACTTTTCCTTTTCGCATTTGCGCGCCTCCCGATTTTGATCCCCTCCATTGTAAAGGTTTTTTCTGCCCTGGTCAAGCGAAAAATCGGAAATTCCTCGCGCCGGATTTCAATACAGAACGGTTGTTTGCAATTGCGTTCCTGGAATTTTTTAACATGTTACAATTGTTGTGCCCCCTTCACGCAAAAATCGCCATCGAAACCGCTTCCTCCCCCTTGCGCGCAGCGGCAAAATATGCTAAAATAGCCTTCGCTGGATTTTTTACATATGTCGGAAGTGTGAAATCGAACATGTGTTTAAGTTTTGATCCCACTACATCATGTGTTGACATTTCGCACCATCCACTATATAATGTATTTATCATGAAAAGGCGGGTGCCCAACCCGCCTTTTGCCTGGAGGTAACTATGATCGACACGATTATCAAGCGCGACGGGCGGGAATTGCCTTTTGATGAGGACAAGATTACCCAGGCCATTCTAAAAGCTTTTCACGCCAGCGGCAGCGCCAAATCGGAAAAGACGGCGGAAAAGCTCGCGAACCAGGTCGTCGCAGAGCTGGAAAAGAGCGAGTCCATCGAAGTGCCCACAGTTGAACAGGTGCAGGACACGGTTGAAAAAATCCTGATCGAAAACGGCTTTGTGCGCACCGCCAAAAGCTATATTCTCTATCGCGCCGAGCGCAGCCGCGTGCGCGAGGTCAACACGCGGCTAATGCAAATTTATGAGGACATCACCTTCAGTGCCGCCAAAAATTCCGACCTCAAGCGCGAAAACGCCAATATCGATGGCGACACTGCCATGGGCGCCATGCTGAAATACGGCTCGGAAGGCGCAAAGCAATTCAACCTTTTGCGCGTGATCAAGCCCGAGCACGCCCAGGCGCACCGCGATGGCGATATCCATATCCACGATATGGATTTCCTCACCCTCACCACGACCTGCTGCCAGATCGACCTGCTCAGCCTGTTCAAAAACGGCTTTTCCACCGGCAAAGGATATCTGCGCGAACCGCGGGACATCTACAGCTATTCCGCGCTCGCCTGCATCGCCATCCAGGCCAATCAGAACGACCAGCACGGCGGCCAGAGCATCGTGAACTTCGATTATTCCATGGCCGAAGGCGTGCGCAAGACCTTTGTGAAGCGCTA
>DVJN01000254.1 GCA_018716755.1 Candidatus Alectryocaccomicrobium excrementavium
CGCGCCTGCGGTCCTGCTGCATCGCATGCCCTTCCGGGGATTCCCCGCCCGATGGGGCCCAGCCCGCGTCCAAAAGCGCGTCCAGCGAGGTGGCCTGCCGCACCTTGCGCCGCCGCAATTCATCCAGGCAGGTGTTCATTGTGATGCGATATATCCACGTCGAAAACGACGATTGAAAGCGAAAATTTTCTATTGCGCGATAGGCGCGGATCATGGCCTCCTGCATGCAATCCTGCGCGTCCTCCCGGCTCGCGCACATGCGCAGGGCCACGGCATACATTTTGCCCTCGTGCATGCGCATCAGCTTTTCAAACGCCGTGGGATCGCCGCCCGCCGCCGCTTCGATCAGCGCCCGCTCCTGAGAATTTTGCATCGCCCGCCCTCTTTTCCCTAGTGGCTCCCGTCTATTATACACCATTTGTGAAATTTCGAAAAGGGGTTGATTTTCAAATTCAAGTTGTATATAATAGAAAAGTACGAAAGAGCACGCCGGTGTGGCGGAATGGCAGACGCACCGCACTCAAAATGCGGCGGGAAACCATGCCGGTTCAAGTCCGGCCACCGGCACCATGAAGGGCTGTGAAAAAACAAAAGTTTTTTCACAGCCCCCTTTTTTGCGCTTCCCCCTCTCACACTCTCCCCCTAAATACTTTACCAGCTGGGAAAGAACAGGCTACGCTTCGCTCTTAACCAGCAGGAAACCAAGTTTTAGGCAACAGCCAAGAGAGGATGAGCAAAACCATGGACATCGGCATTGTCCATGGCTACTACGCCATCAAGACCCGGCATTTTTCTTTCCCAGCCGGTATCACCGCTTATTCCCATGAACCCTATACCCTGCAGAACACGCTGGAGTACGGTGGGCAGTTCTTCGTGTGCGGGACCGGCAGGCAGCCGGTCCCGCGAAACAAGATGGAGAACGAGAACTACTACCTGCTGACCCTTGCCGCCATCGCCAAAGAAATCCAGCAGCAGGGCGCCAAGGCGGAATGTTCCGTCACCATTTGAAGGAGTTGAATAAACTCTCTCTTGACTCCGTTAATCTTTGATGCTATAATAAAAACAAAGAAACAAAGAAACCTGTTGCACATATTTCTTTGTTTTCAACATACAATAGGAAGGAGAAGCAGTATGGGAACAGCAATTGTGAAAGGCGGAAATCCAATGAACCGAAAAACCATTCGCATATCGGAAAAACGGCAGTTGACCATTCCGCAGAAGTTTTATGAAGCCCTTGGCTTCTCTACAGAAGCCGAGTGTATCCTGCGGGGCAACGAAATTGTTTTGCGCCCGGTAAAGGAGCAAGGCGGCAGTGAATTTGCCGAACAGATTCTTGCTGACTTGATCAAGCAGGGACTTAGCGGCAATCAGCTGCTGGATGAATTCAAAAAGGCGCAGAAGAAAGTTCGCCCTGCTGTGGAAGCCATGCTGACGCAGGCGGAACAGGCCGCCCGTGGGGAGGGTGAAAGCTACTCATACGATGATGTATTTGGGCCGGAGGGCGAATAATGGCACAATTAAGAATCCTGCCTCCTGCGGCCAAGTTCCTGAAAAAGCTCAAGGACAAGCGGTTAAAGGCGCTCTACCAAGAGGCAATCGACAGGATACTGGAAGATCACACGGTAGGCGAGGCCAAGGCTGGCGATTTGGCGGGCGTCTTTGGTTATGACATCTACTATAACAAGACCAATTATGAACTGGCCTATACCGTAGAGTATGTAGAGGATAAAGTGGTCGTTGTCATTATGGCGGGAACAAGGGAAAATTTCTACGATGAGCTTAAACGCTACATGAAATAGGAAAAATGCCTATTTAGAAAGGGGCTGTGAAAAACTTCCGTTGTTTTTTTCACAGTCCCTTTCTATTTTTCATCCTTTTCTATTTTTTGGGCGCGTTTTGGGCGCGCGCAGTGCGGGGCGCTTTTGCGGCATTGTGCGCGCTACGCCAGATCCAGTTCCTTATATTTTTGATAGGCGACGCTCACGAGCGAGCGGTCCTGGCTATAGGTGATGGTTTCCATGGCCTGTTCGATGGGGAAGAAGTCGCCGTCCGTGAAGCCCAGCTCAAAGGCGATGCGGTATTTATCGTTTTCCGCGCGCATGACATACCAATGGATGCGGTTGCACACGGGCTGCCGGCGGGTGAGGGAATAGAATTCATAATTGGTGTCGCCCGCGGTGGAAACGATCTGCGCGCTGACGCCGGCCTCGGTCTTCACGCGCTCCAGCGCCACTTCGGCGGGCATGCGCTTCTCGCGGATCACCCCTTTGGGCAGCACCCATTCGCCCTTGTCGTTCTTCAGAAGGAAAACCTGGTCGCCCCAAAAGACGACGCCGCCTGCGCAATTGCGAACAATCATGGCAATCACCCTCCTGTTCATCATTCTATGTTAATTATACCATCGTTCGCCGGAAATGGCAAGGGGCATTTTTGGCGGAAGGGAAGAAATTTTGCATGCACATTTTACTCCGCCAGGAGCCTTTTTAACATTGACAAAATGGCGCCGCAGAGCGTAAAATGGTTTTTTGCGGCGCACAAAGTCAAATTTTCATAATGGATAGTAAAAATTTTTTAGTTACTATGGCGGGAATTTTTTATAAAATATTCGCATATAAACGCTTGGGGGGATGGAAATGGCGGGCGCGATGCGTGCTGCACGCAGAAAAGGGCTTTCGGCGGATGAGCGCAGCTGGCTGTTGTTTTTGCTATTGCCTGTGCTGTTTGTGCTGGTGTTCAGCTATGGCGGCATGTATGGCGTTGTGATCGCATTTCAACGCTTTATTCCGGCAAAGGGCCTTTTTGGCAACCAGAACTGGGTGGGGCTGGAAAACTTTCAATATGTGTTTTCGCTGAAGAATGTGTGGCGCGCCATCTGGAACACGCTGTCCATTTCCGTGTGGAAGCTCGTGCTGGGCATCGTGGTGCCGGTTTGCGTGGCGCTGCTGCTCAATGAGGTGCGCCGCAGCGGCTTCAAGCGCACGGTGCAGACGATTGTGTATCTGCCGCACTTTATTTCCTGGGTTATCCTTTCGGGCATTTTTCTGGATCTGCTCTCCACGGACGGGCTGGTGAACCAGTTCCTGGGCCTTTTCGGGCTGGAACCCATCTTTTTTCTGGGCAGCAACCGCTATTTTCAGGCCACGCTGATCGTGACGGACGTGTGGAAGGGCTTCGGCTATTCCAGCATCATTTATCTTTCCGCCATCGCGGGCATCGATCAGGAGCAGTATGAAAGCGCGCGCATCGACGGGGCGGGCCGCTTCCGCTGCATGCGGTATATCACGCTGCCGGGCCTGGCGGGCACCATTGCGCTGATGGGGGTTTTGAGCATTGGCAACCTGCTGAACGCGGGCTTCGATCAGGTGCTCAATATGTATAGCCCGCAGGTGTATGAAACCGGCGATATCATCGATACTTTCGTCTATCGCTTTGGCCTGCTGGAGGCCAAATACGGGCCCTCGCAGGCGGTGGGCCTGATGAAGAGCGTGATTTCCGCCACGCTGACGGTTGTGGCCTATGTGCTGGCATACAAATATGCCGATTACTCGCTGTTTTAGGAGGTGGGCGGCATGAAAGAAAAGAGCGCGTTCCCCGCGGTCAACGCAATCGTTTTATCGCTGCTGGCGTTTTTGTGCCTGTTCCCCTTCGTGCATCTGCTGGCGCTGTCGTTTTCTTCCGCCAACGCGGCCAACCAGGGGCGCGTGTGGCTGTGGCCTGTGGAGGCCACGATAGACGCTTACCGCATGATCATCGCCAAGAAGGAATTCTGGCAATCGGCGCTGGTCTCCATAGAGCGGCTGGCGCTGGGCGTGCCGGTGCAGATGGTGCTCACCATCCTGGCCGCCTATCCGCTCTCCAAGCCCTCGGACCGGTTCCGCTGGCGCATGTTTTTCGCCTGGTTTTTCTTTTTCACCATGCTGTTTTCCGGCGGCATGATCCCCGCCTATCTGCTGGTGCGCGAACTGAAGCTGATGGATACCCTGTGGGCGCTGGTGCTGCCCGGGGCGGTGCCGGTTTTCAACGTGGTGATTCTGATGAATTATTACCGCTCGCTGCCCGCGGAAATCGAGGAGGCGGCCATCGTGGATGGGGCCAGCCAGTGGCGCATCATGTGGCGCATCTGGACGCCGCTCGCCCTGCCCTCCATTGCCACGCTCACGCTGTTTTCGCTGGTGGGGCACTGGAATTCGTGGTTCGACGGCATCATCTACATGAACTTCCCGGAAAACTACCCCCTGCAGAGCTATCTGCGCACGGTGATTCAGAAGGTGGATACCTCCAATATGACCATGGAACAGTGGCGCGAACTGGCGGGCACTTCCGAGCGCACGCTCAAGGCCGCGCAGATCATGATCGCCAGCCTGCCCATGCTGCTGTTCTATCCGTTCCTGCAGCGCTATTTCATCAAGGGCATCACCATTGGCGGGGTGAAAGGATAAAGATCTAAGATGGCGGCCGGCCGGCGCCATTTGGATAGAGAATTGAAGGAGGATGGGAACATGAAAAAGCGGTTGCTTTGCGCGCTGTTGGCGTGCATGCTGCTGTCGGGTGCGATGGCCGCGGTGGCGGAGGAAGTGCCCGTGCCGGATTTCGGCAAATATGACGAGACGGTGGTCATCACCGCCATCAACAATTTGAGCGACCAGGTGCGCCAGAACACCCTCAAGGACGAATATACCATCGAGGACAATCCCTGGCAGAGCGCCTATCTGGAGTATCTGAATGTAAAGCGCGAATACCTGTGGATCACGGCCAGCGACGAGGAATATAACACCAAGCGCTCCCTGGCCCTGGCGGCGGGCGAAATCCCGGATTACCTGCAGGTTTCGCAGGTGGAGCTGATGCAGCTGGCGGAAGCGGGTGTGATCGTGGACAACGCGAAGGAGTTGTTCGACGAATACGCGGGCGACCAGCTCAAGTCCCTCATCGGCTATTATGGCGATATCGCCTGGGAATATGGCGCGTATGACGGCGATTTCTACGGCATCCCCTGCGCGGGTGGCCAGAATTACGATTGCCTGGATTTCGTGTGGATCCGTTCGGACTGGCTGGAAAATCTGGGTATGCAGCCGCCCACCAATTACAGCGAATTGCTGGCGGTGATCGAGGCGTTCGTCACGCAGGATCCGGACGGCAACGGTGAGGACGACACGTTCGGCCTGGCGCTGTGCAACGATCTGGATTCCGAGATTCTGACGGTGGAATCCTTCCTCAACCTGTTTGGCGCCTATTATGATATGTGGATCGAAAAGGACGGGCAGCTCGTATATAGCGCCACCACGCAGGAGGCCAAGAACGCCCTCGCCGCGCTGCGCGATATGTACGCCAAGGGCTGGCTCGATCCCGAATTCGGCGTGAAGGATCAGGCTGCCGTGGCCATGGATATCGCCAACAACGAGGTGGGCGTCGTGTTCGCGGTGAACTGGGCGCCGCTCTCCACCACGCTGAACAACTGCATCCAGGCCAATCCCGAGGCGGGGTTCATCTGCGTGCCCGCCTGGCGGCTGGCCAATGAGGAGGGCACCATTGCCCGCAGCAAATACGATCCCTCCTGCAACAATTTCATCGCCATCAGCAGCGCCTGCGAGCATCCCGAGGCGGTTATCAAGATGATGAGCCTCTACACCGAGCTGTATGCCAACCACTATTCGGAATATGGCATCACGGATGATGGCCGCGAGATGTGGCACCTGGCCGGCTTCCCCACGCTGGAAGACCCGCTGAAGAACTGCAAGAACATGATGTATGGCGGCCAGTACCTGCGCGGCGAGGTCGCGGCGGAGGACATCAGCGGCGAACAGCTGCAAATGGCGCTCAACGTGCAGGCGTTTGAGGAAGGCGACCGCACCATGTGGCCGTATTACGCGATCTTCGCGGATGATGGCGAATACAACTCCAGCGAGTGGTTCGTTCGCGAGGTCAAGGACGATTACGATACCTATTATATCTGCGAGGGCTACCGCGGGCCGGACACCCAGGGCATGATCGATTACGAGGGCATGCTGGCCACCATCCGCGATGAGGCCTATATCAAGATCATCATCGGCGATGAAGAACTGGATTATTTCGATACCTTTGTGGAAGAATGGTACGCGGCGGGCGGTCAAACCATCACCGGCGAGGTGAACGATTGGTTCGCAGAGCAATAGCGCTTGACCAGATTCGCAATGTGCGGAGCGGGCGTATGCCCGCTCCAGACTGAAAAAATCCAGGGGAGAGCGCGAGAGGGCCGAAGCCCTTTCGCGCATCAATCGTCCCCGGCGGCGTGCACGGCGGGGACGGGGCGATTTTTGCGCCGGAAAATCCCATTTTCCAGAGCAAAAATCGCTTCCTTGCAGTTTCCGCGCCCGGAAATCCGCAGGATTTCAGCGGAAACTGGTAGGGGTGGCAGTGGCGGGGAAGCTTGCTCCCCCGCCACCAGCTTGTCAAAAAAGACTTTTTTGACAAGCTGGTGCGGGCGTATGCCCGCTTCGCGCTTTGCCGTATTTCCGGCCGCCCCGGCGGGCGCTCTTTTTGCGCGGGCACTTAAGGCAGATAGTATTTTTCCCGAGAGGTGCGTATGATCAGGAAACGGCCCGGTTCGCTGTATCTCCGGCTGGTCGCCATATTCATGCTGGCCATGTGCGTGCTGTTCATCGCGCTGCGCGTGATTTACGCGCAGACGGTCAAGGTCACGCGCGAAACGGTTTCGCGCCGCGCAGAGGAATCGCTTTTGCGCATCACGGAGGGCATTTATTCCGATATTCTGCTGCTCAAGCGGGTGGAGCCGCAATGGCTGCTGGACCAGCAGACGCTTTCCGGCATCGCCGGGGAGCGCGAGCGCACGCCCATTTTGCATTACAGCCTGTATTCGCAGCTTCAAAGGCGCCTGTCCCTGTTTGTGGGCAATGCGAATATCAACGGCATGTATCTGTACTTTACGGGGGACGGCTATCTGCTCCCGGTGATGGCGAACAACGCGCTTTCCGGCGCGCTGCCGGGGGTTCTGGCGGACTACCGCGCATCGGAGCGCAGGCAATTGCGCTGGATCGATGGAAATCTGTGCATCTTCAACGCCTACACGGGCATTGCGCAGACCTATCAGGACGACGCGAAGTATCTGCTGGCCTTCAGCCTTTCGCTGGACACGCTCTTTCGCGAGATGGCCAGCGACGAAATCCTCTGGATTGCCGAGCCCGACGGCACAGTGCATGCCAGCAACGGCGCCGCGCAGGACGCGAAGGCGTGCATGGCGCAGATCGACGCGGGCGCGCAGGCGGTGACCTGGGACGGCCGGGAATACGCGGCGCTCACCACGCAAATCGAGGATGGCGTGGCGCGCGTGTATTATCTCACGCGCATCGAGCTGAACGCCATTCACGCCATGAGCCGGGGCTTTTCCCTGGCGCTGCTCGCCTGCTGCCTGCTGGTATGCGCGACATTCTGGCTGAGCGTCTCGCGGCTGATCCGCCGCCCGCTCAAGGCGCTGGCCGGTGCATTCCGCGAGATGGAAACGGATGGGAGCTGGCCGCAAATCGAGCGCGCGTCCACGCGGGATATGGCGGAAATTGCCGACAGCTTCAACCACATGGTCATGGTGCAGCGCTATCTGGTGGAGCAGCGGCGCAAAAATGAAATGATGGCCCGGCAGGCGGAGCTCAAGCTTTTGCAGGCCCAGATCAATCCCCACTTTCTGTATAACAGTTTCTTCCTGATGAACAACCTGCTCCAGCTCAGGGACTACGAGGCCGTGGAAAATCTGACGGAAAACCTGGGGCTGTATTTCCGCTATATCTTCATGAACGCCGATGGCATGAAGCCCCTGAAGGATGAAGTGGGGCACGCGGTGGCCTATGCAAACATCCAGCGCATGCGCTTTATGGACCGCATCTCCATCCATGTGGAGAGCGTGCCGGCGGAATGGGAAAATGAACCCATCCCCGCAATTGTCATCCAGCCGCTTTTGGAAAACGCGTTTCTGCACGGCTTTGGCAAGCAGGAAGAACCGGGGGAATTGCGGCTGGCGTTCGCCGCATCCGCGCCGCACCGGCTGACCATCCGCGTGAGCAACACGGGCACGCCCGTTGCGCCTGGCCAGCTGGAGGCGCTCCGCGCCCGCCTGAACGCCGGTGGAGCGCCGGATTCCGCGCTTATCAACATTCACCGCAGGCTCTGCCTGGTATATGGCGGCGGCCTGCGGATCTCCAGCCCGCATGGCCGCGGCTTTGCGGTGGAATTTACCATTGTGAGAAGGGAGGAGCCGCCTTGCTCTATCGAATAATGGTGGTGGACGACGAAATTCTCATTGCAGAAGGCGTAGCGCAGATGGTGCGCGAAATGGAGGGCTGGGAGCTGGATGTGGAGAACGCGTTCAGCGCACGGCAGGCGCTGGAACTGGCGCAAAAGCGCCGGTTTGACCTGATCGTGCTCGATGTGCAGATGCCTGGCATGAACGGCTTGGAAATGCTCCGCGCGCTGCGCGGCGGCGATAACCGGGCGCAGGTCATTTTCCTCACCGCGTATTCCGATTATTCCTACATGCGCGAGGCGATGCAGCTGGGTGCTTTTGACTATGTGCTGAAAATCGACGGGTTGAAAGCGCTGCGCGAAAGCGTCCGGCGCGCCCTGACGGAGCACGAGCGCGCGCTGGACGAAATGGCCGGGCGCCTGCGCGGCCTTTCGCAAAGCGATGGACGCATGCGGGAAGCCGCTGTGCGCGAGGCGTTTTTTCGGGACGAAGCGGGGGACGCCCGATTCCTGGTGATTGCAGGCGTGTGCGTGAACGCGCCCTTTCCCGGCGGCGTGGAGCAGCGCCGGGCTGAAATCTTTCTGGAAACCAGCCTGTGTGAATTGCTGGGCGCGGCGGCGTATAGCGAACCGATGGGCGACGGCGCTTCCCTGTGGCTAATCCGCCTGGCGGCGGAAACGCCGCCGCCGGGCGTGGAGGAGTCCATCGCGCAGGCGGCGGAACTGGCGGAAAAGGAAACCGGCCTTATTTTCAATTTCAGCGTGGGGCGCGCATGCGTGGCGCGCGCGGAGATTGCCGCGGCATACGCGCGGCTGGTTGGGCGGGCCAGGATCTCCGAGCGCGAACCGGTGGTGCTGGGCGAATCGCCGGATGCGCTTTTGCGGGCGGATTCGCCCGGCGATCTGCTATCCACGCTCAAAAAATATGTCCGCGCGCATCTGGGCGGGGATTTGAGCCTTTCCGCGCTGGCGGGCATTTTGCACGTGAACGCGAGCTATTTATCGCGCCTGTTTTCCCGCGGTTGCGGCCAGACGCTCACGGAATACGTCACGGATGAGCGCATGCGCGCGGCCTGCGCGCTCCTCAGGGATACGCAATGGCAGATTCAGGAAATCGCCGCGCGCGTGGGTTTTGACAGCGCCTCCTATTTTACCAATGTGTTTCGACGCCGCCTGGGGATTTCGCCGCAAAAATACCGCGAGGATGCGCGCGGCGGGCGGAGGAGGTGATCTGCCGGTTGATCGCCTAAAGATTTAATCTATATTTAATTTGACTGAGGGCCGCGAACATGCTATAATAATTAAGCATTCGGAAATGGAATGTATGTGCCCGTAGCTCAGCCGGATAGAGTGTTTGGCTACGAACCAAAAGGTCGCGGGTTCGAATCCCTCCGGGCACGCCACGCAAACCCTTGAAATCATTGAGGTTTCAAGGGTTTTGCTTTATGCTTGATTCCTCGTCTGTGCTTATTTGTGCAACTTTCGTGCAACTTTGCCCCGCAAACATATCATCCAGCTGTTTCCGCGCATCTGCCAAATGTATCCGGCTGAGGTGCGTGTAAACGTTTAACGTTGTGCGGATATCCGTATGCCCCACGAGATTTTTGGTGACAGCAGCATCAAGTCCATGCTCCCAGCACATGGACGCGAAGTTATGCCTGAGCGCGTTTTGGGTGATTCTGGGCTTATACGCTCCGCGGATGTCGCCGTTTTTATAGGTGTTGAATTCGGTCGGGTCAGCCATATCACAAGCAATCATAAGCTCGATCCACCAGCGCTCCGAGGTGGCCAGGGAAATCGGCTTTCCTTCGCGCCCGTGAAATATGTACTCGCTAGGATTTTTACCTTGTCCGGCGATCAATATGCTGCGCAAATCTTCCACCAACGGCACATCGCGCTTAGATGCCTCCGTTTTTAAGGCCCCAGCGGACGCGTGATCTGCATAATCGATATCGCGCACGATATGAATAACGCCATCCTGCCAGTCGAT
>DVJN01000255.1 GCA_018716755.1 Candidatus Alectryocaccomicrobium excrementavium
TTTCTCACTTGGGCCGGTTCTCTCAGCGAGAACCGGCCATTTCATATACACTCCATATTGGCTTTATCTTACTTACACTTTGCGACGGTAGGTTTGATTTGAGATCAAATCTGCCGCCATATTAACAGACGGCATGGCGGCATATCGGAGGTGCCGCCATGCTATTTTCACTTTCTACCCCCCTAACTTGTCAAAAAAAGTCTGCCTGTCCGATGGGATCAGTCCGGCGGTGGATGCGAAATCTGTCAGTATGTAAGTGAAAATGTTGTTTCGTGCGTCCGCATAGTGTCATGCTGTGCGGACGTTTTTATATGCCCCTGCTTCTGGTCACGGTGGCCAGAGGCTCCAAGGTGCCGGGGGCCGCCTGTTCTCCATTTCAATCCGCACTCACCAACCACCTTTTGAAATGGAGGACAATTATGACGACTATCAACCTGAAACGGTATTACCCCTATATGACCGAAAATGTGATGCTGGAATCAATGTTGCGTAGTGAAATTAAATACTACTTATCATAAAATTGTATTACGAGGCTTAACCAAGGTCAACGCACAACTGCATATGCTATTCGCTTTGGCGAATCTCATTCTGGCTGCCCGCCCTTCGCTGGCAGTCTGATTGGGCTTCACCAAAGCTGGATGGGCTTGCTTCGGCAGGCTCTTTTTTGCTTACGGCTGTTTCTCTCTCGATTGTGCGGTGCTGCCCTAGCATTCAAACGGGCCTGATCCATGTGCCAGCATCCAGGCTGGCTTTTCTGCTGAGCAAAAGCACGGTTGGTGGGCATCTCTGGTTGAAATTTCTTTTAAGGAAAGATCGTTCAGAGCTTGCTTTTTGACCACCCGTGCGTAAGCTGTGACTCAGCCGCGAGGCACACAGAATTATGGGAGGCATGAATCATGGAATGCGGAAAGCTCACAGCGAAACTCAGGGACGCGGTGCCGGTTTGCTTCATAGTGGACGGTAAAGAGGTCAAGCGCTACAAGAACATCGAAATCCCGGACGAGGTCAAGAAGCTGCCCTTTAAGGCGTTTGACTTCAATGTACCGCTGACCGGGGCTATTACCTTCAAGATCAGCTTCGAGCCGGGCGTATTGCCGGAAGTCTGGCCGGAAAAGCGCCAGCGCAAGAGCAGGGCAGCGAAAGCGGCGGAAGAAGAAATCCCGGCAAATGTGACCAAGGCCATCCAGCACGCGCTGGAACAGGCGGAGGCGGAAGGGCAGCCGGTACAGGATGTCGCCGAGGCTGCCATGAACGGCGCAGAGGTTCGAGCCGAGGTTAATGGGCAGGAGATCATCATCACGGCAGAGGATGGCGAGGAAGCAGCGGAAAGTACAGAGCCGGAAGAAGCGCCGCAGGAATATTCAATGGCGCTGTACTACCATGTAACGGGCGAACAGCGCAAGGCGCTGGTAACTGCGGTGAGCGCCTTCACAGACGCACCGGCGGTCTACCAGAACGCCCCGACCTTCGCCTACGCCATCGGCGAGTACAGCGTAGACAAGGAAGGCACGCTGACCGGCCCGGCAAGCGAGGCACTGGTGGCGGCGCTGCAGGCAAAAGGATTTATGGCGGAATAATCCTAGGACAAACAAAAAGCGCTCATGCCGAAGTCATCCTTCCAGACACGAGCGCTTTTCTTGCGGTCGTAGTGCTTTTTGGTTTCCACCTTGCGCGTCACGGGGGAGAAGCCCCATGTGGCGCGTCTTTCGGCGTCAAGTGCGCGGCGGGCTTTCTTGCCCAGCTTCTCGCGGGGGATGAATTTGGGCATGGGGGCACTTCCTTTCCACGAACAGAATATGAAAATCCCCGGCCATTGCTGACCGAGGACTGTGGTGGTGCTTACTGGACTCGAACCAGTGACCCCCGCGATGTGAACACGGTGCTCTACCAACTGAGCCAAAGCACCAAGATTTATATGAACCGATTTCAGCGTTTTATCCGCCGCGTCACATTCGCGGCCTGCTCCGCATCGGATCAAGCGGTGAGTACGCCGCCTCTCAAGACGGCGAGGATAAGTATAGCATATGTTTTGCGGGATGTCAAGGGGATTTCGCAGGGATGTGCGAAATAAACGTGAAATTTACATATAATATGGAGCGAAGGGCGTTTCGTGAATCTTGCGGGCGGGTGGTTGCCAAATCCGCAAAACGTGGTATAATACAGGAGAAAGAGAGGTGTATACCCATGAAGCAATTCTTTTCCCTGATTCTGGCACTGGTTTGCTGCCTTTCGCTGAACGCGGCAGCGGAAACCGCGGCGGCCACCACGCCTGAGGCGCAAACGGCCTGCGCGGTGGTGGAGGCGATTGCGGCGCAGGATTATAGCGCGGCGGAGGAATATTTTTCAGAAGATCTGGCCAGCGCGCTTGGCGAGCAGGCGCTGCGGGAGGCCTATGAGCCTTTGCTCCAGGTGATTGGGGCCTATGAGGGCATCCATGAAA
Organism: Candidatus Alectryocaccomicrobium excrementavium; assembly: GCA_018716755.1. Lineage (GTDB taxonomy): Bacteria > Bacillota > Clostridia > Christensenellales > Aristaeellaceae > Alectryocaccomicrobium > Alectryocaccomicrobium excrementavium. The sequence goes on from DVJN01000255.1 coordinate 2,441, forward strand.
TTACGCAATACAACGAGGCCGGCGTGGAGGTTGTGCTGGTGCAGTGCGCTTACGAGAAGAGTGGCCTCATGTTCACGCTTACATTCACCGATGCATCGCTTCAGGGCCTTTTCATGCAGCTGGTAGCCATTCCGGAAATCGACGGCCTGGAGGCGGGCATTGACCTGGTCACGCGCGAGGAAGTCGCGCTCCGGGCCGGGGAGGAAGACGAAACGCTGGCCACGCTCCTGATTCCCGATGGCGAGGGGCCTTTCCCGGCGGTGGTGATGCTGGCCGGGTCCGGCCCGCAGGACAAAGACGAAACCAGCGCTGTGAACGCGGCGAACCGTCCGTTTTACGACATCGCGGAAGGGCTTGCGCGGCAGGGGGTGGCGTCCATTCGCTACGATAAATACACGTATGCGCACGCGGCGGAGATGACGGAGGATGAAATCGCGCATTTGACCATTCAGGAAGAATATATCAACGACGCGCTCGCCGCCGTGGCCGCGCTGCGCGCGGATCCGCGCATTGGCGATATCTATCTGCTGGGGCACAGCCAGGGCGCGATGCTGGTGCCGCGCATTGCGCAGGCGGTCGAGGCGCAGGGGAATCTGGGCGAAATCGCGGGCGGCGTGATGCTCAGCGGCTCGCCAAAGCCCCTGTGGCAGATTTCCCTGGCGCAGAATGTGGCGCTGCTGGACGAAGAGCAGCTGGAATCGTATGAGGCAATTCTCAGCGAACAGATTCAATTGGCCAATTCGTTGGATACGCTCACGGAAGAAGAACTTACCACGAAGACCGTGTTCGGCGTGAGCGCATACTACCAGAAGGACGAAACGTCTGTGGACGCGGCCAGCGCCGCGCTGGAAAATGGCGGCCGCCTGTTTATCGCCCAGGGGAGCGCGGATTGGCAGATGACCCAGGCGGATGGACTGGAGGCATGGCAAACCGCGTTGAGCGGGGCGGATTTCCCGGTGGAGTACCGGCTGTATGAGAATCTCAACCATCTGTTGATGCCCCAGGAAGGGGAGATCACGCGCACCATGATGGATTACGCGCTGCCCGGGCACGTTTCGCAGCAGGTGATCGACGACATCGCGGCCTTTATTCTGGCGGGCGAATGATGCGCATTCCCAACTATGGGCATGTGCTCGTCGCGCTTTCGGGCGGGCCGGATTCCGTGGCGCTGGCGTTGCTGGCGCTCGAATCCGGCGCGCACGTTACGGCGGCGCATGTGGAGCATGGTATCCGCGGCGCGGATTCCGTGGCGGATATGGAGTTTGTGGAGGACTTTTGCGCGCGGCAGGGCATTGCGCTCCATACCGCGCGCATTGACGTGCCGGCGCTCAGCCGGCAGACGGGTTTGGGGCTGGAAACGGCGGCGCGCGAGGCACGCTATCGTTTTTTGCGGGAAGTAAAAGAACGCGTTGGCGCAGATGTCATTGCCACGGCGCACCACCGGGACGATCAGATGGAGACCGTGCTGATGCACCTGTTCCGCGGGTGCGGAACGCGCGGGCTGGAGGGCATGCGCTTTCGGAGCGGGGATCTGGTGCGGCCACTGCTCGCCTATACAAAGGAAGAGCTGACCGGCTATTTGCGCGCAAAGGGCCAGCCCTACCGCCAGGATGCGACGAATTTTTTGAATGGCACGCCCCGCAACGCGCTGCGCAACGGCGTGATCCCCCAAATCCTGGCGGCGTATCCCCAGGCGGCGCGCGCGGTTGCGCAGCTTTCGCTCGTGGCGCAGCTGGAGGGGGAGTATCTGGACGCGCAGGCCGCCCCGCTTTTGCGGCGGGAGCTGTGCGGATATTCCGTGGACAGGCGCGCGCCGGAAGCTCTGGTCAAGCGCGCGATGGCGCGCATTGTGCCGGATTATGGCGGGGTGTGCGCCGCGTATGAAAAACGCGCGGCTTCGCTGCCGGGCGGCTGGCGGGCGGAAACCTATGGCGCCCGCGTGTATTTCACCTCGCCCGCGGCGCGGCCGCTGGCCGCCGTGCCGCTGCTGGAAGGCGGCGCGCGGGCGGCGGGCGTGGAAGTGGTTGCGTCGAGGTGGGCGGGCGGCGTTTCCGCCGATCCCATGGCGCAGGTATTTTGCCGGGAAGCGCTTTGCGGCGCTTCGCTGCGCAGCCGCGCGTGCGGCGATTTTATCCGCCCGCTCGGCATGGATGGGCGCAAAAAACTCAGCGATTATATGGCAGACCGCAAGGTTCCCGCGCCGCTGCGCGCGTTCTGGCCGGTTGTGGCCGTGGAAAACGAGGTTCTGTGGGTGATTGGCGTGGGCGTTTCGCAGCGCTCCCGGGTGACGGATGGCTGCGCCGCGCGCGTAAAACTCACGGCGAGATATACTTTTGAGGAATGAGGAGGAGTACCGCATGGATTATGACTTTATGGATGTGCTCATCACGCGCGAGCAGATTCAGGCGCGCGTCGGCGAACTGGGGGCGCAGATCAGCGCGGACTACAGCGGCAGGGATCTCACCGTGGTGGGCATTTTGAAGGGATCGGTTCTGTTTATGGCGGATCTGATCCGCGCCATTTCCATGCCGTTGACCATTGATTTCATGGCGGTGACGAGTTACGGTTCATCCACAACGTCTTCGGGCAATGTGCGGATTCTCAAGGATCTGGATATGAACGTGGCGGGCCGGCACCTGCTCATCGTGGAGGACATTATCGATTCCGGCCTCACCATGCAATACCTGCTGCGGAACCTGGCCGCGCGCGGCGTGGCGTCGCTGCGCGTGTGCACGCTGTTCGACAAGGCGGAGCGCCGCCTTGTGGACATTCACGCGGATTACACCGGATTTGTCATCCCCAATGGGTTTGTGGTCGGCTATGGGCTGGACTACAACCAGCTGTACCGGAACCTGCCGGATATCGGCATTCTACACCCGGAAATTTACACAAAAGCCGGGGAATAGCGGTTGGAATTCCACGCTTTCAATGGTATAATATCATATTGAGCGTATCCCTGTGCGGCTGCGCGCAAATCGAGGCAAGAGTGCGAAATCTGGGAGGAACTCTGGTTTGAATAAAAAGACGATGAAGTATCTGCAGGGGCCGGTTATCTATGTGCTGCTGCTCGTCCTCGTCCTGTGGTTTGTGTCGATGATCGGGGCGCCCAAAATGGAGGAACCCGAGGAACTCTCCTATTCCGAATTGCTGGAGTGGGTTGAGGCGGATCTGAAGGCCGACGAGGGGCTTAGCGACGATACTTCCAAAACGATTTCCGATGTGATCATCGTGCAGAACCAGCTGGTTGCGCGCACGGAAGACAGCGACATTTCACAATCGGAATTTTCCACCGCGCGATACGATTTGTATGCCACGATCCCCAGCGAGGAACAGTTCTACGCGGATGTAAACGAGATTTACAAGTCCGTATTGAACCGCGAATCCATTTCTCCCACGGAATACACGTTCAATTCCCGCTCGCAATTGCCGGCGGGCACGCCGTGGTGGCTGGAATTTTTGCCCTATCTTGTGCTCATCGTGGTGATGGTGGCTTTCTGGTTCTTCCTGATGCGCCAGCAGACGGGCGGCGGCAAGGGCGTGATGAATTTTTCCAAGAGCCGCGCCCGGCTGACCGATCCTTCCAAAAACCGGGTCACGTTTAAGGATGTGGCGGGTGCGGATGAGGAGCGCGACGAGCTGAAGGAAATCGTCGAATTCCTGAAAGCGCCAGACCGGTTCACCAAGGTAGGCGCGCGCATTCCCAAGGGCGTGTTGCTGGTCGGCCCTCCGGGCACGGGCAAAACGCTGCTGGCGCGCGCGGTGGCGGGCGAAGCGGGCGTGCCGTTTTTCACCATCTCCGGTTCGGATTTTGTGGAAATGTTTGTCGGCGTGGGCGCGAGCCGCGTGCGCGATCTGTTCGATCAGGCAAAGCGCGCGGCCCCTTCGATCATTTTTATCGACGAGATCGACGCGGTGGGCCGCCAGCGCGGCGCGGGCCTGGGCGGCGGGCACGATGAGCGCGAGCAAACGCTCAACCAGCTGCTCGTGGAAATGGACGGTTTCCAGCACAACCAGGGCATCATCGTGATGGCGGCCACCAACCGCGCGGATATTCTGGATCCGGCGCTGTTGCGCCCCGGCCGGTTCGACCGCCAGGTGACGGTGAACTATCCCGATGTCAAGGGCCGCGAGGAAATCCTCAAGCTGCACGCCAAGGGCAAACCGCTGGGCCAGGATGTGAACTTGGAAAAGCTGGCGCGGCGCACGCCGTTCTTCACGGGCGCGGATCTGGAAAACATTCTGAACGAAGCCGCGATCCTCACCGCGCGCGCGGGCAACAAGGAGATCACCATGCGCGAGATGGACGAGGCCGTGATGCGCGTGGCGGCCGGCCCGGAAAAACGCTCGCACCGGATCACGGAGCGGGACCGCCGTATGACCGCATATCACGAAGCGGGGCACGCCGTGGTATCGTATTTCCTGCCGGATGGCGACAGCGTGCATGAGATTTCCATCGTTCCGCGCGGCATGGCGGGCGGTTACACGGCCTATTTGCCGGAGGAAACAAATTATATGTCTTCCGCCCGGCTCAAGGCGGACATCGCCAGCACGCTGGCCGGGTATTGCGCGGAGAAGCTGGTTTTTGGCGATGTGACTACCGGCCCGAACAGCGACCTCAAGAGCGCTACGAACACCGCGCGCCGCATGGTGACGGAATTTGGCATGAGCGATGTGGTGGGCCCGGTCTTCCTGGGCGGCGACCACGAGGTCTTCCTGGGGCGCGATTTTTCCCAGGCGCACGCGAATTATTCCGAAGAGGTCGCCGCACGGGTGGATAGTGAAATCCGCCGCCTGCTGGAAGAAGGCATGGCGCAGTGCTACGCGATCTTCAAGGATCATATGCAGGAACTGGAGGCGCTGGTGGCCATCCTGCTGGAGCGCGAAAAGGTCGATAACGACGAGTTTACCGCTGTGATGGAAGGGCGCACGCTGCCGGAGCGCAGCGCCAAGGGCGCTCCCACCCAGGCGGAGCCGGAGGCAGAAAGTGCGCAGGCGGAGCCTTCCGCGCAACCGGAAATCCAGCCGGAGAACTGCGAAGCTGCTGCCAAAGAGCAGGACGAATCAGAACCGGAAGAAGAATGACCATGGGGCTGCGAAAGAACGCCTGCCGTTCTTTCGCAGCCCTTTTGCTTGCGAGAGTTTGCACAAAAAGCACAGGATACCGGTTGCAAAGAGCGGAAAATCTGGGTATAATATTGGCGTATGGGTTTCAGTGCCTGGCCAGCGGCGCATGCGTGCCGGCTGGCAGGGTGGCCTGTGCGCTTTTTCTGTTGTATACTGGCTGTTTTGGCAGCCGCGCGGGGAAATGGCGGAGGAGTGAAATGAGCGAGCGGTATTCCTATAATGGCGCGAAGCGGGGGGCAAAGGCTTCCCGCTCCAAAGATGTGTCTTCCTCTATCCAGCCGTCCATTCCCACGTCGCGCGCGGAATATGAGCGCAATCACGTGCTCAGCCAGGAATATTATAGGGCCAGCCGCCGCATAGATGGCCGCACGCAGGAGCCGCAGCACGGCGCCTCTGGCCAGCAGGATGGGTATCATAGCCGCCAGGGCAGTGCGGACCGCCGTAGCCGCCAGGGTGGTTCCGCCGGATACGGCGGATACGGGCGGAGCGGAAGCCGGTACAACGAGCCGGGCAGGCCGTCTTCCGGCCGCTACGCGCCGGGCGGCGGCCAGTATAGCCGGCCTCATGGCGCTTCCGCGGATCGCTACGCTTCGCGCGGGGGTTCGCCCGCGCCGCGCTCTTCGGGTGGGCGGTATGCTTCCGCGCCTGGCGCGCGCAGGCGCAAAAAAAAGGCGGGGCCGGGAAAATGGATTGTGCTGCTCGCCGTTCTCGCGCTCGCGCTGTATTTTGGCCGCATGGCCATCACGCTGGGCGTGGGCACGCCGCGCTTTTATGCGGGCGTCACGGTCGATGGCATGGATCTGGCGGGTTACACCTATGAAGAAGGGCTGGCCGCGCTCCAGCAGGCGGTTTCCAGCCGGCTGGATTCTACTTACACGCTGAGCTATGCTGGCCGCAGCTGGACGTTTGTGCCCTCGCGGGATGTGGACGCGTTTGCCGATGTGGAAACCCAGGCGCAGCTCGCCTGGAACATTGGCCACACGGGAAATGTTTTCAGCCGCCAGCAGCAGGTGCTGCAACTGCGCGAATATCCAGTGGCCAACGACAGCGAGCTCGTGTACGATGCCGCGCGGTTGGATGCGTTCATCGCGCAGATTCAAAGCGAAATCGACGTCGCACCCGTGGACGCCCTGGTGCGGCTGGATGTCGATGGGCCGGAAATATACGGGGAATCGAGCACCGGACTTGCGCTGGACGTGGAGTCGCTGCGGGCAACGCTGATCGAACGCATGGAAAGGGGAGGCTCTTTCGATATCGCGCTCCCCGTCGATGTGGTGGAGCCCGATGTCAGCAGCGAAAGCGCGGCGGGCGGGCTGCAAAAGATTGTGGAAGTGCGCACGGACGCGACGGTTTCTACCAGCGCGCGCCTGAGCAACATCAAGCTCGCCATGCAGAAGATCAACATGTACATTCTGGAGCCTGGCGCGCAATTCTCGTATAACCAGGTCGTGGGTGCGCGTACGGAAGCCGCGGGCTTCAAGGAAGCCACTGCGTATTCGGGCGCTACCGTTACCCAGGAAGTGGGCGGCGGCATCTGCCAGGCGTCCAGCACGCTGTATGAAGCCGCCCTGCTGGCGGGCCTGCAGATCGACGAGCGGCACCCGCATTCGATGACGGTGGCGTACACCGAGGCTGGCAAGGACGCGACGGTTTCCGAAAGCGGCAACCAGGATTTGAAATTCACCAACAACACGGAGCACACGATTTATATCTATGCGGCCGTGGATCACGATGAGGCGGCCGATAAGGATTATGCGCGCATCACCCTGTTTTCCGCCCCGTTGCCCTACAACGTGGTGATCGATAACAAGATCACGGATTTGATCAGCTACAGCACGGTTTATGAGCGCGACTGGACGGGCGATTACGCCTACTATACCGATCAGGTCGCGTTCCAGCAGGCGGGCAAGCCGGGCTGCCATTGCTCGACGGACCGGGTGTTCTACGACGCGCAGACCGGCGAAGAATTGCTGCGCGAGCACCTGAGCGACGATGTGTACAATCCGCTCAACGAGCGGTATTGGCGGGGCGTTCACAATCGGGATGGCTCCCTCGCCAATTGAGGGTTTTGCAAAGGAGGTTGCACTTATGCAAAAAGAAGCGTTTCTCACCCAGAAGGGGCCCAAGGCGGTTGGCCCGTATTCCACAGCGGTTTGCGTGGACAAAATGGTCTATCTTTCGGGTATCATCCCCGTCAATCCGGCAAGCGGCAAAATCGAAGCGGCGGATGTCGAGGGTCAGGCGCGCCAGGTACTCAACAACATGGATGCGATTTTGGGTGAAATGGGCCTGAGTATGGGAGACGTCGTGAAAACCACGGTGTTCATGACCGACCTTGCGGCGTTTGCCCGCGTGAACGCCATTTACGCGGAGTATTTCCGCGAGCCGTTCCCGGCGCGCTCGTGCGTGCAGGTGAGCGCGCTGCCGGTGGGCGCGCAGATTGAAATCGAGGCCATTGCGGTGCGGGCATGATTCTGATCGGGGAAAAGCTCAATGGCTTTATTCCCGCGATGGGGCGGGCTTTGGCCGCGCGCGACGAGGCTTATGTGCGCCGGTGGGCGCGCAGGCAGTGGGAAGCGGGCGCGGATTATCTGGATGTGTGCGCCAGCGGCACGGGCAATGAAGAGGAAGCGCTTTTCTGGCTGATCGGCGTCGTGCAGAGCGAGGTGGATGCGCCGCTTTCGCTGGATAGCCCCAACGCGCACGTGCTGGAGGCCGCCATGCGGCGCGTGAAGCGGCCGGCGCTGGTCAATTCCATTTCGCTGGAAGGTGGAAAGGCGCAGCGCCTGTTGCCGCAGATTGCCGCGCAGGGGCACAGCTGCGTGGCGCTTTTGCTCAATGGCGGCGTGCCCGCGGACGCAAAGGGCCGGATGGCGGCTTTTGAGCAGATTCTGGCGCTGGCGGATGCGCATGGCTTGCCGCGCGAGCGGCTGTTTATCGATCCATTGGTCACGGCATTGGCCACGGGTGAAAAGGCGCTCCGGGTGTTCGCCCAGTGTTGCCGCGAGATTCGCGCGCGCCAGTCGGGCGTGCATCTCGTTGGCGGCGCGAGCAACGTGTCCTTCGGCCTACCCGCGCGCAGGCACGTGAATCGCGCGTTTCTGGCGCTGGCCCTCTCCGCAGGGCTGGACAGCGCCATTTGCGACCCCACCGACCCGGATATCCAGGGCATTCTCTATGCCGCGCGCGCGCTTTTGGGCGAAGACGAGCGGTGCGGCGAATACTTGCGCGCTTACCGCGCGGGCCGGTTTTGCTAAAAAAGGAGGCGCACATGGCGGAACTCTATGCGATCACGGGCGTGATGGCCGCGGGCAAATCCACCGTGGCGGAATTGCTCGCCCAGCGTTTTGATAAAGGCGTGCATTTGCGTGGCGATGTGTTTCGCCGCATGATCGTTTCCGGCCGGGAAGAGATGTGCGCTGAGCCTTCGGCGGAAGCTGTGCAGCAACTGCATTTGCGCTATCGCCTGGCGGTGGACGCGGCAAAGGCGTATTTTGCGGCGGGCTTTTCCGTCGTTTTGCAGGACAATTATTATGGCCAGGAATGGGCAAATCTGCTGGAGCGCTTTTCCGGCTATCCCGTGCGCGCCGTGGTGCTGTGCCCGGATGTGGAAGCTGTGCGCCAGCGGGAAGCAGCGCGCGGCAAAAAGGGCTACACGGGCTTTGCCATAGAGCCGTTGCACGCCGCCTTTTTGCGCGAAACCCCGCGCCTTGGTTTCTGGCTGGATAGCTCGCGCCTTTCGCCGCAGGAAACGGTGGAGGCGATCCTGACGCACTTTCAATAAAAGGCACTTATAGTTTGACGCACATCAACAAACAAGGAAGCGCGACCGGTTAATTCATCCGCTGATAAACGGGTTGAAACCAAAACGCTCCGAATGCGCAATGCATGTTCATCTTAGCCTTTGATTGCGCGCACAAAGCCAACCTGCCCGGCAACTTTTTTCTTTTCTGCTGCCGGGCAGATCAGGTTTTACGATTCACATGGCAGCAGGTGTTACTTGCTATGTTCCAGCCTGCCGAATATTTTCTTTGAATAAAGAGAGATCAACGCTGCAGCGATCGCAGCCCAAATTAAAACCACCCATGTATGCGCTGCAAAAATATCAAACAGAACACCATAAATCGCCTGTCCAATCGGTTGACCGCACATCGCAATAGAAATCAATGCCGCCATAATCTTGCCGACCAATTGAAAGGGGGTCTGCATCTGTACCAGTGTGTAAATCTGAACCGTAAAGAGCGTAGAGGCCCCCATAGCGGTGAAGCTCATGAAAGTGATAATCCAATACGATACGATGGCAGACATATTCAGAAAAAGGGGAATCCCCATAAACGCCACTGCAATGGAACAAGCCAAAAGCAGCACATACGAATTTCGAATTTTCAACTTTTGGGATACGATTGCGGTCAAAATTCCACCGCACAGACCGCCCAACGCCAGCGCCCCCTGTGTGAAGCCGTACATGGTATCAGACATCCCTA
>DVJN01000256.1 GCA_018716755.1 Candidatus Alectryocaccomicrobium excrementavium
TAAGCCCAATGGGGACGGAGCTTCGCCGCCGCCTGTGGCGGAAACAGGCGAAGCGGAAGTCCAATGAGCAAAGGAGTCTTGCAAGCGGTAGCGCAGCCAGACGACTATTGCGAATTGTGGGCACAAGGGAGCACCGCGAGTGAGCTTGCAAGCGTCCGAAGGCCCGAAGGGCTGAAGTGGCGAGCACACGGAGCGAAGCGCAGTGCGCAGCCACGGAACACCGGGCCGATAAAGGCGGCACGGTGCGAAGGTGCGGGACGACCATGCTGAACTGAGAGGTGGGAGTGCCGCTAGTGCGCTTTGCGCACATCGAAGGCCCGAAGGGCTGGAGTGGCGAGCACACGGAGCAAAGCGCAGTGCGCAGCCACGGAACACCGCGCAAGCGTCAGCGCAGGGCGGTGCGAAGATGCAGGACGACCATTGCGAATTGTGGATAGTTTATACCCCCGTCCACCAGCTTGTCAAAAAGACTTTTTTGACAAGCTGCGCGCCCTGCTCATATAGAGCGGGGCGCTTTCGGTAGGTTGCGGCGAAAAATACGCATGGGAATTCGCGAGCGGGCGGGCTATCGCGCGCGTTAGCTTCCCCTTTTCAGGAGGTTGTATGTTCGATCAATTCGTGTTGGATAACGGGGTTACAATCATTGGCGAGCGCATTCCGCATTTTCGCTCGGTTTCTGTGGGCCTGTGGGTGGCGAGCGGCTCGCAATATGAGCAGCCGGTGGAAAACGGCGTGAGCCATTTCATTGAGCATATGCTGTTCAAGGGTACGCAGCGGCGCACCGCGCGCGATATTGCCGAGGAAATGGACGCGGTTGGCGGCGCGTTGAACGCATTCACCAGCAAGGAATGCACCTGTTTTTATGCCAAAACGGTGGATCAGGATCTGCCGCTGGCGATGGACATCCTTTCGGACATTTTTCTGCATTCGCGCATGGACGAAGCCGATATCGAGCGCGAAAAAGGCGTGGTGCTCGAGGAAATCGCCATGGCGGAAGACACGCCCGAGGACGCCGTACACGAGCTGATTATGCTCGCGCAATATGGCGATCAGCCCATCGCCCGGCCAATTCTGGGCAGCGAAGAAACCGTGCGCGCGTTTACGCGCGATTCCATTTTGCGCTATTACCACCGCCTGTACCGCCCCGGGGACACTGTGCTTGCGCTGGCGGGAAATTACGATTGGGAACAGGTAAAAGAACTGGCGGCGCGGCATTTGGGCGAATTTCAGGCGGTTGGCGAAGGGCGCGGCGATTTTGCCACCTATCCCGTTGCCCCAACGACGCTGTTTCGCGAAAAGGATACAGAGCAGCTGCACCTGTGCCTGGCCTATCCTACGGCGCCTATGGGCAGCGATGAATTGTATCCCACGGCGGTTTTCAATTCCGTGCTGGGCGGGGCCATGAGTTCGCATCTGTTCCAGTCCATCCGCGAAGAGCGCGGCCTGGCCTATTCGGTGTATAGCTATCCGAATTCCTATACCGATTGCGGCATGCTGACGGTTTATGCGGGCACGAACCCGGAGAACGCGCGGGAAGTGGTGCGCCTGATCTGCGAAGAAGTGCGCTCTATGGCGGAAAACGGGCTGAGCGAGCAGGAATTCCGCCAGGCGCTGGCGCAGCTGAAGGCGAGCTATATCCTGGGCCAGGAATCCACATCCAACCGCATGAACGCATTGGGCCGCCGCAAGCTGTTGCTGGGCAATGAGCAGACCGAGGAAGATGCGCTCCGCAAGATCGATGCGGTCACGCGCGAGGAGACCAACGCGATTATGAAGCGCGTGCTCTCCAGCCCCTGTTCTTACGCTTTTGTGGGCAAGGGCGCGCAAAAGCTGGGCGAAGAGATGGAATGAAAGCGCGCTGCTATTCCCAAAAGGCGCTGGGATCTTCCGGCAGGCTTTCCAGGGCGCTTGCAATGACGTCCCAGGAAAAGCCCTTGCGCGCAAGGGCCTGCGACAGCTTTCCACGGGCCTGGCGCGGTGGCTGCCCCGCATAGCGCGGCGCGAGCTTTTGCGCCAGCGCGCGGGCGGCGGCGAGCTGGCTGTCTTCGCCGAGGGTGGCGAGGGCTTCCTCGGCCACTTCTTCGGCAATGCCCTTGGCGCGCATCTTTTGCTTGAGCGCAAAGATGCCCGTGCCGGAACGCTGCCCCGCTTCCACCATGCGGCGGGCAAAGAGCGCGTCGTCGATCAGGCGGTTTTCGCGCAGGCGTTCGGTAACGCTTTCGCGCACGGATGGCACAAAGCCTTTTTGCTTGAGGGCGTTTTCGATTTGCCAGGCGGTTTTGGCGGAGCGGTCGAGCATGCACAGCGCCGCTTCGTAGGCGTCTGCCAACTGGCCGGGCGCCACGCGGGCGGCGTATTCTTCTGCGTCCAGCTCGTCGCCTTCGCGCACGGGGTGTGCCTTGAGGTCTTTTACGCGCACGGTGATCAGCGCCGTGCCGCTGGCGCAAAGGGTGGCCAGCCCGCCGCGCACGCGGATCTCTCCAATGCAATCCATGCAGATGCTCCTTTCCATTGCGTTCGCCAGCAAATTATAGCAGATTTTGCGGCAAAAAGCAATTGTAGCGGAAGAAATCGGGAGTTTATGTGGTTTCAAAGTCGTCTTTCGCGGTATTTTACGCAGTCGCACGCGCACGCAGATTGACGGAATGGGCACTTTTGTGGTAATATAAAGAGACGAAACGAATCAGGGGGCGGATTTATGTCCGGACATAACAAATGGTCAACCATCAAGCATAAGAAAGAAAAGACCGACGCGCAGCGCGGCAAGATCTTCACCAAGATTGGCCGCGAAATCGCCATCGCCGTGCGCGAAGGCGGGCCCGACCCGTCGACCAATGGCAAATTGCGCGATGTGGTCGCCAAGGCCAAGGCCGCGAACATGCCCAATGATAACATCAATCGCTCCATCAAAAAGGCAGCGGGCGAGGGCGAAGGCGCGAACTATAAAGAGATTACGTATGAAGGATATGCCCCGGGCGGCGTGGCCGTGATCGTGGAAGTTGTGACCGACAATCTCAACCGCACGGCCAGCGAGGTGCGCCATATCTTTGATAAGAACGGCGGCTCCATGGGCGCCACGGGCTGCGTGGCCTGGATGTTTGAGCGCAAGGGCGTGATTGAGCTGGACAATTCCAAGGGCCTGGATGAGGACGAGCTGATGATGCTGGCGTTGGATGCGGGCGCGGCGGACGTGGAAGTGGGCGATGGCATGGCCATCCTGTACACGGATCCCAACGATTTTTCGCAGGTGCGCGAGAACCTCGAAAAGGCGGGCTGCACGTTCCTGGAGGCCGAGCGCGCCATGGTGCCCAACAATACGGTGGAAGTGAGCGATCCGGAAACCGTAGAGAAAGTGCGCAAGCTGCTCGACTGGCTGGAAGATTATGATGATACGCAGAACGTGTATCACAACGCCGATCTGCCCGAGGAAGACGACGAGGACGAATAAAAGATGATGTTTGCACACAAGCGGGCGTAAGGCATTTGCGCCCGTTTGTGCGTATAAATAGTTGTTGCCATAGGGCTTTAGGAGGATGGGCATGCGCAAATGGTTGGTCATTGGCGTTGCCGTATTTGTGGCGCTCGCTGTGGCGGGCGTCTATTGCAACGCGCGGCAGGGCGTGTGGCTGGGCGGCGCGTTCTATGCGCAAACAAGCGAGGGGACGTTTGCCGCCGGCGGCGATAGAATCGCGATCGAACGCGCGGAGAATGGCGCGCGCTTCACCGGCGAAGTGGCTGGCGAAGCCTTGGACGCCCAATTGACGCAAAACGACGGCCGCATTCGCGTGGAAATGGGCGAGAACGTGGTGGAGGGCTATCCTTCGGATGGAGGACTCGTGGATGACGAGGGGCTTCCGCTCGCCTGGAGCCAGGGAATCACAGTTTCGGCAGGGGACGAGGAGCCGCCCGTGCATCCCTATGTGCTGGCGGACGCGCTGTATGGCATGTACGCGGGCGCAACCGAGCCGCGCGGCGAGTGGGGCATGGTGTGGATTTACGCGCTCCTGTACTGGATGGGGCTGGCGGCGATCCTGTGGCCGGAAGAGACGCACTTTTTGTTTTCGCGCTGGGCGTACCGCAACGCGGAGCTTTCCGATGCGGGCATTGCCATGCAGCGTTTGGGCGGCGGCGTGGCCATGGCCGCCAGCGTCGTGGTGCTGTTTTTGCCGCTATTCATCCACTGAAACTGTGCATATGTCGGATAGGCCATTGGCCGCTATGGCGGAAATTTCGCATTCGCCCGCAGAGATGGCGGTGACGCGCCCATTTGCGTCCACCGCGGCGATGGCGGGATCGCTGCTTTCGTAGCGCACGCTCGTGTCGTCTGCCCAGGAGGGGACGGCAATCCCTTCTACTGCGGCCGTTTCGCCCACCTTCAAGGCGAGCGTTTGCGGCTCGATTTCCACGGCGGCGGGTTCGATGGGTTCCAGGGAGATGATTTCCACCGTGTATTCCAGAGAGGCGGTTGCGCCGTCCACCGCAACGAGCCCATCGATGGACACTTGCCAAATCTGGTTTTGCTCGTAGCCCGCCAAACCGGCGGCGGCGAGATCGGGCCGGAAGATGATGCAGGCCCCTTCGCCGTAAGCCTCGCGGCTGATGGCAAAGTATTGCGCCTCGATTTCGCTCGACGGCAGGGCAAAGGCGAACACCGCGCCGCTATTTTGCTCCTTCAGGGTGACGGTGGGGGAACTGGCTTCCAAGTTGTAGGATTCTGGTTGCAGGGAAACGGACCAGGGCATGCCCGCGCTCATGTATTCCGCGGGGAATGCGCCCGCCGAAGGCCAGGCCACATGGCCGTAGTCCGCATCTTCGCCGGAGAAATCCATCACGTGCATCACCACGTAGCTGATGCCTGAGGCGGAATTGGCCAGCCCGAAGCCGGTGTATTGCAGCTGTGGGGATAAAATCCAGCGGCGGTGGCCCAGCGTGGGCAGGTTGTAGTCCGCTTCGTCGAGCATAAAGTGCTCCAGCCCCGTGAGCAGCACGCCGTCCGTGAACCAGTTAAAGGAGGCGATGTTGCTGGAAGAAGCGGCGGCGTAACCGGTTTCGTACAGCGCGGGCGGCATGCCTTCCGGCTGGCTGGGCGTGTGCGAGAGCTCGTTTGTCGCGGCGAGCAGCAGCGCCGCGGCCTGGGAATTGGCGATGGCTTCTTCGCTCAGTGCCAGGTCATAGGGCAGATAAGCAAGGTATCGAATAAATTTAACATTGTTCAGCGCCTGCTCCAGCGCCTCCTCCGTGAGAGAGCCGGGCAAAAAGCGCTCCAGATCGGGCAGCGATTCATAAGGCGTGCGTATGGGATTTTCGCACAATTGTGCATACATTTTTCGCACCTCTTCGCGAGAATGCGTTTCGCAAAACGCAACCTGAGAGGCGGAAAACAGCGCTAGCGCACATACAACAAGGCCGCACAGGCGGGCGGCGCCGAAAATTTTCTTCTTCATGTAGGGAATATTTCAACGGCGAGGCAACAAAATCCTCTTATTTGGGGGCTTCCAATTTTCGAGTTTTTCTGTTAAAATATATACTAGCCTATCATGCGTGCGCCCGTATCCGCGAGAGCGGTTTCTGCGCGCCGCTATGACAATATTCACGCATTGCGGGGAGGATCATCAATGAAGGACTATTGCACCAAGAACATTCGCAACATCGCTGTCGTGGGCCACGGCGGCGAGGGCAAGACGACGCTCGTCGAGGCGCTGCTGTTCGCCACCGGAACGATCGACCGCCAGGGCCGCGTGGAGGATGGAACCACCACTACGGACTTTGA
>DVJN01000039.1 GCA_018716755.1 Candidatus Alectryocaccomicrobium excrementavium
CGAAGGGCTGGAGGCGCGAGCACACGCAGTGCGCAGCGCCGGAACACTGGGCCACCGTAGGCGGCACAGTGCGAAGACAAGCGGCCGGGTGATCCTCGTTGACAAACCAAAGGTTTGTCAACGATCAGAGCCTTCCCGTCAACGACGGGAAGGCTGGCCTTTTATGTACCCAAATTCCTGTGCTCCTTACGGCGCGGTGCGGATGGGCGCGGCGAGGATTTCTTCCTTGCGGGCGAGCAAATCGCCGCCAAAGAGCGCCTGTTCCAGCGCATCCACGCCCAAGCGGTCGATAGCCTTGCCCAAGCGCTCCTTCTGATACGCGTTTTCGCGGAACCAGAGCATGGTCTTTTCGATCAGCGCATCGATTTCGTCCGCGCGCACCATGCGGGAAAGGCGGGTGCCATTGCGCGTGGTCTTGCCCCAGGTGCCGCCCACATAGATAGCGTAAACGGTTTCGCTCTCGGGCGCAACCGCGCCGAACGGGCACTTGCCCACGCACACACCGCAGCTGATGCAGGCGCCGGTATTGATCTTCGCCTTACCATTTTCCATGGAAACGGCCTTCACCGGGCAGGAAGCCTGCACAGAACAAACCTTGCAGCCACGGCACTTTTCGCTATCGTACACCGGAACGCGGTGCCCTTCGATACCGAAATCGTTCAGGCTGGGCTTGGCGCAGCTGTTCGGGCAACCGCCTACGGCAATCTTGAACTTGTGCGGCAGGGAAACGCCCTTCCATCCCAGATAATACTTTTCGTGCAAATGCCGCGCCAACGCCTGCGTATCATAATTGCCATATACGCAGGTCGTGCCCTTGCAGGCCACCACGGGGCGCACCTTCGCGCCGGTGCCGCCGAATTCCAGCCCCGCCTGCTGCAAAAACGCGCGCGCCGGTTCGATGTTCTCATACGGAATGCCTACGATTTCCGCGCACAGGCGCACAGTGAACGCTACAGTGCCATTGCCAAAGCGCTCGGCGCACTCGGCCAGCGCCTTAACCTGCCCGGCGGTGAACACGCTGCCCGGCGCAACCACGCGGCCGGAAAATTTTTCCGTGCCCCGGTTGAGCAAAAAGCCCATGCCCTTTACGCGCGCGATGTCCTCTTTTTTTATGCTCATGTTTTTCTCTCCCCTATTGGTTTCTTGCCTTAGTGTAACGCATAATCGCGATCTCGTCAAGGCAATTTATATTGGTGAAACGAAAAAAGAGGAATTCGGGATGACGGCATAGAACTTTTGATACAGCAAAACCGATGGGAGGCGAAACATATGGCAAATTGGGAAGAAGGGCTGCGCAAGGCAATCCTGGCGGGCGTCGGCGCAGCGGCCGCCACGGCGGAAAAGGGCCATGAACTTTTGCACGAACTGGTGCAAAAAGGCGAAAGCACCGTGGAAGAAGGCAAAGTGCGCAACGAAGAGCTCAAGCGCGATTTGAAAGAGCGCGTGAAAGAGCACGTCACCATTGCGGTTTCGCCGCAGGACGGCGACGCGCTGCTGCGCTGTGTGGACTCGATGACCCGAAAGCAGCGCGACGAGCTGCGCAAACGGCTCGACGAGCTGGACAAAGAAACGCCCGCGGACGCGCCGGACTCCCCGGATGGCGGCGAATAATCCCCTGCGCGGCGACGCCGCGCGCCTGAAGGAAATCCTCTCCATCCTCCGCAGGCGCGGCGCAGCGCGCGGGCTGACGCCGGAGAAGTTGCGCCTGGTGCTGGAAGACCTCGGCCCGACTTTTATGAAAATCGGCCAGCTGCTCTCCCTGCGCTCGGACATGATTCCGCGCGAATACTGCCAGGAGCTGGCAAAGCTGCGCACCGAAGCGGCACCCATGCCGGTGGCGGAAGTGCGCGCCGCAGTAGAAAAAGAACTGGGCGCGCCGCTGCCAGCGCTGTTTTCCGTCTTCGAGGAAGCGCCGCTTGGTTCCGCTTCCATCGCGCAGGTGCATCGGGCCACGCTGCGAAGCGGAGAGAGCGTGGTCGTGAAAGTGCAGCGTCCGGGCATTTACGAAACCATGGAGCAGGACATCGCCCTTTTGCGCCGCGCAGCGGGCATTGCCCGGCTTGCGGCGGGCACGGGCGATGCCATTGATTTTTCCATGGTGCTGGACGAGCTATGGGCGGTATCGCAGCAGGAAATGGATTTTTTGCGCGAAGCCGCCAATGCGGAGGAATTCGCCCAGCGCAATGCAGGCATAGTTTTTGTTTCCTGCCCGAAGATATACCGCGCGTTCACCACGCGTCACGTGCTGACGATGGAATACATCGACGGATTTTCACCCGACGATCTGAAAGCGCTCGACTGCGCCGGCTATGACCGGGCGGAAATCGCCGCCAAGCTGGCGGACAATTACATCCAGCAGATCGTGGACGACGGCTTTTTCCACGCCGACCCGCATCCGGGCAACCTGCGCATACGCGGCGGACAGATTGTGTGGATCGATCTGGGCATGATGGGCAGATTGTCCCCGCGCGACCAGAAACTGCTCGGCGAAGCGGTGCGCGCCATTGCCCGGCACGATGTGGATGGCATGCGCCGCGTGCTGCTCGCGCTGGGCCAGCCGAAGGGCGCCGTCGACCACGCGCAAATGAACGCAGAAATCGACGCGCTGCTTTCCCGCTATGCCGAAACCGACCTCGAAACGGTCAGCATGCCGCAGCTGCTCGACGATGTGCTCGCCCTGGCAAAGCGGCACGGCATTGCGTTGCCGCCGGGCATGTCCATGCTGGCGCGCGGCCTGAGCACCATCGAAGGCGTGGTCGTGGCGCTGGATCCGCATTTCAACATCATGCGCGCCACGGCGGCGCGCATCTCGCGCGGCGCTTTTACCCAGGAAGCGGCGCGCAAGAAGCTCAAGAGCGCGGCCGCCTCGGTGTACGATTCGCTGGACAAATCCCTGGATCTCCCGGCGCTCGCCGCGGATTGGCTGAAGGCCTTTAACCGCGGAAGCGCCAAACTCAATTTGGAACTTTCCCCCTCAGAAGGGCTGGCGCGCGCCCTGCTCGCGCTGGGCAACCGGCTGATTTTGAGCCTGATTGCGCTCGCGCTGCTCACCGGCGGCGCGCTGCTGTGCGCAAATGGTCCCGCGCCCTTTGCGTTGGGTGCAAGCGTGCTTGGGCTGGTCTGCGTGGCGCTGGGATTGTGCCTGTCCGTGGGACTCATGCTATCCATCTTGCGCAAGAGAAAATAGGAGGAGACTACAACAATGGCAACGGCAACGGAGCGCTTTTTGCGCTATGTAAGCTTTGATACCCAATCTGCGGACGGCGCGAACGCCATCCCCAGCACACAAAAGCAATTCGACCTGGCAAACGCCCTCGTGCAGGAAATGCGCGAAATGGGCATACACGATGCGCGCGTGGACGAGCATTGCTATGTGTACGGTTCGCTGCCCGCTACCGTGCCGGACCTGCCCGCGCTGGGCTTTGTGGCGCACATGGATACATCTCCCGCGGCCAGCGGCGCAAACGTGCGCCCCCGCATCGTGAAAAACTACGCGGGCGGCGATATCCCGCTCGCGCCGGGCGTAACCATCGAAGCGGCCATGTTCCCTGCGCTCGCCAAATGCGTGGGAGAAGACCTGATCGTCACCGACGGCACGACGCTGCTCGGCGCAGACGACAAGGCCGGCATCGCGGAAATCCTCACTATGGCGGAATTTTTGCTCGCCCATCCAGAAGTCCAGCGCGGCAAGATCTGTATCGCCTTCACACCCGATGAGGAAGTGGGTAGCGGGGCGGACGCCTTTGATCTTACGGCTTTTGGCGCGGATTTCGCCTACACCGTGGACGGCGGCGAAGTGGGCGAAATCGAATATGAAAACTTCAACGCGGCTAGCGCTCACGTCACCGTGCACGGCTTGGGCATCCATCCCGGCAGCGCCAAAGACCGCATGGTGAACGCGCTCAACGTAGCCATGGAATTCCACGCCATGCTGCCCGCTTTCGAGCGGCCGGAACACACCGAGGGCTATGAGGGTTTCTTCCACCTGGATGAAATGCACGGGGACGTGGTGCGGGCGGATCTCGACTACATCATCCGCGACCACGACCGCGCGCGCTTTGAGGCGCGCAAGGAGCTGATGCGCCGCGCGGCGGAATTTATTGACGCACGCTATGGCGCGGGCACGCTCGCGCTCGATCTCAAGGATTCTTATTATAACATGAAGGAAAAAATCGCCCCGCACATGCACCTGATCGACACTGCCCGCGCGGCCATGCAGGAAATGGGCATTGAACCCATCATTGTGCCCATCCGCGGCGGCACGGACGGCGCGCGCCTTTCTTATATGGGCCTGCCCTGCCCGAACCTTTGCACCGGCGGGCTCAACTGGCACGGCGTGTTGGAGTGCATCACCGCCCAGGCGCTGGAAACCGTGAGCCAGCTGCTGGTGAAGATCGTAGAAAAAACCTACGCCTGATAGCGTTCCCCATTTTAGCGCCTGCCCCACAAAAATGCCCCGGCTGCCCAAAGCAGCCGGGGCCATGTAACCCTGGCGGCGGCGCGCTTTCGTAAGGGGAAACCGATATCCCACGGGGAATGCCGCCGCCTATCGTCAAACCGCCTGGGGTGGCGCGGGCGGTTACGCGGTGGTCGAGCTGGTCATCGTGCCGCCGCAGCGCGGGCACAGCGACGAAGAACAGCCGGCACAGGTCGTGCCGCAATTGCAACAGGTGCTGCACACCTGCTGGCAGCCGAGATTGTTCACGCAGCCGCAATTCGCGTTTGTAGCGGCGGTCGTGGCCGTCGTGCCCGCAGCGGTTCCGGTCGAGCAGTTGCAAATCTGCTGGAAGGAAGCGCTTTGCTGCGGGAACAGCGGCAGCGAGAAGAACTCGTCGCACACGTTCTCCGCAAATTCCTCGCACGGCGGGATCTCGCAATAGCCGTAGGAGGGAACCATCAGTTCCACTTCCGCGAGGATCTTGAGCACGATGGTCACGCAAATGGTGATCTCGAACTGGCAATTGCCGATGTAAGTCCCGGATACGCAAATCGCGCTGACAAGGCTTTCCAATGTAAACGGTACGATGGATTCATCGGGAATGGCGAGCAACACGTCCTTCACCACGGAAACCGTGCCCCGGCCGATCCATTCCTGGCAGCGCTGGTCCGTGAACAGCACATCAATGGGAATGGAAACCGTGCCCTTCACGCGCGCGAACTGCGGGCGGTCGCACAGGCGGTCGATGGTGAGGTTGGAAATCGTGCCTTCCGTGGTCGAGGAGCGGCAGCTTTCAAACGTCCACTGTCCACAGGGCTGTGGCAGCGGGCAATTGGCATTTTCCGCGTTTTCCACGGCCTCCGAATAGGAAAGGGGCGCGCCGCAGGCGTTGCAGCTGCACGAGCAGGTGTTTCCAGCACAGGAACAGCTGCACGGGCGGGTATTGGTTTCATGGCAGGATTTGTCGGGCAAAACGGGAACGATGTCGCTCACCGTGATCACCACGTCATCGAGCTGCTCCTGCTGCATGCAGGAATCATAGACGTTTTTCACCTGGATGCAGATGCGCTGGTTCAGCCCATCGAGCGCGCTGGTGCAAATGCAACCGGGCGAGCACTGCGCATTGGCGTTTTTGTAGCTGTAGAATGACATGCTCATTCCTCCTTGGCGATTTTCCACTGCGGGCGAAACCCACATTGCATGGTATGCCCGGGGGAAAATTGTGTGCCTGCGGCGGACAGACGGCAAAAACGCGCGGGACAGAAAGGCAATTTTCCCTCCGCAGCCGCGGCGAAATTGCCCAAGTTCCGCGAAAACTTCTACGCCCTGCTGCATTGCTTTCGCTTTTGCGGGCAAACTGAGCAAAAAGCGAGGTGCTTGCAATGCCAGCGGCTGTAAGAAAACTGGCCATCAGTTTTGGTATGGTATATATCCCCATTTCCCTCTATACCGCGGTGCAGGAAAAGGGAATCGGATTCCACCAGATCACGCGCGACGGCATGCGCCAGCCGCGCTTCAAGGGTTTCCGCAGCGACGCCTGAATCCCGCGCCTTTGCCGTTACGGCTCCAGCGGCAGCCTGGCCAGCAAATCGTACAGCACATACACCCCGAATTCCCCCGTGGCCTCTGCGCGCAAAATGCTCCAGCGCAGCATCATGCGCAGCAATTCCACATCGCGGTATTGCAGGAGCCGCTCAAAAATCCGCAGCGCGCCGGGACAGGTAGGATCCTGAATCCACTCCAGCAGCTGGTTCAAATAAGGCCTGATCTGCTCGTCTGTGCGCATGGCGACAATTTTGGCGCAGTTCTCCCACACCTTTTTGCCGCAGTACGCTTCCCCCGGCATCACAAAAGGCAGCGTGGTTTTCACGTGCTTTGCCGCCTCTATGCCCCTTTGCTGCGCCTCCGGCGGCAGGTTGTCATTCAGCAGCGCCAAGATTTCATCGATTCCCATCATTTTCCCCCCAAAGTCCAACGGACTTGCCATGGACTATATCTCCGTCCAATAATACCATTCGCCCATAATGCGTTCCCATTGGTATCCATCCGCCACATTTTCCGCTTGCGGTGTTTGCAATATTCCCACCACACCCGTTGCCAGGGTTGCTTCTTCATAGCAAAAGTATACCACGCCACCCTCGCAATAGATGAAATCGAATCCCAGCGCCTCCAGGCAAGGGGACAATTCCGCCGCGTTCCCCCGAAAGCCGCGCGTTTCCGCCTGTTCTGCCGCGGCCGCAAAAGCGTGGAAATTCCCATAAAAATCCGCCACGATTGCGTTTTGGGTATTATAACGCCTTATCATTCCATCAAGCCGGATTGCCGCCAAAAGCAGGCAGAAAAACAGGCACGCCAAAACCAGCGTCAGGGCTGCACGCCGGAAAAAACGCGCCGCCCACCGCCCTACCATTCCCGCTTTTTGGTCTTTCAAGCCCCGTGCCTCCCCTGACAGCGCTCGCTTCGTGCCTTTTCCCTCCCGGCGGATATCGCGGATCCGCAGAGGATTTTGCTACCTTTTGCATATTAGACGTCCAATCTTTTCCTTATGTTCCATAAATTTGGGGTTTTGCGGAACCAGATTTCTCCATACACCGTCCTATATACAGAAAGAAGTGAAGTCCATTTTCCTGTCTTGCACAGGAACGATACGCATAACAATCACAAAATGGAGGTGTAGCAAGATGCGCGCAAAGACTGACATGTTTGGAAAATTGGCTGTAGTGATGACCATCGCAATGGCTCTGGGTTTGCTTGCACCAGGAGCCTTAGCAGAACTGGAACGGCTTATACTGAAGGAGAATGGACTCGTGTACTTCGAAAACGGTGGCATTGCGGGCAAAACAGAGGCTTATGATGCGTACATCCAAGAATTTCTTAGCCAGGAAGATCCGAATGGCCTACCGAGAGCCGCAGATAGCACTTTCTATCGGCCGGTAACGATCCGCGATGGCGTGGTATACGATCAGAACGGGAACGCCGCCGGCATCCTGTCCGGGAGCGCATCGCAGCCGGAAAAGGAGCCAAGCGAGCCGCAAAAGCGTCCGTCCTCCCCCGCGGATCCCATACCGGCGGAGGTGTATACGGCCAGCACGACGGTATATGGCCAGGCTTCCGCCTCGGGAACAGGTCTGGCTACGCTGGAAAAGGGAACCCGCCTGAACATTTTGAACAGCCATGGCGAATGGGTGAAAATTTCCTGCGAAGGCAACGAAGGCTTCGTGCAGGTGGAGGATCTGGCGCTGCTCGAGCGCATGGTGGGAAGGGTGCAAGAGGATGCTTTTGTGCGCGATGCGGCGACAGGCAAGTCCGTGCAACTGCCCGCGGGAACGATAGTGTTTGTGGCGGGAAAAACAGAGAACGATTTCCGCGTTGAAAATCTCAGCGGCACGGCGACGGGCTGGATCGCCAAAGACGCGCTGGCGCAAGTCGATTACCCCACCATTCCCGTCCAGCTGACACAGGACGCCGCTCTGTACCCGGCCGGCGGCGAAACCAGCGCCTTGCAGCAAATCCAGCTCCAGGGCGCTGTCTTCTACGTGGTTGGAGAAAAAGATGGTATGCTGGTGGTAGAAGATGAAACCCGTGCACAGCAATTCAGGGTCAAAAAGACGCATGCCCTTGCCATAACGTGCAGAGCGGACTGATCCTTCGGCCAAATCTGCGGCCATGCGCCCGATGAATCAACCCTCATCAAAGCGCGAAGGTGGCACGCCGAAATGCTGCTTGAAGGCGCGGCTGAACTGGAAAATGTCCGTATAGCCCACAAGGCGCGCCACTTCCCCCACGGGCCGCCGTTCGCGCAGGTAATCCACGGCGTGCCGCATGCGGATTTCTCGCAGATAGCGCATGGGGCTTTGCCCATAGCGGGCGACAAAGCACTTTCCCAAATACACTTTGCTGATATGCGCGGCGCTGGCGAGATCATCCAACATAAGGCCGCTTTCGCAGAATCGGCAGCGCATCATTTCCAGCGCTGGAGCAAGGAGATCGCCTTTTTCGTGCTCTGCGTTACCCAGCACCTGGTACAGCAGCCGGTATAGGCAGGACAAAATCAGCGCAAGGGCACAGGTATCGCCCTGCGCTTTTTGTATGCTCCAATATGCTTCGGAAACCGCCCCAGCTGGCGCGGGCGGCAGGGATTCTATCGTGCCAGGAGCAATGTCATCCTGAAAATTGAACATGATGCTGCGCGCCTCTTCCAGGCATTCATTGCGATAGCAGGTGCCCCGGGAAAGGTAAATCGGGTGTGTGCCATCCGCCAGCGTAACGCACTCGTCCGCCGAAAATCGAATTCGCCCTTTCAGGGGAAAGATCAGGGTGGCGCAGTAGCGGTCCCGCATGTCCAGAATATGCCCCGTCTCGTCGTGGACAGACAAAACAGAAAGATACTGTGTGATGATCGGAATCCACATGGGCCAGACACTCCTTGCCAGCTTGTTGACACCATCATAGCACATGGCGGGGCGTTTGGCAAGAAAATTGTATCATTTGAGTCAAATATGGCATGCTTTTTTCCATTCCCTTTGCGGCGCAAAATAGATACAATCAAAGGGAAACTCGCCAAGGAGGATACATGAAATGGAATTTTCTGGCAAAACGGCATTTATAACGGGCGTTGCGCATGGCATTGGCAGGGCCATCGCGCTGCAGCTGGCCAGGGCAGGTGCTTCCCTCGCTCTGGCAGACATCAACGCGCGCGGCCTTGCGGAGACGGCCCGGCTAGCGCAGGAACTGGGTGCGCAAATTGTGGAATGCCCGCTGGACGTGACGGACGAGGCGGCTGTGCGCGCTGCCGCGCAAAGCGCACACGATGCGCTCGGGCCCATTGATATCCTGGTGAACAACGCGGGAGTATACGACCGCGCATGCAATTTTGTGGATTCGCGTAGCGAGGAGTGGAAACGCAAGATATCCATCAATATCCTGGGCACTCTGTACCCCACGCATGCCATTCTGCCCGGCATGCTGGAACGCGGCTATGGGCGCATCGTAAACATTGCTTCTGTTGCGGGTGTGTATGGCATCGCCAGCATGGCGGATTATTCCATGACGAAGGGCGCCATCATCGGCTTCACCCACGCGCTGGCCAAGGAAGTTACGCGGCGAGGCGTTACCGTGAATGCCGTATCGCCGGGCAGCATCGATGTCACCGGCAATCCCCTGCCCGAACATTCGTTTATGGGGCGGGCAGGCACGCCTGAGGAGTGCGCCAATTTGGTGGTGTTTCTCGCGTCCGACCGGGCGAGCTACATCTCAGGCCAGAACATTCAGGTGGATGGATGCCGCAAGCGCATGTAAGCCAGAGGGGCTGCGAAAGGACTTTTGCCGTCCTTTCACAGCCCTTTCTTGTTGGTATTTTTTTGCAGCTTCCGCGCCATCATTCCGGGTCGATCCAGGCGAGGGCGATGCTGCCAGCGCCCAGGTGGATGCCCAGCACCGGGCCGATGTGGCGGATTTCCGCCTTGCGGCCGCGCTCGCGGAAGTAGGCAGCCAACTTTTCCGCGCGCTCTTCGGCGGCGAAGTGCTGGATGATTACGTTCATGGCCTCGGGCGGCACGGCCTTGATCAGCGCGCGCAACTGCTCGTTCTGCCCGCGCACCACGGCGTAGGATTGAATGCTGCCGTTTTCGCACCGGAGCATGGGACGGATGTTGAGAATGGTGGAAACCGAAAGCTTCACGCTGCCCAAGCGGCCGCTGCGGCGCAACGGCTCCATATCGTCCACCGAAAAGGTGATCTGCACCCGGTGCCGCATGGCGTTGATCGCCTCGGCGGTGTCCGCCAGATTCATACCGGAGGCGATCATGCGGCGCGCCTCGCGCAACAGCAGGGTCAGCCCGCCGCCGGTGGAAAGCGAATCCACCACGCGGATGCCATCGCCGGGCAGTTCGCGCGCCGCGTTGAAGGCATTGCCATAAGTGCCGCTCAGGCGGGATGAAATGGTCATGCACAGAATCTGATGCCCTGCCGCGCGCAGTTCTTCAAACGCGCTCTGGAAGCGCACGAAAGAAACCTGCGAGGTGCGCAGCGTGGTGGGGTTTTCGCGGATCAAGCGCTCGAAATCGCCGTTGTCATCTACATAGCGCTCGTTTACGGGCGCCTGCGCGCCCACGCTGTAGGTCATCGGAAGCACCATTACGCCCAGCGCGGCGGCTTCCGCGGCGGAGATGTAGGCGGTGGAATCGGTTACTAAAACGATCATAACTGGCCTCCGATGCAACGAAATTTTTGGTAGCGCTGCTTAAGCAGCGCAGCCGTATCCATGGCCGCGTAGCGATCCAGCGTTTCGATCAGCTCGCTCTGAATGCGCGGATACAGCGCGTCGAACCCATCGCTTTCCGGGAAAACGCGCTCAATTACACCCAGTTCAAGCAAATCCCCGGCGGTGAGCTTGAGGGATTGCGCGGCTTCGCGCGTGCGGCTGGCGTCTTTCCAGATGATGCTGGCTGCGCCCTCCGGCGAAAGCACAGAGTAGACGGCGTTTTCCAGCATCCACACTTCGTTGGACGCGGCCAGGGCCAGCGCGCCGCCACTGCCGCCCTCGCCGATGATGAGGGAAATTTCCGGCACTTTCAGGCCCATCATGGCGGTGATGCACTGCGCGATGGCATGTCCCTCGCCGCGCTCTTCCGCGCCGATGCCGCAATACGCGCCGGACGTATCCACCAGGGTGATGACGGGCCGGCCAAACTTTTCGGCCAGCTGCAAATGGCGCAGCGCCTTGCGATAGCCTTCCGGATGCGCGCAGCCGAAGTTGCGCGCCACCTTATCGAGCGTGTCATCTCCCTTTTCGATGCCAATGACGGTTACGGGCTTGCCGCCCAGCATGGCGACGCCGCCCACGATCGCGCCGTCGTCGCCGAAGAGCCGGTCGCCGTGCAGCTCAAAGAAATCCTCAAAAATCGCCCCGATGAACTTGAGCGCCGTGGGCCGCCCCTTGGCGCGGGCAATGCTTACTCGGTCGTATGCCTGCATGCGGCCGCCTCCTTTCCCGCCCGCGGGCCGTAGCCGTGCAGGCGCAGCAGCTGGATCAGCGTGTCGCGTTGGCTGCGGCGGTCGCAGATCGCGTCGATAAATCCGCGCTCCAGCTGGAATTCCGCGCGCTGGAAGCCCTCGGGCAGCTTTTGCCGGATGGTCTGTTCAATGACGCGCGGCCCGGCAAAGCCGATCAGCGCGCGCGGCTCGGCCAGCGCGATATCCGCCTCCATGGCAAAAGAAGCCACCACGCCGCCGGTCGTGGGATCGGTGAGCACTACGATGTACAAATTGCCCGCCTCGCTGTGCCGGCGCACCGCGCCGCTGGTTTTGGCCATTTGCATCAGCGAGAGGATGCCCTCCTGCACGCGCGCGCCGCCGGAAACCGTGAAGCCGATCACCGGCAGGGAATGCTCCAGCGCGTATTCGAACAGGCGCGTGATTTTTTCACCCACGGCAGTGCCCATGGAACCCATCATGAAATAGGGATTCATCACGAACAGCGCCACTTCGATGCCGCCAATGCGCGCGATGCCGGTCTTTACGCCCTCCACATCACCGGAAACCTTGCGCGCTTTTTGCACCTTTTCCGGGTATTCCGGGAAGTGCAGGGGATCGTCCGAGCGCAGATCCGCGTCCATTTCGGAAAAGGAATCCGCGTCGCAGATCAGCCGGATGCGCTTTCTGGCGTTCATGCGCATGTGGTGGCCGCAGCGGGGGCAGACGTAGGCGGATGCCTCCAGGTCGCTCGCCAGCAGCATGGCCTTGCAGCCGGGGCAGGAAACATACATTTTGTCTGGCGCGGAAGGCGCGTCCGCGTTGGGATTCATGGCGTCTTCCAGCGTGATTTTGGGCTTGCGAAACAAATATTTTGGCAGCATGGGCTACTCCTTCCCATTCAAATACGCGGTGGTATAGCTTCCATTCACGAAAGCTTCCTCGCCAATCAGGTCGGCCTGGAAAAAGCCCGTGTGTTCCACGCCCTCGATTACCAATTCGCACAGGGCGGCCTGCATTTTGCGGATGGCCTCTTCGCGGCTGGAAGCGTGCACGATCATCTTGCCGACCATGGAGTCGTAATAGGGCGGGATGAAATAGCCCTGATAAAGCGCGGTATCAAAGCGCACCCACGGCCCGCCGGGCACGTGCAAAAGCGTCACGCGGCCCACGCTGGGGCGGAACCCCTCCGCCGGGTTTTCCGCGTTGATGCGGCACTCGATGGCGTGCCCGCGCAAAACGACGTCTTTTTGCGAAAAGGGCAACTCCATGCCCGCGGCCACGCGGATTTGCCACTTGACGAGATCGTAACCCGTGACCATTTCCGTCACGGGGTGCTCCA
The DNA here is from genome assembly GCA_018716755.1 of Candidatus Alectryocaccomicrobium excrementavium. Lineage (GTDB taxonomy): Bacteria > Bacillota > Clostridia > Christensenellales > Aristaeellaceae > Alectryocaccomicrobium > Alectryocaccomicrobium excrementavium. The sequence goes on from DVJN01000039.1 coordinate 12,753, forward strand.
CCTGCAGGCGCGTGTTCATTTCCATAAAATAGAATTCGCCCTCGCGGGTGAGCAGATATTCCACGGTGCCCACGCCCTCGTAGCCCACGGCCTGCACGGCGCGCAGGGTGGCGGCGTAGAGCTTTTCGCGCAGCGCGCTGTCCACGGCGGTGGAAGGGCTTTCTTCCACGAGCTTCTGGTTTTTGCGCTGCATGGAGCATTCGCGCTCGCCCAGGCACACACAGTGACCCTTAGCATCGCAAAGCACCTGCACTTCGATGTGCTTCACGTTCTCCAGCAGCTTTTCCATGTACACCGCGCCGTCGCCGAACGCGCTCTGCGCCTCGGCGGAAGCGGTTAAGAAGGCGCTTTCCACATCTTCCAGCCGGTCGACCCGGCGAATACCACGGCCGCCGCCGCCGCTGCGCGCCTTGATGAGCAGGGGAAAGCCGATGGTTTGCGCGGCCTGTACGGCTTCGGCGGCGCTATTGATCACGTCCGTGCCCGGAATGACCGGCACGCCCGCCTCCCGCATGGTGCGCCGGGCCTCGTCCTTATCGCCCATGCGGCGAATCACCGGCGCGCTCGCGCCGATGAATTTGATGTGGCAGCGCTCGCACAGCTCGGAAAACTCGGCGTTTTCCGACAAAAGCCCATAGCCCGGGTGGATGGCCTGCGCGCCGGTGATGATGGCCGCCGAAAGAATGGAGGCCATGTTCAGATAGCTCTTGGCCGCCGGGGCCGGGCCGATGCAGATGCTCTCGTCCGCCAGGGAAACGTGCAGCGCGTCGCGATCGGCCTCGGAGAACACGGCGACCGTGCTTACGCCCATTTCCTTGCACGCGCGGATCACGCGCAGGGCAATTTCGCCCCGGTTGGCGATCAGAATTTTGGGAAACAAGGGCAGACCCTCCTTATGGCTTGGCGGTGAGCATAAACGAAAATTCGCCCGACGCGCACAAGCGGTCGCCCACCCAGGCCTCGCCGCTGATCACGTGCAGCCCCAGCTTGGCGCGCAGCAGTTTCGCCTTCAGCGTGAGCACGTCGCCCGGCCGCACGATGCCGCGAAAGCGCGCCTTGTCGATGCCCGCATAGAGAGCCAGCGCGCCCTGCATTTCTTTTTCAAACAGCACGCAGGCGGTCTGCGCGATGATTTCGCACAAAATCACGCCCGGCACAATGGGGTTGCCGGGGAAATGCCCGCGCAGGAAAAATTCGTCGCCCCGAATGGTGTAATGCCCGACGACCGAGCCGTCCTCCAGGCGCTGGGCGTCGTCCACCAGCAACATATCGTCGCGGTGAGGGAGGATGTTCATGATTTCCGTTCGATTCATAGTCAGCGCTCCCAATATAGCATGAAATGGCCGGTGAACAGACGCCGCCGGCCTTGCAAAATTACCGCTCGTAGAGCTTGAACAGCGTTTGCCCAAATTCCACAACGTCCCCGTCGTGTGCGCAAATGTCGACGATTTCGCCGTCGCGCTCCGCCTGGATCTCGTTCATGAGCTTCATGGCCTCGACGATGCACAGCACATCGCCCTTTTTCACGCGCGAGCCCACGCGCACAAACGGTTCCGCGCCCGGCGAAGGCGCGGCGTAGAACACGCCGACCAGGGGGGACTTGGCCTCGAAAACGTCGTTGAAATCCACGCCGGGATCCTCCACGGGCGCGCTCGCGGGCGCTTCCTGCGCGGGCTGCGCGGCTGCCGCCGGCATGGGCGGCGCGACCAATACCGCGCCGGCTTGCGCCGCGGGCTGCGCGACCGTCCGTTCCAGGCGGATGTGCGTTTCCCCTTCGTTGATTTCCAGCGCGCTCAGGTCGTTTTGCGCCAGAATCTGCGCCAGCGCCTTGATTTGTTTGATGTTCATCGAATTCTTATATCCTCCTGATGGCGATTGCGGCGTTGTGACCGCCAAAGCCCAGCGAAAGCGAAACCGCCATCTCCGCCTGCGCGCGCAGCGCCGTGTGCGGCAGATAGTTGAGGTCGCATTCCGGGTCGGGCTCGTCCAGGTGAATGGTGGGGGGCAAAACGCCCTCTTCCAGCGCCATCACGCTGGCAATGGCTTCCACGCCGCCAGCGGCGCCCAGCATGTGCCCGGTCATGGATTTGGTGGAACTGATCAGCGCTTCGCGCGCGCGCGCCTCGCCCAGCGCATTTTTGATGGCGAGCGTTTCCAGCTTGTCGTTCATGGGCGTGCCGGTGCCGTGCGCGTTGATGTACAGCGCGCCATGGGGCTCGCCCGCCTCCTGCATGGCCAGGCGCAGCGCCTGCGCGCCGCCCACGGCCTGTGGATGCGGCGCGGTGATGTGATAGGCGTCGCAGGTGTTGCCGTAGCCCACGATTTCGGCGTGGATGTGCGCGCCGCGCGCCTTCGCGTGCTCGTATTCTTCCAGCGCGAGGATGCCCGCGCCCTCGCCCAGCACAAAGCCCTTGCGGCGCGCGTCGAAGGGCAGGGACGCCTTTTCGGGATCCGTTTCCTCGCTGAGCGCCTTCAAATTGGTGAACCCAGCCACGGCCAGGGGCAGGATGGTGGCCTCCGCGCCGCCCGCCAGAATGGCGTCGGCATAGCCGTGCTGAATGGCGTGGAACGCTTCGCCAATCGTGTGCGAAGACGTGGCGCAGGCGGTGACCACAGGCAGGCACGGCCCCTGCGCGCCATAGCGGATGGCGATGTTGCCAGCGGCAATGTTGCTGATCATCATGGGCACGAAGAACGGCGACACGCGCGACGGGCCGCGGGTGAGCAGCTTTTCGGTTTCGTTCACAAAGGTCTGCATGCCGCCGATGCCGCTGCCCACGTACACGCCGAAGCGTTCGGGCGCGACCGCGCCGCTCAGACCGCTTTGGCGCATGGCCTGCTCGGCGGCGGCCAGCGCGTAGAGCGTGAAGGTATCGCAGCGGCGGGCGAGGCCCTTATCGATGCCAAAATCCTCCGGGTTAAAATCCTTCACTTCGCCCGCGAGCTTCACCTTGTAATCCGTGGTATCGAAGCGCGTGATCGGGCCGATGCCGGACACGCCGTTTACGAGATTTTGAAAAAACGATTCTGTGGAATTTCCCACCGGGCTGATGACGCCCATGCCGGTTACGACTACGCGATGCATGCTTTCCACCTCACATGTTCAGTCCGCCGTCGATCGAAAGGACCGCGCCGGTGATATAAGCGGCGTCGTCGCTCGCCAGGAAGGCGGCGGCCGCCGCGATTTCTTCGGGCTTGCCCATGCGCTTGAGCGGCACCGCGTTCATGGCGGCTTCCAGCGCGCTCTGGTTCATTTCGCGGGTCATATCGGTTTCCACAAAGCCCGGCGCGATGGCGTTGCACGTTACGCCGCGGCTGGCCAGTTCCTTGGCCACGGTTTTGGTCAGGCCGATCAGGCCCGCCTTGGCCGAGGCATAGTTCGCCTGGCCGGGGTTGCCCATCAGCCCTGCGACGGAAGCGATATTGATGATCCGCCCCGCGCGCTGGCGCACAAAATCCGGCGTGAGCACGCGGATGGTGTGGAACGCGCCCATCAGATTCACGCGCACCACGGCGGCAAAATCCTCGCTGGACATGCGCATGATCAGCTTATCGCGCGCAATGCCCGCGTTGTTTACAAGAATATGGATGGGACCGAGCGCTTCCTTCGCCGCCTGGATCGCGGATTCCACCTGGGCATACTCGCCCACGTCTGCGCGGGCACAAAACGCCTTCGGGCCCAATGCGCGCGCCGCTTCGACAGTTTCCTGCGCGGCGGCCTCGTTGCCCGCGTATAGAATGGCGACATTCGCGCCTTCGCGCGCCATGCGCAGGGCAATGGCGCGGCCAATGCCGCGCGAACCGCCTGTGATGAGCGCCGTTTTTCCCTGTAGCATACTTTCCTCCTGGATTGAGCGCCGCGCGCCAGTCGCGCGCGGCCCAGACTGTCAAAAAACCAAAGAGAGGGGCAAAGCCCTTTCGCGCTTTAATCGTCCCCGGCGGCGTGTACGGCGGGGACGGGGCGATTTTTGCGCCGGAAAATCTCATTTTCCAGAGCAAAAATCGTTTCTTTGCAGTTTCCGCGCCCGAAAATCCGCAGGATTTTAGCGGAAACTGATTGAGGGGGTGGCAGTGGCGGGGGAGCTTGCTCCCCCGTCCACCAGCTTGTCAAAAAAGTCTTTTTGACAAGCTGCGCCTTATAAAAGCGCCTGTGCGGCTGCTTCGATACCAGACATGTCTTCCGCGTTCAGGAAGGCGTGGTCCGGAGCGATGCGCTTGCCCAGTCCGGCAAGCGTGGCGCCGGGGCCGAGTTCCAGGAACGATTCCGCGCCCGCGGCGATGAGGTTTTCAATGGTCTGCTGCCAGCGCACCGGGTGCGCCACCTGGCCCGCCAGGCATTCGCGCGCGGTTTCCAGGGAATAGGGCTGCGCGGTCTGGTTGGCATACAGCGGGATGCGCGGCGCGGCGAGGGGCGCGCTCTTTAGCGCCTCCGCCAGGCCAGCCTGCGCATTTTGCATAAAGGGGGAATGGAAGCCGCCGCTCACCTTCAGGCGCATGGCGCGGCCGCCCTCCGCCTGCACGCGGCCCGCAAAGGCATCCGCCTCTTCGCTGGCGCAGGCGACCACGGTCTGCCCCGGGCTGTTGTAATTCACCGGGTAGACCTGCGAAAATTCCCGGGCCAGCGCTTCCACGTGGACCGCATCGAGCTTGAGCACCGCGAGCATCGCGCCCGGGTGCGCCTTGGCGCATTCGTCCATCAGCTCGGCGCGCCGGATCACCAGGCGGAACGCGTCCTCCACGGGCAGCATGCCGCTGAGGGCGACGCCAGCCAGCTCGCCCAGCGAGAAGCCCGCCAGGAACGCGGGAACCAGCCCCGCTTCCTGGGCGGCGGCGGCGCAGGCCATATCCACGGCGAACACGCAGGGTTGGGTGTTCGCCGTTTGGCTGAGCTCCTGCGCGCTGCCAGAAAAGCACATTTCCAGCGTGCCGGGGCGGATGGCCTCCAGCGTATCGAAAAGCGCGCGCGCCGCGGGCGAATGGTCATAGAGGGAGCGGCCCATGCCGGGCTTTTGCGCGCCCTGCCCGGCCAACAAAAACGCTACGCGAGCCATTTTGGGGCCTCCGCGAGCAGCTTTTCCGCCTCCGCGAACATTTCCCGGATGATTTCCGCGGCGGGTTGTTCCTTTTTCACCAGCGCGGCGATCTGGCCCGCCATGAACGTGCCGGTTTCCAAATCGCCCTCGATGGCGGCGCGGCGCAGCGCGCCCGCGCCATAGCGCTCGATTTCCTCGTTGGTTTTGCTGGAATCGTATTCCATATCGTGCATGGCGCGCATCATGGGGTTTTTCAGCCCGCGCACGGGGTGGCCGAGCCGGCGGCCCGTGACCTGCGTGTCGATATCGCGCGCGGCCAGCACTTTCTTTTTATAGTTCTCGTGGATCTGGCACTCATTGGCGCACAAAAACCGCGTGCCGCACTGCACGCCTTCCGCGCCCAGCATGAGCGAAGCCGCGATGCCGCGCCCGTCCGCGATGCCGCCCGCCGCCAACACGGGGATGTCCACCGCGTCCACCACCTGGGGCACCAGCGCCATGGTGGTCAGCTCGCCGATGTGGCCGCCGGATTCGCAACCCTCGGCAATGACCGCCGTCGCGCCCGCGCGCGCTACGCGCTTGGCGATGGCGGTGGAGGGCACCACAGGCGCGACCTTGATGCCCGCGGGCACCCACTGCTTCATGTACTTTTCGGGCAGGCCCGCGCCCGTGGTCACCACGGGCACATGCTCGTCCATCACCAACTGGGCGACCTCTTCCACATGCGGGCTCATCAGCATGATGTTCACGCCGAAGGGCTTGTCCGTGGCTTCGCGGCAGGCGCGAATCTGGCCGCGCAGGTAGTCCGCGTCCAGGTTCATGGCGGAAATGATGCCCAGCCCGCCCGCGTTGGAAACCGCCGCGGCGAGCTTCGCCTCGGAAACCCAGGCCATGCCGCCCTGGAAGATGGGATATTCAATGCCGAAAGCTTCGGTGATTCGGGTTTTCATCATTGCGCCGCCTTCGCCTCGTCAATGCGCTTGACCATGTCCGCCACGGTCTTCACGGCCTCGTCCAGCTCGATGGAGATGCCGAACTCGTCCTCAAAATTCATCACCAGTTCCGCCACGTCCAGCGAGTCCACCTGCAGCTCAGCAAAGGTGGAATCCATGGTGATCGTGTTCACGTCGATGCCTTTGTGGTCGGCGAGCATCTGAGCAACCTTATTGAACGTATCCATTGTTTGTATCCTCCTAAATGATGGTTGATTTATATTGCAAAGAAGTCCGAAATCCATGTCCGGCGCTTCCGTTTGCCGCGAGAGAGTTATGCCCAGCGTAGTAGGGCAGCGCCCGAGGTGAGCCCTGCGCCAAACGCGCTCATGGCGATGAGCATGCCGGGCGTGAGCGCGCCGGAGCGGTTCAGCTCGTCCAGCAAAATGGGCACGCTGGCCGAGGAGGTATTGCCCGTGCGCGCGATGTTCGAGGGGAACTTTTCCTTCGGCTGGCCCAGCCGCGTGCGCACGGCTTCCAGGATGCGCATGTTGGCCTGGTGGAGCACGAAAAAGTCGATTTCCGCCAGGCCGACGCCCGCCGCTTCCGCCACGGCGCGCAGATCCGCGCTGGAGGTGGAAACCGCGAATTTGAACACTTCCTGGCCCGCCATGTGCAGGTAGCTCGCGGGATGCTTGTGCTCCTGGAAGGGGTTGTTGCCCGGGTCGTGGTAGGCGTTCAGCGCGCCCAGGTTGGGCACGGAGGTCAGCCGCGTGGCCAATAGTCCCTCGCCCGCTCCCACGATGGCCGCGCCCGCGCCGTCGCCAAAGAGCACGCAGGTGGAGCGGTCCGTCCAGTCGCACAGGCGGGAAATCGCCTCCGCGCAGGTGATAAGAATCCGCTGCGCTTTGCCGGAATCGATATAGGGCTGCGCCAGGTCGAGCGCGTAAAGAAATCCGGAGCAGGCGGCGTTCAGATCGAACGCCGGGCAATGCGCGCCGATTTCGCCCTGCAAAAGGTTGGCGGTGGCGGGCGTGACGGTTTCCCCCTTCGCGGTGGAAACGATGATCATATCGATATCGTCCGCGTTCAGGCCCGCGTTTTCCAGCGCCCGCAGGGAAGCTTCGCGCGCGAGCGACAGCACGCTCTCCTCGTTGAGCACACGGCGCTCGGCAATGCCCGTGCGCGTGCGGATCCATTCGTCGCTGGTGTCCAGAAACGCCGTCAGTTCTTCGTTCGTCACCCGGCGCGCGGGCAGCGCGCTGCCGGTTCCCAAAATTCTCATGGCTGCATTCCTCCGTTTTGATCGGCCTGGGCAGAAAGCTGCGAAACAGCCTTGTCAAAAAATTCGTTTAGCGCCCGTATCACGCCCAGCAGCACGGGTTTTTCCTCTTCCCGCACGCCCTGGCACACGGCCTTGAGCATTTGCCGGTGAAAATACCGGTGGGCCACTTCCGCGCGGCGGCCGCTTTCCGTGAGCTGGACATACACCCGGCGCCCGTCTTCCGCGCCGCGCGATTTGAGCACAAAGCCTTTTTTTTCCAGCTTTTTCACGGCGACCGTGGCCGAGGGCAGGGAAATTTCCATGTCCTGTGCGATGGCGGTGATGCTCGCGCCATTTTTCCCGCCGCGCCCGATGCACTCGATGATGTGCATTTCGCCGATGCTCAGGCTGCCATTGCTCAGCGATTTGAGCATGGCCTCCTCCACGTTGTGGATGGAGCGGTAAGTGTGCATAAATAACAGATTGAGTTCGCTGGCAAAGGGATCCATGCGCATGCCCCTTCATTTAGTTTTACAAACTAATTATATCCTGATTGGCCCGGCTGTCAAGTTATGGTTCCGTTGGAAATGTGCAAAGGATTTCTCGAAATTGTGGCGAAAAGGATGCAGGAGAATCGCGACGGCGCGGAGAAACCTATGGAAAAGGCGGAGGGAAAGCGATGATTTGCGAATTTTTCTGGGATTTTGACGGTACGTTGTTTGACACGTATCCGCGCATGGCCCGCGCGCTGGTGTGCGCTCTGGCAGAATTGGGCTATGACGCGGAGTACGATTGGACGCTGAATGGCATGAAGCGCTCTTTGGGCGACGCGGCGCGCGCGGCGAACGCGCGCTTTGGCGTGGACGCGCAGGCCGTGATGGACGCCTATCACCGCCACGCGGAGGACGAGGGGCCACAGAGCATGCTCCCCTATCCCGGCGCGCGCGAAGTTTTGGCGGCCATCGCGCAGGGCGGGGGACGGAACTATCTGTACACGCACCGCAACCACACGGCGCAGGAAGCGCTGGAGCGCTGGGATATGCGCAAATGGTTCCGGGATTTTGTGACCAAAGAGGACGGCTTTCCCAGCAAGCCCGCGCCGGACGCACTGAATTTTTTGCTGGCAAAGCACGCGCTCGCGCGGGAGAACTGCGCCATGGTGGGCGACCGGCCCATCGATCTTCAGGCCGGGGAAAACGCCGGCATGGCGGGCATTTTTTTCGATCCGGAGGGATTTTATCCGGAATATCCCGCGCGGTGGCGGTTTGATTCGTTTGCGCGCATGTTGCAGGAAGTGCAAAGGTGGATGCGTCAACCATAATATAAAATGGAGGATTCCGCGATGAGCAACGTTTCCTATCCCAAGATGATCCTGTTCGATTATGGGCACACGCTTTTGTACGAGCCGGGTTGGGATCCCGTGCGGGGGAACGAACGGCTTTTGCAATATGCCACCCAAAATCCCGGAAACTGCACGCTGGAGGATGTGCGCCGGGCAGCAGAGTGGATTTTTGGCGAGCATGTCGAGGCGGTTCGCAAGGTGGGCTATGAAATTTGCGGCCGGGTGGCGGATAAAACATTGTATGAGTATCTGGGGATCGAGTTTTCGCTTTCCCCGCTCGAGATGGAGACGGTGTTTTGGGAAGGCGCGTCCATGGGCGCGACAATGCCGGGCGCGGAAGCGATGCTGGATTTTTTGCAGGAAAAGGGCATTCGCAGCGGCGTGATCAGCAACCTGCTTTGGTCGGGCGAAGCGCTGGCCCTGCGGCTGAACCGACTTTTGCCGCGGAACCAGTTTGAATTTGTGATGACCTCCAGCGACTATTTTGTGCGCAAGCCAAACCGGATTTTGTTCGATATCGCGTTGCGCAAAGCGGGACTTGCGCCGGAAGAAGTGTGGTATTGCGGTGATAACCCGCGCGCGGACATTGAGGGCGCGGCACAGGTGGGGATTTTTCCCGTTTGGTACGATAACGATACAGACCGGAAAGAGGCGCAGTGCAAACCGGCGCCTTCCTGCGAATGCCTGCATATCCGGCAATGGCAGGAAATGGTGGATTTGCTGCAGGAATGTAAGACGCAAAATGTTAAATTTTGAATTGCGGCGGATGGGATTCTTGACCGGCGCGCCCTCTCTGCTATACTGAAGGAGATGGAATACCGCGAGAAGAAGGGGAAATTGCCATGCGATACAGCGATTTTCAGGGGGAACGGATTTCCCTGCTCGGCTTTGGGGCCATGCGGCTTCCGCTTTTGGGCGATGGCTCCGGCAAGGTGGACGAGGCGCAGACGGAAAAGATGGTGGACTACGCGCTGGATAACGGCGTGAACTATTTTGATACCGCGTATCCCTATCACAATGGCGAATCGGAATTGATCCTCGGGCGCTGCCTGAAAAAGCATCCGCGGGAGTCGTTCCTGCTCGCCAGCAAGTATCCCGGCCATCAGGTCAGCGAAACGTACGATCCAGCCGCGGTATTCGAACGGCAGTTGCAAAAGTGCGGCGTGGAGTATTTTGATTTCTATCTGCTGCACAACGTGTGCGAAAATTCCCTGCCCACCTATCTGGATCC
>DVJN01000257.1 GCA_018716755.1 Candidatus Alectryocaccomicrobium excrementavium
AGCTTTTCAATGGCTGCCAAGCCGCCAGGTAAAGGGCGCACGTTGGGCAATGTATTGGTTTCTGGCGGCATCAGAAAGCGTTCCGCGCCAAACATGCTGGGCAGATTGCCCACGCCATAATTCGCGCGGATATGCAAAGGAAGCCCATTGGCCGTTTTCAATTGCTCATTTAGGAACGAAAGCTGGGAAAGCAACATGCTTTCTTCATTTTCAATGGCGTCGTTGATGGCAATGGGCATCCATTCTATGGCGGAAGGGCGTGGCGTGCGCGCGGGAGGAACAAATGGGCTGCTTTTGCATGCGCCCTGGGCGAATTCCATCCACGCCGCCCAAATGCTTTGCTCTTCCTCTGGTTGAATGCGGGATTCGATGTCTTCCATATAGCGATTGAGAAGATCCATAAGGTATCCTCCTTGCAAAAACGCTCCGACTTGCGGAGGGCAAGCCGGAGTGTTATGAAAAACTATTCGTGCAATACAACGCGCTCCATATCCTGCGGCGCGCATTTCGCGGTGTGCAGGATGGGCTTGTGCGGCAAATCGAGGATGGATTGCGGCACGCTTTCGCCTACCAGGGCGGCAATGGCTTCGCAGCAGGCAAAATCGTCCAGCGCAGCCACATCGCCGCCCAGCGCGCGATACACGGCGCGGCCGAATTTGTATGGGCTGGCGGTGGATACGACCACGCAGGGGCGGCCATCCCCGGTTTGCGTGCGGTAATCCGCCAGCACGCTGATGGCCACGGCCGTGTGCGGATCGATCACGCGACCTTTTTCGCGGAAGGTTTGGGCGATTGCCGCCTCGGTAGCGCCTTCGCTGGCCCAGCCGCCAAAGAATTCATCCTGCAGGGTGCGCAGTGCGCTGCCATCCAGGGCGTACACGCCATTTTCCCGCAGCGCGCGCATCCATTCGCGCACGTGCGCGTCGTCGCGCCCGGCCAGCTCAAAGAGCATGCGTTCCAGGTTGGAAGAGATCAGGATATCCATGGAGGGCGAAGACGTGGTGTAGAATTCGCGCCGCCGGTCGTAAACCCCTGTGCGGATAAAATCCGTGAGGATGTGGTTCCGGTTGGAAGCGCAAATCAACTTGCCCAGTGGCAGCCCCATGCGGCGCGCGTAGGCGGCGGCCAGGATGTTGCCGAAATTCCCCGTAGGCACGCAGACGTTCAGCGGTTCGCCCGGCGCAATAACGCCCTGCAACACGCTGTCCGCATAGGCGGAAAAATAATAGGCGATCTGCGGCAGCAGGCGGCCGAGGTTGATGGAATTGGCGCTGGATAGCACGATGCCGCGCGCATTGAGCCGCTCGCGCACGGTATCGGAAGCGAAAATGCGCTTCACGCCCGTTTGCGCATCGTCAAAATTGCCTTCAACGGCCACTACGCGCACGTTATCGCCCTCTTGCGTGACCATTTGCAGCTTTTGCGCTTCGCTCACGCCGCCATCGGGATAGAATACGATTACGCGTGTGCCGCTTTGCCCGGCAAATCCCTCCAGCGCCGCTTTGCCCGTATCACCGGAAGTGGCGGTCAGGATGAGAATTTCGCGCGTTTCGCCCACCGCGCGGCACGAGGCGCGCATCAGGTGGGGCAGGATTTGCAGCGCCATATCCTTGAAGGCCAGCGTGGGGCCGTGGTACAATTCCAAAATGCCGTCTTTGAGCGGCGCGCCAAAGCGCGCGTATGCCGTGCGCGCCATGGACAGAAGGTTTTCTTCCGGAATATCGTCGATAAAGGCGGCCAGAACCTTAGCCGCGCGCTCCGCATAAGAAAGCGGAAGCAGCGCGCGGTAATCCAGGGTGGGGAAAGTTTCCGGCACAAACAGGCCGCCATCCGGCGATATGCCCTGCAATATAGCCTGCACCGCGCTATAGCGCGCGGCGGAATTTCGCGTAGACAAAAATTTCATGGCATTATACCGCGTATTGCAGAATAAAGTCCGGCAACTCGCTGCTATCGGCGGAAATGCTCAACAGGAACGTGCAGTTGTGCGTGCTGCCCAGCGCATCCAGCCGTTCAAACAAAGACGCCATATTTTCCCAGTCCGCATTGGCCAGGCGGTGGAAGGCATCCACGCAAATCAGCGTAATATCGTAATCCGCGGCCAGCATACCGCCCAGCAGCGCGACAAGCGCGTCGGGCGAGCGGTGCTCCTTGGGCATATATTCGCTGGCGTCTACAAAGCGGATTTCGTGCCGCAGGTCGTACATATAGCGCTTATCGTCATCCACAAATACGATGTGGCCGTGCTCTACTTTCAGTGCCTCGTTTGCCATGTCCAAAAGGCGCTTGGTTTTGCCGCTGCCCTTGCGGCCCACAATTGCCTGAATCATTCAAAAACACCCCTTTGATCGAATTTATCGCTATCCAATGTGTCGATGCTACTATTATACAGGAATCCTGTGGAAAATGAAAGCCGTGCGCGTAAATTTCTTCTGTCGATTGTGCGTGCGTATTTTACGCGGAAGCCATACAATTGCCCCAAATTTCGCAAAGCAGGGTCTATGGGCAAGCTGAGGTTGGGTTGACGAAGGAAAGACCCTGTGGTAAAATGCCGATATTGGTATAGACGAAAATTCAGGCTTTGCTCAAAGCATGCGAAGGGAGAACTGGGTATGGTAACGGAGAAAACCTTGACGGCGTTTTGTGCCTGGCTGCGCGAAAACGCAAATTCACAATCCATTCCTGCGATCGTTCGCTTTGAGGAGGAAGTCTGCGATTCGCTGGAATATAGCGCGCTCAAGAAAGCGGCGGATACGCAAGTGGTACAGCAAAAATACAGCAAAGGAACGT
>DVJN01000258.1 GCA_018716755.1 Candidatus Alectryocaccomicrobium excrementavium
GTAACCATTCTGTTTATGAATGGGAATTGGATTGGCATCGCGGCAATGGAACGCACCATGGGCTACGAGAGCAGATTGTTCGACGCCACAAAGGTCCATTCCATCGATATTGTGATGGACGACTGGGATACATTCATTGCCAATGCCACCAGTGAAGAATATTATGCGGCCAATGTGGTGATCGACGGCGAAGCCTATAAAAACGTGGGCATTCGGGCAAAGGGCAACACCTCCCTGTCCACGGTGGCCTCGCTCGGCAGCGAGCGCTACAGTTTTAAGATTGAGTTCGACCATTACGACAGCACCAAATCGTATTATGGGCTGGATAAGCTGAGCCTGAACAACTTAATTCAGGATTCCACCATGATGAAGGACTATCTGGTCTACACCATGATGAACGAATTCGGGGTGAATTCGTCCTTGTGCAGCTACGTTTATATCACGGTCAACGGCGAGGACTGGGGACTGTACGTGGCCGTGGAAGGCGTGGAAGAAGCATTTTTGGAGCGCAACTACGGCTCGAACTATGGCGAGCTGTATAAGCCGGACAGCATGAGCTTTGGCGGCGGGCGCGGCAACGGCGGGGACTTTGACATAAACGATTTGGGTTTTGACTTTGGCGGAAATTCGCAGGACGGCTCCGAATCGGGCGATGCCGCCGGTGGATGGGATCCATCCGCGATTTTTGGCGGCGGCCAGCCACCCAATATGCCTTCGGATATGCCTTCTTTTGAGGGAAGTGAAACGGGCGATGGCGGCAGCTCCGCCGGTATTCCCGAAGATTTCGATCCTTCTGAGATGTTTGGCGGCGGTGGGTTCAGCTTTGGCATGGGGTCTTCCGATGTGAAGCTGCAATACATCGATGATGAACTGGATAGCTATTCCAACATTTGGAACAACGCCAAAACGGATATTACCGAAGCGGACCAGCGCCGCCTGATTGCGTCGCTGAAAAAGCTGTCGGCCAACGAAGAGATAGAATCCGTCGTAGATGTCGAACAGGTGATTCGCTATTTTGTGGTGCACAACTATGTTTGCAACGACGACAGCTATACGGGCATGATGGTCCACAACTACTATCTCTACGAAAAAGATGGGCAGCTTGCCATGATCCCGTGGGATTATAACCTCAGCTTTGGCACGTTTAGCGCCATGAACGCTACGAGTACGGTCAACACACCGATCGATTCCCCGGTGTCTGGCGGATCTTCCGACAGGCCGATGCTGAATTGGATTTTTGAGGATGAAGAATATACGGCGCTGTATCACCAGTATTTTGCGGAGTTTTTGAGCAGCGTGGATATTCAGGGCATCATCGACGACGCGTACAATCTGATAAAGTCCTATGTGGCAAAAGACCCCACGGCTTTCTACACCTATGAGGAATTCGAATTGGGCGTGGAAACCCTTCGCCAATTTTGCAGCATGCGCAGCGAAAGCATTTCCCTGCAGCTGGAAAATGGGGAAACCACGGAGAACATGAGCTATGTGGATGCTTCGGGCATTACGCTTTCCGATATGGGCTCCATGAGCGGCATGGGCGGCTTTGGCGGCGATATGCCCAGCATGCCGGGCGGTATGGAAGGATTTGATGGCGCGGACTTTGGCAACGCCCCGGGGGCAGGGATTCCTGACAATGCCAGTGCGCAGGCGGCGGGGCAGAATGGAACGGCAGCCAGTGAGCCTTCCATGGATGCGGCGGATGCCGCGTCCCAGGAGGCTGGGGAGGAGGCGTCTCAGGATGCGGCGGATGCGTCTGCGGGAAACGCGCCGGATGGTTTCGATTTTTCCGGCCTGCCGGAAGATTTTGATCCATCCAGTCTTCCGGAGGAATTTTCGGGGGGATTTTCCGCGCCGCCTTCCAGCGGGCAAACCGAAACGACGCCCGCTGCGGATTCCGCCACGGCGGAAGACGCCGGCGCCAGCCGTCCTTCCGGCGGCGGGGCACAGGGACCGGACGGAGCGTTCCGCTCAAACTGGACGGGGACTTCTTCTTCCTCGCAGGAGGGGTGGATTTGGATCGGAGCTTCGGCCGTCATTCTGGCTATAGGCTTGATCATCGCCAAGAAATACAAAAGTTGATGGGATGACAGAAGGTTGGGCCGTTGGCATAGTTTGCCAGCGGCCCAATTTTTCGCCGCAGAGCAACTTTTGCGCCGCGCGCAACGGGAAATTCGTTGATTTCCCGGGCAAAATGCGGTACAATGGCACATGGGGTGTGATATATGGTACGAATGATAGCGTTGGATCTGGACAATACATTGCTCACCAGCGAAAGCACGCTTTCCCCGCGCACGCTCGCCGCGCTGCGCGAGGCCACGGCGCGGGGCGTGCTGATCGTGTTTGCCAGCGGCCGCATGGTGGAGGCCATGCGCGATTTGGCGGAGGAAATTCCGGTGAATGCGCCGCTCATCGCCTTCAATGGCGCGCTGGCCTGGGATTTGAAAGCGGAGCGGGCAGTGGCGCGGTTCCCGCTTGCGTGCGAGGATGCAAAGGCGATTTGCCGCATGGCCGAGGAACGCGCTCTGCACATCCAGGCCTATCCGGATGGCGGCTATTTCTACGAGCGGGAGAACGAGTTTTCCCGCTATTATGAGGAAAAGATCCACCATGCCGGTAAGGCGCTGGGCATCCGGATGAGCGAATTCATCACCACGGACGTGAACAAGCTGCTCATCGTTGCGCCGGAGGAAACGTGCAGCGAGATGATTCCTGAGTTTCAGCGCGCGTTTGAGGGGAAAGCGTCGTTTTTCCGCTCGCGGCCGGTATACATTGAAATCGTGCATCCTTCGGTGAATAAGGGGCGCGCGCTCGAAGCGCTGGCCCGCGCGCTGAACGTGCCGCGCGAGCAGGTCATCGCCTTTGGCGACGAGGATAACGACCTGCCCATGCTGGAATACGCTGGCGTGGGCTATGCCATGGAAAATGCCAAGCCGGAAGTGAAGGCCAGAGCGGATCGAATCGCCCCGCACTTCGCGCAGGATGGCGTGGCGCAGGTGATAGAAGAACTCATCCGAAAGGGGGAGATGGATTGGTAAATTCTTATGATCTGGTGCGCGCGCTCAAGCTCGACACTCTGGTGAAATCCAAAACGCCGGCCCTGAACATTGAAACGCCGGAAGTGAACCGCCCGGGGTTGCAACTGGCCGGGTATTGGGACTATTTCGCCTGTGAGCGGCCGCAGCTGCTGGGCAAGGCGGAAACGTCCTATCTGGAAATGCTGCCCTGTGAGGAGAGGCACGCGCGGATTGCGAAGCTGCTCTCTTTCGACCTGCCGTGCGTAATCATTTGCCGCAATCTGGAATGCTTCCCGGAGATGCTTTCCATTGCGCAGGAGCGAGGCATTCCCGTGTACCGCACGGAGCAGAGCACCACCAAAGCGCAGATTGCCCTGATTTCCTTTTTGAACAACTATCTCGCCCCGCACCAGACCTGCCACGGCGGGCTGGTGGACATCGCTGGCGTGGGCCTGCTCATCACGGGGGACAGCGGCGTGGGCAAGAGCGAAACCGCGCTGGAGTTGATCAAGCGCGGGCACCGGCTGGTGGCGGACGATGTGGTGAACATCCGCCGCGTGAGCGACAACCGCCTGGTGGGCGAAGCGCCGGAAATGATCCGCCACTTTATGGAGATTCGCGGCATTGGCATCATCGATATCGCCACCATGTATGGCGTGGGCGCGATCATCCGCTCGAAATCCATCGATATGAATGTGCACCTCGAATTGTGGCAGAAGGGCAAGGAATACGACCGGCTGGGCCTCAACGAGGTGACGACCACCATCCTGGGCGTGGAAGTGCCCAAGCTGGTGATCCCCATCCATCCCGGGCGCAACCTGGCCATCGTGATGGAAGTGGCCGCGCGCAACCTGCGCCTGAAGCAGATGGGGTATAACGCGGCGCAGGAGATCGATAAGCGGCTGGGTGCGCGGCTCGCGCGCGCTGTGAACGAGAACGAAAATGAATAAAGGGGAATGAGAACATGCTGTACGTAGGCATCGATCTGGGCGGCACCGGCATCAAGGCCGGTCTGGTGAACGAAGAGGGAACCATCATCGCGCGCGCGGAATGCCCCACGGGCGTGGAACGCGGGCACGAGGCGGTGATCGCGGATATGGCCAAGCTGGCGCTGGACGTGATCGCCAAGGGCGGCGCTACGCTGGGCGAGGTGAAGGCCGTGGGCATCGGCCTGCCCGGCATTCAGGATCCGCGCACGGGCCATGTGCCATTTTGCACCAATTTGTACTGGCACGATGTGCCGGTGGTGGAACTGATGCAAAAGGTCATCGATAAGCCCATTTATATTGGCAACGACGCTACGGTCGCGGGCCTGGCGGAATCGGTGGCCGGCGTGTCGAAGGGCTATTCCACTTCCGTGTTCATCACGCTGGGCACGGGCGTGGGCGGCGGCATCGTGATCGATGGCAAGCCCTATTCCGGCCCCAACGGCGTGGGCAGTGAAATCGGCCACATGATCGTGATGATCGATGGCGAACCGTGCACCTGCGGCAACCGCGGCTGCTGGGAGCGCTACGCGAGCGCCACGGCCATCATCCGCATGGGCCGTGAATCCGCGCAGCTCCATCCGGACGGGGCCATCGCCCGCGCGGTGGGCGGCGATCTGGGCAAAATCACCGCCAAGACCGTCATGGATCTCGCCAAAGAGGGCGATCCCCAGGCCAGGGAGATCTTTGATAAGTACGTGTACTATCTGTGCGTGGGCATCGTGAATTTGATCAACTGCATCGATCCCGAGGTCATCGCGCTGGGCGGCGGCGTGTCCAAGGCGGGGGATTTCCTGCTGAACGCGGTGCGCGCCAAGCTGCCGGAGATGATCTTCTACAAGACCATGCCTTACGCGCGCATCGAGCTCGCCACGCTGGGCAACGACGCGGGTATCATCGGCGCGGCGATGTTGGGCCGCTGATATGCTGTATTTTGCCACGGTGCCCGCCGGGCTGGAACCGCTCGCGCGCGAGGCGCTTCCTCGCGGCGCAAAGTTGCTTCACGCGGGCGGCGGCGCGGCTCTGATGGAACTGAAAACGCCGCCCAAGGCTTGGCCCGCGCTGTATACCAACGTGTTTCTGGTGCTCTGCCAGGCGAAAACGCGCGAATTTGGCGCGCTGCTGCGCGTGGCGGAAGCCACGGCGAGTTCGGCATTTTTTGCCTACACCCATCCCAACCAGACCTTCCGCGTGCGCTTTTCGCAAAATGGCCGGCTGGTGAACGTTGCGGGCGCGGAGATGGCGCGCGCGGAGAACCTCGTAAAGCGCGCGGGGCGGTTGCGGGTGAACCGCGTGAAGAGCGATTGGGAATTCTGGTATCTCCTGCGGCAGGATGGCAGCGCTCTTTATGGCCTGTTGCTCTCCCGCCCGAAACCGCAGGGGGAAAAGGGCGCGCTGCATCCGGAGGTGGCCTATGGCATGGCGCTGCTTGCGCAGCTCCGGCCGGGCGAAACGGTGCTCGATCCCTTTGCGGGCTCGGGCGCGGTCGGCGAGGCTGTGAAACATTTTGGCGCGAAGCCGCTCTTGAGCGATATTGCTCCCAGGCCGGGCGTTGCGGCGTGCGACGCGCGCGACCTTGCGCACGTGCGGGATGGCTCCATCGACCGCATCGTTACCGACCCGCCCTGGGGTATCTATGAAAAATGCGATGTGAACGCGCTGTATCGCGCCGCGTTCGCCGAGTTCCGCCGCGTGCTCAAGCCCGCTGGCGCGGTCGTGTTGCTCACCGCTGCGGAGCGCGAAGCGGAAAATGCCATGGGCGAGGCGGGATTTGCCCGCGAAAAGGCGCTGCGCGTGCTGGTGAATGGCAAAAAGGCGGTTTTGTCGCGCTGGCGGCCAGCGATTTCCCCATAAGATTTGTCCCGCGAAAACGCGTTTTCGCGGGACGCGGTATTTTTGCGGACGAGGAGGGCGTTTTCATGCCAGAGTACCATGCCATGCGCGCCTGGGAGCTGGTGCGCGAGGCGCAGAGCGGGCGCGTTTCAGCGCAGGCGCTGGCGGAACATTTTTTGCGGCGCATTGAGCGCTACGACCAATCGCGCGGCCTGAATGCGGTGGGCGAGCTCCATCCGCAGGCGCTGGACGAGGCGCGGGCACTGGAAGAAAGCGGGCGGCGCGATTTGCCGCTCTTTGGCCTGCCCATCCTGGTGAAGGACAACATCGATGTCGCGGGCTTGCACACTACAGCGGGCAGCCCCGCGCTGGCGGACAACCTGGCCCGGCGCGACGCGCCCATCGTGGCGAATCTCAGGCGCGCGGGCGCAATCGTGCTGGGCAAAACGCATATGACCGAATTTGCCAATTACACGGCGCTGAATATGCCCGATGGCTATAGCGCGCTCGCGGGACAGGTGCACAGCGCGTATGGTGCGCAATGCGATCCGGGCGGTTCCAGCACGGGCTCGGCGGTGGCCGTGTCCGCGGGGTTTTGCGCCGCCGCCATTGGCACGGACACCAGTTTTTCCATCGTGGGTTGCGCCACGGAGCACGGCATTGTGGGCCTGAAGCCCGCCTGCGGCGCGCTAACCGGCGCGGGCATCGTGCCCATTTCGCACACGCTGGATAGCGCGGGCCCCATGGCGCGCGACGTGGCCAGTGCGCTTGCCGTTTATGCAGCCATGCGCGGCGTGCCTGCGAGCGATTGCACGCCCCTCCCGGCGCGCGGATTGCGCCTGGCCGTGAACCGGGCGGGGGAGGAAGAAGTGAGCGGCGCGCAGCGGCAGCGTTACGCGGAGTTGATAGAGGCCTTGCGCTGCGCGGGCGCGCAAGTTTGCGAAATCGAGCAGCCGGGCGACGAGCCGGGCATGGAAACCCTTATGCAATGCGAATTCCGGGAAGACTTGGAGGCGTATCTGGCCGGGCACGACGGCTCCTGCAAAACGCTGTCTTCCATCCTGCAGTTTTATGAAGAGCATCCCGAAACCTGCCTGCGCTATGGCATGCACTATTTGCAGGCCGCACAACGGGCGGGACGGAACGAGGCGCGCTACGCCCAGGCGCTCGAGCGGCGCGCGGCCGCGCGGAAGCGCGTTCTTTGGGCCCTCAGGGATGTGGACGCCTGCCTGATGGCGGGATGGAGCGGCATCATGCACTTTGCGGGCCTGCCAAGCATTGCCCTGCCGCTGGGCATGGGGCGGGACGGCGCCCCGCGCGGCATGATTCTCTATGGCGCGGATGAGATGCGCCTTTTCCGCGCAGCTTTGGCCGTGGAAGCCTTTGCCGGGCCGGTTGCGCCGCCGGTTTTCTAAAATATGCCAATGATAAAAATGCTCTGTTGGGCGATTTTTCTGATGACTTTCGTTTTTTGCCTTGCGATTGGCGGGAATTTGTGGTATCCTTGAGAAGTGAGAAGAAACGGACGGAGTTCCGATGATGATATTGTAAAGGAGAACCCATGAAAGCCATCATTCTTGCGGCAGGGTACGCCACGCGGCTGTACCCGCTGACGAAAGATATGCCCAAGGCGCTGCTTCCCGTGGCGGGGCGCACGATTCTCGACCGGCTGCTCGATGGCATGCGCGCCATCCCGGAAATGGATCACATTCATCTGGTGACGAACCACCGGTTTGCCCCTGCCTTCGAAAAATGGCGCCAGGCCGCCCAGACCCATTGTCCGATTACCGTGCACGACGATGGCACCATCAGCAATGAGGACCGGCTCGGCGCGGTGGGGGACATCGCCTTTGTGCTGGAGCGCGCCAGGATCGACGATGACCTTTTTGTGGCCGCGAGCGACAATCTTTTTACCTTTCCGCTGAGCGATTTCGCGGCGGATTTCCGCCGCCATGGCAGGGATCTGCTTCTCGGCACGCGGATTGACGATGTGGATACGCTGCGGCGCTATGCCGTGGCCACGCTTGATGGGGAAAACCGCGTGCTTTCTCTGGTGGAAAAGCCGCAGGAGCCCCAGAGCCATATTGGAATCTGCGCCATTTATCTCTACCGGCGGGATACGGTTCCCCTGTTCCCGGCCATGATTTCCGAATACCGCGCCGCCGGAAAAAGGCCGGACGCGCCCGGGTATTTCGCCGAGTGGCTTTGCAAGCGCAAGGAAGTGCGGGTGTATCTTGCCGGCGGCGAATGCGTGGACATTGGCACGGTGGAATCCTATCGCGAGGTTTGCGGGCGATGGACGAATTGAGCCGGGTCGCACTGGCGCTCAGGAGCGTGCGGCCGGACGCTGCGGGTTCTGAGGAAGATTTGCACCGCAAGGTGGCCGAGGCGCTCGCGCGGGCAGGCATCGCTTTTTTGCACGAGGCGCGCGTGGCGCCGGGCGCGCGGGTGGATTTTTTGGCCGGGCGCGTGGGCATTGAGGTGAAATGCCGGCATGGCGGGCGCGCGGCGCTCCTGCGGCAGGCGCGAAAATATTTGAGCTGCACGGCACTGGACGCGCTCGTCGTGGCTACGCAAAGCGGCGTGGACCTGCCCCGGCGCATCGCGGGCAAGCCGGTGGCCACGGTCTGCCTGAGCCGGAACTGGGGGATCGCGCTATGAACCGCTATCCGCCCTATTTGCGCGATGGCGATCCGGACGCGTACCGCTATGGTACGCTTTCTTATAACCGCCGCCGCAAATGCTGGGAAATTCATGCCGAGCCCTGTGTAACGGAGCTGGCCAAGCGCCTGTTTCCCGGCTGCGAGGGGAGCGGGCGCGGCCTGGCGCGCTTTACGGCGCACCGCCGCGTGGTGGGCGACCTGAACTGGCTGATGCTGCGCTATCCGCTGGAAGTGCGCGAGAGCGACCGGGCCCGCTGGGAAGAGGCGCTGGAAGATGCGCGCGAGTTCGCCGTGCGCCGGGAGGCGGCGCGCCGTGCGCCGGAAACCGCCGAGCCGCCGGGGGAATTCCGCGCGGAGCTGATGGATTTCCAGAAAAAGGGGCTGGCGTTTCTGCTGAACAACCGGCGTTGCCTGCTGGCGGACGATATGGGTCTGGGCAAAACCGTGCAGGCGCTGGCGTTTTTGTGCGCCACGCAGGCTTATCCGGCGCTCATCTGCGCGCCGCCCCACCTTTTGACCAACTGGCGGCGCGAAATCGACCGGTTTCTGGGGCCGGACATTCGCGTTCACGTTTTGCGCGGGCTCACGCCGCGCGAATTGCCCGAGGGGGAAATTTACCTTACGCATTATCTGCTCCTGCGCGGCTGGAAGGAAGCGCTGCCCAAGATGGGCTTTCGCACCGTGATTTTCGATGAAATGCAGGAATTGCGCCACGCGGGCACGGAAAAGTATTCCGCGGCCAGCCTGGTTTCTTCCGCGGCAGAAAATGTCATCGGCCTTTCCGGCACGCCCATTTACAACCACGGCGGCGAGATCTGGAACGTGATCAATGTGCTGGATTTCCACTTTCTGGGCGATTGGGAGAGCTTTTCGCGCGAGTGGTGCTATGGCTATGGCAGCAACATTGTGGCCAAGCCCGATCTGCTGGGCAGCTATTTGAAGCGCGAAGGGCTGATGCTGCGCCGCGTGAAGGGCGATGTGCTCAGCGAACTGCCGCCCAAGCGCCGCCTGGTGATCGAGATCGATTCCGACGATAAGGTCTATCGAGAATTGATGAAGGGCGCGTTCGCACCGCTGATGCAGTACCGCGCGGAGGAAAACGCCGCGCGCCGCGCCATCCTGGCGGACGCCATCAGCCAGGTGGAACGGCAGGCCACGGGCATTGCGAAAGCACCCTATGTGTGCGCTTTTGTGCGCACGCTGCTGGAAGGCGGCGAGCGCGTGCTGCTGATGGCGCACCACCACGCAGTGATGGATATTTATAAAAAAGAATTGCAGGGCTATCGCCCACGCTTTATCACGGGCCGGGAAAACGAGAGCCAGAAGGAGGCCTCGTACACCGCTTTTATGGAAGCAAAGACGGATCTTCTCTGCCTGTCCCTGCGCGCCGCCAGCGGCCTCAACCTGCAAAGCGCGACATGCGTGGTCTTTGGCGAACTCGATTGGTCGCCAGCAGTTCACTCGCAGGCGGAGGATCGGGCGCATCGCATTGGGCAGAAGGATTCCCTTTTGTGCTATTATCTCGTCAGCCCGCACGGTTCCGACCGGGCCATGCAGGACGCGCTGGGCCTCAAAATCAGCCAGTTCGTGGGCCTGATGGGCGACGAGCAGCCTGAGCCGGAAGAACAGCTCTTTGCCGAATCCCAGGCGCGGGAGCATATCCTGGCGCTGGTGGAGCGCTTGCTGGCGGAGCAGGCGGAAGAATAGAAGCGATAAAACGGCAAACGGCTATTTCGCGCGAATGGAGGCTTTGGGAAAGGAGGGCGCATATGGCCGGGCAAACAGACCGCGTGATTTTGCACTGCGACGCGAACAATTTTTTTGCCTCGGTGGAAAGCCTGGCGCAGCCGGAGCTGAAGACTGTGCCCATGGCGGTTTCCAACAGCGACGACCGGCGGCATGGCGTAATCCTGGCCAAGAATGACCTGGCCAAGCCGTTTGGCGTGAAAACCGGGGAAAGCGTGCTGGAAGCGCTGAAAAAGTGCCCCGACCTCACGCTGGTGAAGCCGCATCGCGCGCAATACGGCGAATATTCCCGCAGGCTCAACGCGCTGTACCAGCGCTATACCGACCGGGTGGAGGCCGCCTCCATCGACGAGAGCTATCTGGATGTAACGGATTGCCGGGCGCTGTTTGGCAGCGGCGAGGAGATCGCAAACGCGCTGCGCAAAAGCGCGCGGGAAGAACTGGGCCTGACCATTTCCGTGGGCGTTTCCTTCAATAAGACGTTTGCCAAGCTGGGCAGCGATTACAAAAAGCCGGATGCGACCACGGTTTTGAGCCGCGAAAATTTCCGCCAGATCCTCTATCCGCTGCCCGCGGGCACCATGCTCGGCGTGGGCGGCTCGGCGGAAGCGGCGCTCAAACGCATCGGCATCCATACCATGGGCGACATTGCCGCGGTGCCCCGTGAAACGCTCGTGAACTGCCTGGGCAAATTCGGCGGCGCGGTGTGGGATGGCGTGATGGGCCTGGACCGGGAACGCGTGAAGTGCGTGGGTGAATACGAGCCGCCCAAGAGCATTGGCAACGGCGAAACTTTTCCGCGCGACATCCGGGGCCGCGAAGAGATCGAGGTGGCCCTGATGGCGCTCACAGACAGCGTGGCCCAGCGCCTGCGCGCGCACGGCATGGTGGCCAGAACCGTGACCGTGCAGATCAAGAACCCGTCTTTAAAGGTGATTTCCCGGCAAGCCGCGCTCGCGCACCCCACTTCCGCCACGCTGGCGCTGTATCGGGCCGCGCGCGATCTTATGCGGAAAACATGGAATGCGGCCGCCCCCATCCGCATGCTCACGGTGACGCTTTCGGGCCTGAGCGATCCGGAGGACGCGCGCCAGCTTTCCCTGTTCGACGACGCGGATGGCGAGGCGCGCGACGAGCGCCTGTATCACGCGGTGGACGCAATCCGCCAGCGCTATGGTGCAAACGCGCTCAAGCCCGCCATTTTGCTCACGCAATTGTTCAGCGAGGACGATCCCATTCGATAGAGCCATTTGTAGAGGAGGTCATTTCATGCGAATCCTGGTGATGCCCAAGATGAAACTGGCGCACATTCGCCCAGAAATCTACGGCAATTTTTCCGAGCACCTGGGCCGCTGCATCTATGGCGGCGTATACGTGGGCGAAAACTCGCCCATTCCCAACGTGAACGGCATGCGTACCGACGTGGTGGAGGCGCTGCGCCACATCCG
>DVJN01000259.1 GCA_018716755.1 Candidatus Alectryocaccomicrobium excrementavium
TAACGGCTTGATGAATACATCGGAAAGTGTGAACTTCTTTTCACTGGTGTGATAGGGATATTCGCGGATTTTCGCAATGGTAACGATGTTGATTCCCATCAGGATGGCGCTGAGCACG
This sequence comes from Candidatus Alectryocaccomicrobium excrementavium, assembly GCA_018716755.1. Classification (GTDB taxonomy): domain Bacteria; phylum Bacillota; class Clostridia; order Christensenellales; family Aristaeellaceae; genus Alectryocaccomicrobium; species Alectryocaccomicrobium excrementavium. Next base: position 119 of record DVJN01000259.1, read on the forward strand.
CGCAGCAGCATCAAGCCTTCATATTCCATCCCTTGCAGGCGAAAGAGATCCACGATTCCGCTTCCCACCAGGTTAATGATCGCCACAACCGCGCCAACCGTCATACTGACGAGGGAAAAGAACGCGTTGCGCACGTTGGGCCGCAGGCTTTGCACATGCCAGATGGAAATACCGGAGGAAATCAGCGCATTGATTACGTTCACGGCCAGAATGGTTGCCGCCACCAACGCGAGGCGCGCCTGTTGCTGCATGGGAAACAGCGGAATCAGGCCAATGAACAAAATGTTCAGCGCCATCATGATCGCATACAGGGTCAGCAGCAGCACTTTTCTGCGGGGAAAGCGCTCCAGCAGAAGGGGCGTGAACATCTGCAGCATATTGGCGGCGGTGGAGATCATGGTTGTCATGCCGATAAAGCCATCATCGGCATCCATCAGCAAAAGGAGCCCGGTAAAGAACGTTCCGCCAATCCAGTTGGCGACAATGTTGGCGTTGTAGTTGTGCAGCAGCAGGCGCACACGGTCCCGGCTGCTCTCATCCCCGGAAAAGTACCAGCCTTCCGTCAGGGAATTTTTCAGCCAGCGCGCCACATGTGCGGGGCGGATTTCGCGCAAGTCGGATCGTATCGTTCTCCAACGGCTCATAAAAGCCCTCCTCGCTCATTCGATCAGCATTGCGTCTCCAAAACTGAAAAAACGATATCCTTCCTCAACAGCCACTTTGTAAGCCTGTAGCGCTTCCTCCCGGCCCATAAAAGCGCTCACCAGCATGATCAGCGTGGAACCCGGCAAATGGAAATTGGTAATGAGTGCATCCACGCTCTTGAACTCGTATCCAGGCGTAATGAAGATGTCCGTCCAGCCGCGAAATGGTTCCAATTGCCCGCTCAACGAAGCTGATTCCAGCGTCCGCACGCTCGTCGTACCGACCGCCACGATGCGCCCCCCCGCTGCGCGCGCCTTGCGCAGCGCAGCAACAGCTTGCGGCGTTACCTCGCAATATTCGCTGTGCATAACATGCTCGGATACATCTTCCACTTTTACGGGGCGAAAAGTCCCCAACCCCACGTGCAAAAGAATGGGCACGATTTCGACGCCCTTATCGCGAATCTTTTGCAAGAGTTCCGGCGTGAAGTGCAACCCGGCGGTTGGCGCGGCGGCGGAGCCATCCTCGCGCGCGTATACCGTCTGATAGCGGTCGCGATCCCGCAACTTTTCATGAATGTACGGCGGCAGCGGCATCTCTCCCAACTCGTCCAGCGCGGCTTCAAAGGTGCCTTCGCAGGAAAAATCGACCACGCGCCCGCCCGCGTCGGTCGGCGCGACGATGGTCGCAGTCATGCGGCCGCCACCAAAGGAAATCTGCGCGCCCACGCGCAACTTCTTGCCCGGTTTCACCAGCGTCTCCCAGCGCTTGGGGCCAATCTGGCGCAAAAGAAGCACTTCGCACGCGCCGCCGCTTTCGCGCTCGCCATACAGCCTGGCGGGAATCACCCGGGTTTCGTTGATCACCAGGGCGTCGTTCGGCTGCAAGTGGTCGATCACATCATAAAAATGCTCGTGCGTTAACGCGCCAGTGGCGCGATTTACGCACATCAGGCGGCTATGATCCCGTGGTTCTATGGGGGTTTGCGCGATCTGCGATTCTGGAAGGTCGAACAGAAAATCGGAAGTCTTCATTCGTCATTCGTCTCCTATATCCATGCGTAGCTGCCCATCGGTTTCCGGCGGCTTAGGCGCCGCAATGCCCAGGTGCCTGTAAGCGCTTTCCGTGGCAATGCGGCCGCGCGGCGTGCGCATCAAGAAGCCGCATTGCAACAAATAAGGTTCGTAAACGTCTTCTATGGTCGTGGCATCCTCCCCCGTACACGCGGCCAGCGTATCCAGGCCCACCGGGCCGCCGCCAAATTTTTCGATCATTACGCGCAGCATCGTGCGGTCGGTATGATCCAGCCCAAGCTCGTCCACTTCGAGCATAATGAGCGCCTCGCGCGCCACGTCGCGCGTGATATGGCCGGAAGCTTTTACTTCGGCATAGTCGCGCACACGGCGAATCAGGCGATTGGCAATGCGCGGCGTGCCGCGCGAGCGCGAGGCGATTTCCAGCGCGCCCTCCGCGTCGCAATCGATCTTCAAAATGCGCGCCGAACGCTGCACAATGATTGCGAGTTCCTGCGGCGAATACAGCTCCAGGCGAAAGCTGATGCCAAAGCGGTCGCGCAGGGGCGATGTCAGCATACCGGCGCGCGTAGTCGCGCCAATGAGTGTAAAGCGCGGCAAATCCACCCGCAGCGAACGCGCCGACGGGCCTTTGCCAATCATGATATCCAGCGCATAGTCCTCCATTGCCGGATACAGCACTTCTTCCACGGCATGGCTCAGGCGGTGGATCTCATCGATGAACAGCACATCCCCTTCGTTCAGATTCGTGAGAATCGAAGCCAGATCCCCCGGCCGCTCGATTGCCGGGCCGCTGGTCACGCGGATGTTGTGCCCCATTTCCGAAGCGATGATGCAGGCGAGCGTAGTCTTGCCCAGCCCTGGCGGCCCATACAGCAAGATATGGTCGAGCGGTTCGCGGCGCGCTATGGCGGCCTGCATGTAAACGCTCAGGCTATCTTTTACTTTTTGCTGGCCGAAATAATCCGCCAGCGTAGTGGGGCGCAGGGAACGATCGGTATCCGCATCTTCCACGCGAAACCCCGTGCTGATCAATCGATTGTCTTCCATGTTCTTCTCCCGTTTCTTTCTCTTGCCTTATGCGCCGCGCCGGAATACCTTCCAGATTTCGCGCAATTGGCGAACTTTCAGCGCGTAACAGGCGCCCGCATACACCAATACCGATCCGGCCCCCGCTGTGCCGAGCCGCACAAAGCGCATCACCGCGCCTTCCCACGCGGGCAAAATGTGGTTTAGCGCCAGCGCAGCGACAACGGCGGCCGCCGTGGCGATGGCAATTTTGATCCATTCTTCCAGCATGGCGCGGCTGTGCAGTTTACCGCCCAGCCGCTTGCGCAGCAGGGCGTATAGCGCCACCACGCTCACAAAGCCTGCGATAGACGTTGCCAAAGCCAGCCCATAGACTCCCAGGAATTCCCGCAGAATCAGGTTAAGCGCGATATTGGTCGCCATGGAGGCGCAGGAAACGCGCAGCGGCGTCAGGTTATCCTGCATAGCCTGAAACGCGCGCACCAGTATATCGCGCAGGCCAAAAGCCACCAGCCCTATGGCGTAGTACTGAAACACCCCGCTGGTAACCAGGAGCGAATGCGCATCGAATGCGCCGCGCATATAGGCCGCGCGAATGATGTTCTGCGACAGCACAATGCAAATGGCCTCTATTGGCAGCAGCAAAAATGCGCCCTGCTCCATGCTCGTCCGCAAGGTTTGAACAAGGCCCGCCTCGTCCTTTTTGGAAGCCTGCGTACTCATGCGCGAAAAGGCGACCGTGGCGATGGGCACCACAATGACGCCCAGCAGGAACATGATCAGCTTGAACGCGTAATTCATGGCCGGAATGTCCGCCTCGTTCAGCCCCGACGCGAGAGAACGATCCACCATGTGGTTCAATTCGCTCACAGACATCGAGAGGATGGCGGGCAACGCCAGATGAACCAGCCTGCGGATGCGCCGGTCGTGGAGGCTGAAATCCGTAGAATAGTGGAAATCGCCGCGCAGGAACGGCAGCATGATCAAAATCTGCAATATGCCGGATAAAACCGTGCTCCACGCCACGGCAACCACGCCGCCGCCTGTAAAAAATACCGTGGCCGCAATCGAACATAAGCTGAGCGGGAAACCCGTAAGCTGCGCAGCCATGAACTGGCCGCGCGCATTCAGAACGCTTGACAATACGATAGCGACGACGAAGAACACCAGCCCAATCAACATGATGCGCGTAAGACGCACGGTGAGCGCGAGTTGCTCTCCCTCAAAGCCCGCATATACTGCGCGCACCAGTGGCTCTGCCAGGGCGATCATCAAAACGCTCACAATCACGGACAGCATACCCGTCAGATTCGCCACGTTGCTCGCAAAGCGGTTCGCAGTGCGGATGGAATGGTTGGTGCGCTCGTCCACATACATTGGCACAATGGTTGAAGTAAAGCATGAGGAAAACAGCAACACCGGCACATAGAACAGTGAATAGGCACTGTCATATGCGCCTTTTTCCATGCTCGTGCCAAAGTACCCCGCAGCAATGATTTCCCGCACAAAGCCAAATAACTTGCTGGCAAAAATCACAGCCGTAACCGCCAGAGTGGAATTCAGAGCGCGTTTCCATTTCACCACCGCATCGCCTCCGCTTTATTGTATG
>DVJN01000260.1 GCA_018716755.1 Candidatus Alectryocaccomicrobium excrementavium
AAAGTGGCCGAACAGCGCAAGAACGATCTGGTGATGTATCTGGCGCACGACATCCGCACGCCGCTCACGAGCGTGATTGGCTATTTGAGCTTTTTATCCGAAGCGCCCGATATGCCGGTGGAACAACGGGCAAAATATGTGAATATCACGCTCGAGAAGGCCTACCGGCTGGAAAAAATGGTGGATGAGTTTTTTGAAATTGCCCGCTACAATTTGCAGGAAATCCGCCTGAAAAAGGAGCCTATCGATCTGTACTATATGCTGGTGCAGATCATAGACGAGCTCACGCCCGTGCTGGCGGCCCGCGGAAACCATGTCGCGCTGCAGGCGGATGAAAACCTCACCGCTTATGGCGATCCCGACCGGCTGGCGCGCGTGTTCAACAACGTTCTGAAAAACGCGGCGGCCTATAGCTTTGCCAACACGCAGATTGATCTTTGCGCCAAAAGCAATGGCGGCTTTGTTACGGTCACCTGCAAAAATCAGGGGAAAACCATTCCGCCGGAAAAGCTGGCCGCGATTTTCGAAAAATTCTATCGCCTGGATGAATCCCGCGCCACCAACACGGGCGGCGCGGGACTGGGGCTGGCCATCGCGAAGGAGATCGTCGAATTGCACGGCGGCACGATTTCTGCCGCCAGCGAGAACAACACGGTCACCTTTACGATCGCACTGCCGCTGGATCCGCCGCCCGCTTGACGGGTGGCAGCGGGGAAAATTCACTGCGCGAACTGGCTCAAATACAGCGCTTCGTATTTGCCGTGCCGGGCCATGAGCGCTTCGTGGTTGCCGCATTCCAGGATATCGCCGTTTTCCATGTAGAGGATGATGTCTGCGTCCCGGATGGTGGAGAGGCGGTGGGCGATCACGAAGGATGTGCGCCCACGCATCAGCTGGGCCATGGCTTTCTGGATCAGCTGCTCGGTGTGGGTATCCACGTTGCTGGTGGCCTCATCGAGAATCATGATTTCTGGGTCGGATGCCATGGCGCGGGCGATGGTCAAGAGCTGGCGCTGGCCCTGAGAAATGTTCTCCGCGCCCGCGCTCAGCACAAAGTCGTAGCCGCCTGGCAGCGTTTTGATAAAGCTGTCCACGCTGGCCGAGCGCGCGGCGGCAAGGATCTTTTCCTCGGGCATGCCGCTTTGCGCATAGGCAATGTTATCGCGGATTTTGCCCTCAAAGAGCCAGGCATCCTGCAGCACCATGCCAAATCGATCCCGTAGATCGTGCCGGGACATTGCCCGGGTATCCACGCCGTCCACCAAAATGCTGCCGCTATCCACTTCATAAAAGCGCATCAGCAGGTTGACGAGAGTGGTTTTGCCCGCGCCGGTGGGGCCGACAATCGCCACTTTTTGCCCGGGCCTTACGGTGATGTTCACATCGTGCATAAGTTGCCGCTGCGGCGTATATCCAAAAGCGACATGGCGGAATTCCACCGCGCCCGCGCGCGATTGCGGCAGAGCGCAGGGGACGGGGTCGGGCGTTTCCTCTTCGGCGTCCAGCAGGGCGAAGATGCGCCCTGCCGCGGCCGCCGCCGCGCCGAAGTTGCCCGCCATGCCCGCGATGCTGGTGAAGGGTTGGGAAAACTGCTTGGTGTATTGCAGCATGGCCTGCACATCGCCTACCCGCATGCCGCCGCGCAACACTGCCAGGCATCCGAGAACCGCGCTGAGAGCGTACCCCAGGTTGTTCACCAGATCCGTGATGGGCGTGACTTTGCCCGAGGCGGTTTCCGCGCTTTGCGCGCATCGCTGCAATTCGGCGTTGAGCTGGTCGAACTCCGCATTGGCGCGCTGCGTATAATTGAAAACGGAAACCAGATCCTGCCCGTTATACATTTCCTCAATGTAGCCGTTGAGCTGGCCCAGGAGTTCCTGCTGCCGGGCATAGTGCTTGGCGCCGGTTTTCATGACGCCCAGGGAGGAGAGCAGCGACACGGGCACCATCGCCACCGCAATGAGGGCCAACATGGGACTGTTGGAAAACATCATTGCCAGAATGCCCAGGGCTGTGACTACCTGCGTGACGATCTGGGTCAGGTTCTGGCTCAGAGCGCTGTTAATGGTATCCACGTCGTTGGTGATGGTGCTGAGGATTTCGCCATGGGTATGGGTATCGTAATACCCCAGCTTGAGGACGTGCATTTTTTTGTCGATATCGCCGCGCAGGGACTGCATAACGCGGGCCGTCAACTTGCTCATGCCAAAGCTCTGCAGGATGGCAAAGATCTGCGCAGCGATATAGAGCGCGACCAGCGCGGCCAGCAGCAGGAGGATCCTTTCCCAATCGAAGGCGCCGCTGGCCACGCCATCATACAATTCCGAGGTAATGCCGCCCATCACCGTGGGCGCCAGCACGGTGAATAGGGTGCCCAGCGCGGCAGCCAGCAGGATGAAGATCAGGCGGATTCTGTAGCGGCCCAAATAGGAGAACAGCCGCTTAAACGCGTTCCATTTCATGTTGAACCTCCTCTTCGCCCAGCTGCAGCTCGGCGATCTCGCGGTACAAGGGGCAGGTGCGCAACAGTTCCCGGTGCGTGCCGCGGCCCACGATCTGGCCGTCCTCCATCACCAGGATGCGGTCGGCATCGATGATGGAACCCACCCGCTGCGCCACGAGGATCATGGTGGAATTGCCAATGCTTTCCCGCAGGCGGGCGCGCAGAGTGCGGTCGGTCTTCATATCCAGGGCGGAAAAGCTGTCGTCAAACAGATAGATCTCCGGCTTCTTCACCACCGCGCGGGCGATGGCCATGCGCTGGCGCTGGCCGCCGGAAAGGTTGGTGCCGCCCTGGGCGATTTCCGCATGGTAACCGCCGGGCTTTTGCTCAATGAACTCATCTGCGCAGGCGATGTGCGCCGCTTCCTGCCATTGCGCTTCGCTGCTCTCCTGCGCGCCAAAGCGCAAATTGGAGGCCACGTCGCCGGAAAAAAGCACGTTTTTCTGGGGAATGTAGCCGATGAGGGCGCGCAGTTCCTGCAGGGAATATTTTTTCACGTCCATCCCGTCCACGGAAATGTGCCCAAGCGTAGCGTCGTACAGGCGGGGGATCAATTTGAGCACGCTGGATTTGCCGCAGCCGGTGCGGCCGATGATGGCCGTAACCTCGCCGGCGCGGCTTTCAAAGCTGATGTCCCGGAGCACCGGTTCATCCGCGCCCGGGTAGGCGAAGGTTACGTGGTCGAATACCACACAGGCCCGCTCGGGCCGTTCCTCCGCGCTGTGGGAACCGCTTTGGATGGAGCTGGTGGTATTCAGCACTTCAGCAATGCGCCTGGCGCAGGCATAGGACATGGGGAACAGCATGATGACCAGCGCAAGCATCATAATGGCGGCCAGAATCATGCTGATGTACTGGCTGTTGGCCACCAGCGCGCCCACATCCATTTCGCCTTGGGAAACATACCAGGCGCCCATGCCCATAACGGCCGCCGTGGTTACGCCAAATATCACCTGGATCACGGGCATTAGCAGGGCGGAAACCCGGCCGGAGAGGATGGCTGTGGCGGTCAGATCCCCGTTGGCCTCTTCAAAGCGCTGGATCTCACGCGCCTGCTGGTTGAAGGCCCGGATCACCCGCACGCCTTCCAGGGTTTCCAGAAAGCGCTTGTTCAGCTGGTCGATTCGCTGGCGCAGCGTTATGGAATAGCGGGATACCAGCAGCACGATCACACCCGCGCCGAGGATGAGCGCCGGAATGGCGATGTTCAGCACGGAACTCAGTTCGCCGCCTGTGAGCGATGAGAGCACCAGCCCGGCCACTGCCATTAGCGGCGCGGTCACGCCCAGGCGCAGCAGCAGGGAGAGGAACATCTGCACATTGGTCACGTCCGAAGTGCTGCGCGCAACCAGGCTGGCCGTGCCAAAGCGGTCCATTTCAGCGGCGGAAAAACTCTGCACCTGGTGAAAGATTTCCCGCCGCAGGCTGGCGGCAAAATTGGTGGATATGCGGGCCGACAGCACGGTGGCAGCCACGCTGAACAGGCAACCCAGCAGCGATAGCACCGCCATGACGGCCGCGATGATCAAAATGGCGCTGCGGTTTTCGCCAGCCACGCCGGTATCGATCATGCTGGCCAGCGCCGTTGGCAGCAGCATGGCCGACACGGCGGAAAGCAGCATCAGGATCAGCAGCGCCGCGACGTGCTTTCCCTGGAGCTTCACGCGGGATAGGATTGTGCCCATGGATTCTTCCTCCTCTTCCGCTTGCCGGAAAATTTTTCTTGACAAACGGGAATAAAAATGGTAGTATTTTAGAAACGATAGTTTCAATAAGACTATGATATCATAGAAACACAAATTGTCAATAGCTGGCACGAAAGTGAAATGGTAAGCGACTTTGGTTTCAATGATACGGAAATGCAGGAGGGGTTTCTTGTGCGCAGGTCAACCGCTACGACGGAGTATCTGAAAGAGTGCATGGGAACGGCGCTGCTGGAACTCATGCGCGAAAAACCGCTGGAAAAAATCAGCATTGAGGAAATGACAGCCAGGGCCGATGTGGGCCGCTCGACCTATTTTCGCTATTTCAAAAGCAAGGAGGAAGTGCTCTCTTTCAAAATCTGCTGCCTGTGGAAGCACTTTGATGAAGAGAAGTATATCAGTGCGTACAGCGGCACAGACGATCCTGTGGCCGCGCGGCTGTTCCTTGAATTTTGCCTTTCCCTGCGGGACATCAGCGATTTGTTATATGCCACGGGCCACCAGAACTGCATTCTCGATGCGTATCTCCAGATTCTTCGTCCGGCAGAGGGCGATGGCGGCCTTCTGGCTTATTATCACAGCAGCATGACGGCGTATGCTCTGTTTGGCCTCGTGAACGCCTGGATTTTGCGGGGCTATCAGGAGTCGCCTGAGGAAATGGAGAGGATTGTTCGCGACTGGCTCAAGGATGCGGGGGGAAAAGAATGAAGGATTTCAACACAAAATGGTGGCTGAAGCTCGCGCTGGTGGCGTTCGCGCTCTTTTTGGCCGTGCATTACTGGCCATCCCTCGAGGGCTTTCTCGGCGTGCTGGGCGCGGCCTTCTCGCCGCTGGTGCTGGGACTGTGCATTGCCTATCCGCTCAATATCCTGATGAGCTTTTATGAGCGGCACTTTTTCCCGCGATCCCGGAACAAGGCGCTTGTCAGGATGCGCGCGGGCCTTTGCCTGATGCTTGCCGTGGTGACATTGCTGGCCATACTGGCGCTGGTATTCTGGCTGGTGCTTCCACAGCTGGGAGAATGCTTCCAGATGCTTTTGGCGGAAGCACCCGCGGCAGTGGAAAAAGTCAATGCCTGGCTCCTGGAGCGCGGCCTGGCCGTATCGGATTGGATTGAAAACATCGTGGCGCAGCAGGGGTATGATCTGCAAACGTGGCTGGAACGCATCGTCACCAGCGCAATTTCGTTTGTTGCTGGCGCGGTGGCCTCGCTGGTTTCCAGCATGACGGAGATTTTCTTGGGCATCATTTTCGCCATGTTTACCCTGATGGGCAAGCGGCGGCTGGGCAGGCAGTTTTCCCTGCTGATGGAGCGCTATCTCAATGAGCGCTGGCTTGCGCGGGTGCGCACGGTTCTCGATACGCTGAACGATTGCTTTCACCGCTATATCGTCGGCCAGTGCACGGAGGCTGTTTTGCTCGGCGGGCTGTGCGCGCTGGGCATGACGCTGCTGCGGTTGCCGCATGCGCTGATGATTGGCGCGCTCATCGCCTTTACCGCGCTGATTCCCGTCGTGGGCGCGTTTATCGGCGGCGCCGTTGGGGCGTTTTTGCTGCTGATGGAATCGCCAGCGCAGGCGCTTATCTTTCTCATTTTCCTCATCGTGCTGCAGCAGCTGGAGGGGAATCTGATTTATCCGCACGTCGTGGGCACGTCCATCCAGCTTCCAGGCATTTGGGTTCTGGCTGCTGTCACCGTGGGCGGCGGCGTGGGCGGGGTTGTGGGCATGCTGGCTGGCGTGCCCTGCGCCGCCTGTCTTTACCGGTTGCTCAAAAACGACGTGTATGCGCACATGCAGGAGAGAAAGCAGGGCACGGAAACGCGAGATGCGGCGGAAAGCCAGCGGCAAAAGGCATAAAAGGACAGACGGCGCACCGGGGATCAATTCCGGCGCAGCTTGAAAAATGTCAGTGTGACGGTGCCCTCGCGCGCGTCCAGCGGGCCGTTGTAGCTCAGGGAGAAGGTCGTGGGCGCAGGGGCTACCAGAATAAAATGCGCCGATCCGCCCTCGGAGGAACCATTTGCGTTTGTGGCGAAGTATATGCCGGTTTCCAGGTGCGGACCATCGTTGTAAAATGGCGTAACCTGCAGGTAGCTCGCGGAGGGGAAAACGGCGGATACGCTGTAGGAAACCAGATAATATCCGGCGGCAAGGTTTATATGGGTTAGATCCTGCGAAGCGATGCTGCCCGTGATGTCGTTCACGCTGGGGATCAGTGTGAGTTGGTTTCCGTCCAAAAAGCGATCCGCATAATCGATGAATGAGGCAAACGCGTCGTTGGGCAGGGCAGCTGCTGGGCCAGTGGGGCCAGTCGCGCCCGGGAGTCCCTGTGGGCCAGTGGGGCCGGTGGCGCCCGGGATACCCTGCGCTCCGGTGGGGCCGGTGGCACCCGGGAGCCCCTGTGGGCCCGTGGGGCCGGTGGCGCCCGGGAGCCCCTGTGGGCCAGTGGGGCCAGTGGCGCCCGGGAGCCCCTGTGGGCCGGTGGGGCCGGTGGCGCCCGGAAGCCCCTGTGGGCCGGTGGGGCCGGCTGCACCTGGGATGCCCTGCGGGCCAGTGGCGCCAGCTTGCCCTTGCAGGCCTACGGGTCCGGTGGGGCCGGTTGGGCCCGTGGGGCCTTCTTCTCCTTCTGGGCCTCTGGGGCCTCCAGCGGGCCCGGTAGGTCCGGTTGCGCCCGGGACGCCCTGCGCTCCGGTGGGGCCGGTCGCGCCTGGGATGCCCTGCGGGCCAGTGGGGCCGGTCGCGCCCGGGATGCCCTGCGGACCGGTGGGGCCGATGGGGCCACGGGGGCCGGGTAGGCCGGTGGAACCGGAGACGCAATGGATGCGGGGCGGTTGCCGCATGCACAGGCAGGAAGGGCAACCGTTGCTGGGAAAACAGTGAGAACGCATGGCATACCTCCGCTTTTCAATGGAAGGCGCTGCGCGCGCCGCGCGGAGGCGCCTTTCTGCCCCATAGTATTCCGCCGCATGCGCTCGTGCCAAAAACAACGCATCCCAAAAATCGCGCGATTTCCGGGATGCGTCTTTTCTCCTCAGGTCATCATCTTTTCCAGCAGGGAAAGGGCTTCTTCCAGCTTGGGGTTGGGATCGTCGGAATGCAGCCCTTCGCGCACGCAATTGCGGATATGCGCCTCCAGAATCTGTTTATTGATGCGCCTGAGCAGCGCTTGCGTGGCCAGAATCTGGTTGGAAATATCCACACAATAGCGATCTTCCTCCACCATGCGCAGGATGCCGTCCAGCTGTCCGCGGGCGATTTTGAGCTGGCGGGTTATGGCTTCTGGATCGGCCTTCATGCGGTATGCACTCCGGTTACGGTGTAGCCCGCGTCCTCAATGGCGGCCTTCAGCGCTTCATCCGTCACAGAAGGGGCGGCTACGACGCTGGCCATTTTTTCTTCCAGGCTGACATGCACGTCCGAAACGCCATCCAGGCCCGTAAGGGCCTTGACCACGTGCTTTACGCAGTTCTGGCACATCATGCCTTCCACCATAATTTCCTTCTTCATTTCCGTTTCCTCCTTTTTGTTTGGCGCCGCGTTTACCGGCGCGGCTTCCGGTTGCAGCAAAGGAATTTCTTCCACATGCAACGCGTTGGTTTGCGCGGCGCGCGCATCCGCCCTGGCCGCGGCGCGGCCGGGCTTGAAAAACCGCAGCCGCAGGGCGTTGCTCACCACGAATACGGAACTGAAGCTCATGGCGAGCGCAGCGATCATCGGGTTCATCTTCAGCTGGAACGCGGCATAGAAGCAGCCAGCGGCCACCGGGATGCAGATTGCGTTATAGAAGAACGCCCAGAACAGGTTTTGCTTGATGTTGCGGATGGTGGCCTTGCTCAGCTCAATGGCGGTGGCCACATCCAGCAAGTCGTTTTTCATGAGCACGATATCGGCCGATTCCATGGCCACGTCCGTGCCTGCGCCAATGGCGATGCCAACGTCCGCGCGGGCCAGGGCTGGCGCATCGTTGATGCCGTCGCCCACCATGGCCACCTTTTTGCCGCTTTGCTGCAGCTGGCGCACTTCGCGCTCTTTGTCCTGCGGAAGCACTTCGGCGATTACCCGGTCCGCGCCCACCTGGTTGGCAATGGCCCGAGCGGTCTTTTGGTGGTCGCCGGTGAGCATGACCACTTCGATGCCCAGGGATTTCAGGGTGTCAATCGCCTGCTTGCTGGTGGGCTTCACCACGTCCGCCACGGCTGCCATGCCTACAAGGCGGCCGTCTACGGCAAAGAACAGAGGGGTTTTGCCCATATCCGCCATTTTGCCCTGCAATTCGTCCAGCGCGTGGTTTTCCACGCCGAAGGCCTCCATCAGCTTCTGGTTACCGGCCAGGCAAACTTTTCCCTGAATGGTGCCGCGAATGCCCTGCCCTGGGATCTGCTGAAAATCCTCTACCGGCAGAAGGGAGAGATTTCGCGCTTCGGCGGCTTCGACAATCGCTTTGCCCAGCGGATGCTCGGATAGCTTTTCCAGCGACGCGGCCAATTGCAAAAGTGCGTCTTCCGGCATCTGCGGGGTGTGGAACACATCGGTCAGCACCGGCTGTCCCATGGTGATGGTGCCGGTTTTGTCCAGCACAACGGTTTGAATGGAGTGCGCGGTTTCCAGGGCTTCGGCGGATTTGATCAGAATGCCGTTGGCCGCTCCGCGCCCCGTGCCGACCATGATGGCCGTGGGCGTGGCCAGTCCGAGCGCACAGGGGCAGGATACAACCAGCACAGAAACGCCAATCGACAGGGCGAATTCAAAGCCTGCGCCGGTGATCAGCCACACGATGGCGGAAACCAGCGCGATGGCAATGACCACGGGCACGAAAATACCTGCCACTTTATCCGCCAGCTTGGCAATGGGCGCTTTGGAACTGGTGGCCTCGTCCACCAGGCGGATGATCTGCGCCAGAGCGGTTTCATCGCCCACCTTATCAGCGCGCATCTGGAAATAGCCGCTTTTATTGATGGTGGCGCCAATAACTTTGTCGCCGGGCTGCTTATCGACAGGAATGCTCTCGCCGGTGATGGCGGATTCATCGATGGAAGCGGAGCCCTGCGTCAAAGTGCCGTCCACGGGTACCGATTCTCCCGCGCGCACGATGAGGATGTCGCCCCGCTCGATTTCTTCCGCCGGGATGGTGGTTTCAACGCCATCGCGGAGCACTGAAGCCGTTTTGGGCGCCAGGTTCAGCAGGCGGTTGATCGCATCGGACGTTCTGCCCTTGGCGCGCGCTTCGAAAAATTTGCCCAGTGTGATCAGTGTGAGGATTGTGCCTGCGCCTTCAAAATACAGGTCGTGGGAGAATTGGTGCACCATCGCGAGATCTCCATGCCCCAGGCCGAAGGCGATTTTGTAGAACGCATATATGCCGTACAATGCCGATGCGCTGGCGCCCAACGCGATCAGGGAATCCATGTTGGGCGAGCCATGAAGCAGGGTTTTGAATCCCATGCGGAAGTATTTGTTGTTGATGAGCATCACCGGCAGCAGCAAAAGGAGCTGCGTGAACGCGAATATGGCGGCGTTTGCATCGCCCAGGAAAATGCCGGGCAGCGGCCAGCCCATCATGTGCCCCATGGACAGATAGAATAGCGGGATTGTGAAAACAAAGGAACCGATCACGCGATGCCGCATGGCGGCGTATTCCTGCTTTGCGCGCTCCACCGCGCTTTCCCCGGCTGGCGCGGTCTTTTTGCCAGCGGCCGCGTTCGCCTGCAGGGCTGCGCCGTATCCCGCCTTTTCCACGGCGGCAATGATGCCAGCGCTGTTTTGCAGGGCAGCGTCGTATTTTACGACCATGCTGTTTTTGAGCAGGTTTACGGAAACCTGTTCGATGCCGGGAAGGGCGCACACGCTTTTTTCCACGCGCGCGGAGCAGGCCGCGCAGGTCATGCCCGTTACGTCGTATTTTTCCTGCTTTTCCTGCATATTGTGTTTCTCCTTTCAAACACGATACCCGGGTGGGGTATCTATATTGAGATTATACCCGACTAACTCTCTATTACAACAACCAAAAAGTTAAATGTAAATAAAAACCTGATGAATTGAATTGCGGGGATGCGTTTTGCGAAAGAGAAAGTAGGATTCCGTAAAAGTAGGTTTTTTGTGTTTTAAGAATATTGACAGGGATTTGCCGCTGGTGTATACTTACCACGACAGGTCTTTTTCCGGATCTACAAGGAAGAATTGCATACCAGGAGGCTGTAGGAAATGAAGTTGGATTC
>DVJN01000261.1 GCA_018716755.1 Candidatus Alectryocaccomicrobium excrementavium
GCGGATACCAATGGCAGGGTGCATGTCTACGCGCACAACAACCTCTGGGCGGCGCGCGGGCTCCTGGGCCTGGCGCGCATCCTGGCCCGTTACGGAAGAAATGGCGCGGCGCAGGTGGAGGAAACCGCGCGTAGGCTCCTGCGCGATACGCGGGAAGCGCTCCGCCGGGAAACGGTTGCCTCCCGCTTTGGCGATCTGGTTCCCTTTCGGCTGGGCTATCCGGCCACGCCGCACACGCTCAGCAACTGCCGGGATACCTTTTTCCCCATGGAGGACGCGCAATATGCGGCGTATGCCGGGCATGTGAGCTGGTGCCGGGAGGATCATGCCAGCGCAGGGGAGCAGGACTATCTGGAGAACTGCTACGCCAATTACCGCTATTATTTGGAAATGCTCTCGTCCGGCCTGCTATCGGAAGCGCAGGAAAAAGCCATTGACGCCATGCGTTCCGCGCTGGGCGGTGAAATGCTGGGCATGACGCGCTTGATGGACCGGTTGGACGACTGGCCGGTGGATCACTTTGCCCGCTATTTGCTGCGGACAGGGCAGCGCGACCGTTACCTTCTTTTGCTGTACGCGCACTTGGAGCACCACGGGAATGGCGAAACCGGCGTGTATTTTGAGCAGCGGCATGGCGATGGCAGGATAGCCGCGCCGGACTGCGTGCCGTGCGCGCTCACCGTGCCCCTGATGCTGGCGTGGATGTTCGCCGTGGAGGATCCGGAAGGCGGGGAACTTTCCCTGCTGCGAGGCGTGCCCGATTCATGGCTGCGGCAAGGGTTTTCCGTGCGGGGCCTGCAAACGCGCTGGGGCAGCGTGCGCCTGCAAATGCGCGGCGGCACATTGGAAGCCTCGCTGCCGGTCCTGCCCGCGGGAATTGTGGCAGCGGTTTACCTGGGGGAAAAGCGCGTTGTTTTGCCCGCAGGCGCCACGCAAGCCACAATTCGCTCAGAGCTATTGGGCACAAATGGCGGTTAGAAGGTTTGTTGTGGGGGAATTGTATATAAAATACTTAATTTATAGCTGAAACTTGCGCGCTTTTGTCCGTTGTTTTTGGGAGAAAAATGGATTATAATGGAACCAAAGCAGGGGCTTTCTCCCAAGGCCTGGTGGCCACGTGGCAAAAACGGACATTACAGAGCAGGGGTGAGCGCATGTTCGAAAAAATGGTTTCCCTTCCGTCAGAAGGCGGAAAATCTGCGATCAAGGCAGAAATTTCCACGCTCAAGGCCAAGCTGACCGTTCAACAGCAGCAGATCAAGCAGGCCAAATTGCCCGTGGTGGTGCTCCTGGAGGGCTGGGGCGCAGCGGGCAAGGGCAGCCTGCTCAGCGACATTATCCTGAACATCGATCCCCGGTCGTTCAATGTATTCTCGATCAACCCGCCCACGGATGAGGAAAGCCGCCGTCCCTTCCTGTGGCGCTATGTGCAGAAGATCCCCGAGGCGGGGCAATTCGTATTCTTCGATTCCGGCTGGTATGGCGAAACGGTGCAAAACCGCATGGACGGCGCGTTGAGCGGCAAGGCGTACCGCCGCAGGATTCAAAGCATCAACAACTTTGAACGGCAGCTTTCCGACAACGGCTATCTGGTGGTGAAATTTTTCCTTCACATTCCCAAGAAGGTGCAGGACGAGCGCTTTGAAAAGCTGCTTTCCTCCAAAAACACGGAATGGCGCATTTCCAAGGCTGATAAGCGGGAGAACCGGCACTATGGCGAATACGCTGCCGCCTGGGACGAATTGATGGACAGGACGGACACTCCCGCCGTGCCCTGGCACGTAATCGATGGCGGCGAGCGCGTGAAATGGCTGCAGGTGTACCGGGTGCTGACAAGGGCTATCGACGCGGCATTGTCCAGCCCGCGGCCCGCCTGCGCGCCGGAGGAAGAGGCTTTTCCGCTGCTGGAGATGCCTTTGCTCAAAGACGTTTCCCTGCGCCGGGAAGTGGCGGAAGACGAATATCGCGCCCGGCTCAAAGAGGCGCAAAGCAAGCTGGGCGACCTGCACAACCGCATTTACCGGCGGAAGATTCCGGTGATCCTGGCCTATGAGGGGTGGGATGCCGCGGGCAAGGGCGGCAACATCAAGCGCCTGGCCGCTGCGCTGGATCCTCGCGGCTACGAGGTGGTGCCCATCGCCTCGCCGGATAAGCACGAACTGTCCCGGCACTATCTATGGCGCTTCTGGAACCACATTCCCAAAACCGGGCATATCGCCATTTTCGATAGAAGCTGGTATGGACGGGTAATGGTGGAGCGCATTGAGGGCCTGTGCGGCGATGCCTGGAAGCGCGCGTACCGGGAAATGAACGAGTTCGAAAAGGAATTGAGCGATTGGGGCGCGGTGATCCTCAAGTTCTGGCTGCACATCGATAAGGACACACAGCTCGAGCGCTTCCAGGACCGGCAGAATACGCCCGAAAAACGCTGGAAAATCACCGATGAGGACTGGCGCAACCGGGAAAAATGGGATCAATATGAGGTGGCTGTGAACGAAATGCTGCAAAAGACCTCCACCGAATACGCGCCGTGGTATATCATCGAGTCCACCGATAAGAAATATGCCCGCCTCAAGGTGCTGGAAATCGTCACCGGCGCTTTGGAAAAGGCCCTGGAGGAAAAGGAAGATTGATCAAAACGGGGTTTGCTAAGAGAGGCATTGATTTTGCTGGCGATGATCTTACAAGAAATGCACCCGGCATTGCGACGGGCAGGAAGAGGTTTTTATGAAAATCGGATTTGTAGATTACTATTTGGATGAGTGGCATGCGAACAACTATCCGCAATGGATCCGGGAAACTTCTGGCGGAGAGATGGAAGTTTCGTTGGCTTTTGGCCTGATCGATAGCCCGATTGGCGGCCGCACAAGCGCGCAGTGGTGCGCGGACATGGGCATTCCGCAGGCGAAAAGCATAGAAGAAGTGGTAGAAACCTGCGACGCCATCGTCGTGCTTTCGCCGGATAACTGCGAGATGCACGAGCAGCTCTGCCAGCTTCCGCTGCGCTCGGGAAAGCCCGTGTATGTGGATAAGACGTTTGCGCCCGATGGGGAAACCGCGCGGCGCATTTTCGCCATTGCCGGGGAGAGCCATACGCCGTGCTATTCCACATCCGCCCTGCGCTACGCGGAGGAATACCAGGGGCTGAAGGGGATCAGGGCCATTTCCACCTGGGGACCGAACGAATTTGAGACCTATTCCATCCACCAGCTGGAGCCCGTGATGATGTTGATGGGCGTGGACGCCGCGCGCGTGATGTACCTGCCGGGCGAGGGCTGGTATACGCTGGCCATTGAATTTGCCGATGGACGCAAAGCCACGATCACCGGTTTTGCCCACGGGAGTCCTTTTCTCGCCAACGTGGAGATGGAGGCGGGCGCGAAGCTCATAGAGGTGAAATCGGATTATTTCCATCGGTTCATTGAGCACATGGTGGCGTTTTTCCGCAATCCGCAATTGGCCGTGCCGCACGCAGAAACCCTGCGGATCATGGATGTGCGCGGCGCGGGGCTAAAAGCCATTGCCGCACCGGGAACATGGGTGCGGGTGTGACGCGCAAAAGCAAGGTAGTGGCAGGCTCAAAGGTTTTGAGCCTGCCATTGTGGTTGTTGGCAAATATAAATCCCCATGCAGAGTAGATTGGATATGCCGGTATGGCGGGGCAGATTACCATGGAGGACGCAATCGGCGAGATGGTGCAGAAATACCATATCGCGGAAAATGAGTAGTTAGCAGGACGGCATGCAGCTGTGACTAATGTGCAAAGCAATCGAATTCCATAGTGTGTAAACTTTGTAAAAGTTAAAATATCATTAATTCAACATCGCGCTGTGTAAATTTGGGCCGGTTTCATTCGTTTAATTGTATAGGGGGGCAAGTAAGCCCATAGATCAATGGACAGTGGAGTAGTGGCGAAATATACCGTGCAAAAGAGCGATGAGGAATTCGAACTGGCGCCCATGAAAGGCAGAGCCCGATCAGCATACGGCGAACGCACAATCCATTTTATGATAAACAGATGCCGGCGCCGATACAAGCAAGCCGCCATAATGAGGATGCAGGAACAGGAAAAAACCCAAAGGCACAATAGCCATAAGACGCAGGGAGGTTCAATATGAAGCACATCTCGAAGAAAACAGTGGTTATTGCGATCGCGTTTTTGCTGTGCGTGGCGGCAGCAGTTGTCATAATACTGTATGCAACGCAATTGCCGCCGGGCGGCAGTCCTCAGGCGGGCACGGTGCCGCTGAACAGTGCGTCCGGGGTCTTCGATGTGGCGGTCAATCCCCACACAGGGCAGATTGGCTATGCCGGTCAAGAGCATATAACCATTTTGTCCTCCGGCGGTGAAACGATTGCCGAGCTGGCATATGGCGAACCCGCATACGAACGGATTGCGTTTGACATGGGTGCGGAAAAATGGTGGGGGCACAATTCCATAGACGAGTCGTTCCACGCATTCTCAAAGGACTTTGCATTCGTGGAATCGATTCATTTGGATATTCCAGATCTTAAAACAATTGATTTGTTCAAAGTACATAATGATCGTTACATATTGCTTTCGGGA
>DVJN01000003.1 GCA_018716755.1 Candidatus Alectryocaccomicrobium excrementavium
AATGCCTTGCATTTGCGGAGAAAAATACATTCTCGTCCCGATTGCTGGCCGTCGAAGCACGCGAAGCGGTGCGTAGACAAGCAATCGGGAAATCTCGTTGGCAAACCGCAGGTTTGTCAACGATCAGACGGCGTGCCCGTGCACGGGCACGCCGCCAGAGCATGGTTCCGCTATCATTTTCCGGCCGTCACCGAAGGCGACAGGAAAATGGTGCGATTCGAAAAAGTGATTTTTCAGCCGTTTTCCGGCGCGAGGCGCAGTGTGAGGATTTCCCAGGGCGTGAACTGGACTGTGGCCTGGTTGCCGGCAGTGGGCAGATGCCCGCGGGCGCTTTCTTCCAGCCCCGCCTGGCAGGCGCACAACCGCGCAAGCTGTGGCAGGGCAAGAGAAGTGCGGACGGTGTCCGGCGAGAGATTGATCAGCCGCAGCACCCAATCCTTTCCGTCTTCCGCGCGCTTAAAGGCGCTGACAAAAATGCGGCTGTCTTCCAGGCGCGCGAAAACCCGGGCGGGTTGCAGCGCGGCGCGCTTGCGGCTGGTTTGCCAGGCGAACAGCCCCTGCGTGAAGGCCAGGGCCTGACGGTGCAGCACATGACCCGGCGGGTTGGCGTGCGGATAGAGGGCGTATTCAAAGCGGTGCAGGCCGGGTTCCTGCGCGCCGGGCGTGGCCACGGACCAGCCGCCGTTTCCGTTCCGGCTGCGCAAATCGGGCCGGGACAGCCAGCCGACGCAGCGCAGCAGCGTGAGCTGCATGGCGTCCTTTTTTGCATCTTGCCAAATCTGCATGTGCGGCAGGCCCTTTACCATCACCGCAAGCCCCGCGTCCTGCCCCCTCAGGCTGGTGAAGTTTTTTTGGAAGAAGCTGTTGTTGGGCTTTTCCATCCAGCCGGCGTATTTCTCCTGCTCGCCGTCGCGCACGATTTCGCGCTCTTCCAGGCTGAAAGTGCTGTCACACAGGCAGGCTTCTGCGCGGCTCGCAAGGGGGAACAGCGCACAGAGGCGGTGATCCTGCGCCTGATTGCTGACGGTGGTAGTGATTTCAATGCGCTGGCAGCCTTCCGGCAGGCGCGCGCGGATGGAGACGGCGCAGTCCACCGTTTCGACATCGCGGCGCGTGCGATCGGGCGCAAGTTGCCGGGGCAGCCGCAGCACGCCCTGGATGAGGAGGGAATCGCCCTGCCGCTCTTCGCGGATGGAAGAGGGATCCATTTGCACGCCGGGATCGCCGGGCAGGGGATCGAAGGTATATTCGTCGCCCGCGTCCGCCACGTCGATCAGGGTGTTCTGGTCGCGATACCAGATCCCGCGTTCCTTGCAATAGATGTCGAGCCCGCCTTTGCCGTTGCCGCGAAGGCGGTACCACGCGTTTTCCAGCTGAGCGCTCTGCCCGCCGGTTTCCTGCGGCGCAACCGGGTCATACGCAAAGCGGTAAGCATATTGCCGGTAGCCAATGCCTTCCACTTCCGCCAGGAAGGCGATGCGCGTTAACAGGCAGCGGTTCATGACCGGCTGAGTCATGAGATTCAGCTCCGTGGTGTCGGTCATCTGGTTGGAAAGCACCTGTCCGGGGATTTCCACGCCGTCCTCGCTGCGCAGCACTACGCCTGTGGGGAAGGGAAGATCCTCGCCGCTGAATTCGAGCAGGCGCTGGTCCTGCTGGTAATCCACATAGCGCAGCGGATGTGCGACCGACAGCACGTCCACCTCCACGCGATCCTTCAGGCGGCCCAGCTGGGAGTGGAATACCGTGACCACGCCATCCCCCCATTCGCCGGGCGCAGCGGACAGGCTTTGCGCGGCTTTTTCCAGAAGATAGCCGCCGGTTTGCCGCAGCTGCTCATAGCGCATGTGCATTTCCGCGTGCACTTCGTCGATACTGCAGCCGCAAATGCTGTCATGCGGCAAATTTTTCAGCAGCAACTTCCATAGATGGCGCATTTGCGCGCCGGGGTAGCGCAGCAGGCCCGCCATATCCAGCATGGTGAGCGCCGGTTCGAGCTGGTTTTCCACCATCACTTCCGCGGCGCGCTGCTTTTGCTTGAGGGCAATGCGCGTGGAAAGCGTGTCGCCCAGCAGATACGCCCGGTAGCCCGAGCGAAGTTCGCCGCGATGGGTTTCAAGGGGCGCATTGGCCGCGCGGCGGTGGGCTTCGGCCACGTAGTCCTTCAGGGTGGCATGGCGCACCGTCCACTCGGGATGCTGGGCCTGGTATTCGCGCACCCAGTCCGCTACGCGCGCATCGGGCGCGACGTGGTCCGTGCCATTCATGAGCAGCACCAGGTTGAGGCCGCTCAAACGCTCCAGCTTATCCACCTCATGGTCCAGCCGCTGGCGGCGCAGCGCGGGATCTTCCGGCAGGCAGGCGGCATTGGAATAGCCAAAAGCCATGTTCAGCGCCAGAATGCGCGATCCATCGCGCCCTTCCCAGAAAAATTCCGCATTGCGGATTTCCGGGCCGGTGCCCCGCCAGAAGACGATTTCCCGCATGCCCAGCCCGTGCAGAATCTGCGGGATTTGCGAAGGATGGCCAAAGGAATCGGGCAGATACCCGATGGACGTTCCGCTTGGCCCGGCGAGGCGCATGCCTTCCATATAGTTGCGGATGTGAGCCTCGCCAGATGCCAGATATTCATCCGGCAATACGTACCAGGGGCCGACGAGCAGGCGGCCCGACTGGATGTGGGCGTAGATCTCGTCTTTGCGCTGCGGGCAAACGGCCAGATAATCTTCCAGCGCCAGCATTTGCCCGTCCAGCAAAAAGGCGGAGAAATCATCCCGTTCGGCGAGAATGCCGAGCAGGCGCTCCATCATGTCCACGAGCAGCATCTGAAAGGTGGATTTGGTTTTATACCATTCCCGGTCCCAATGCGTGTGGGATACGATAAAAACTTCCGTCTTCAACGGGGAATCACCTCAATTTCCGATAGCACAGCGCCATCGCATTCCAGCAGCAACTCCGTTGCCGCGCTTTCGGCGAGCGGAACCGCATTCTTGCCCGGCGACAGGCAAAGCGGCCCGGCCAGGCGTTCGCCTGCCGCACTGGTTATGGTGAGGGGCGGCGTGGCTTCCGGCGCGTAAAGGAAAACGCAGGCGGCTGGGCGCTCCAGCGCGATGGAGAGCGGCGCGCGCAGCGTCATTCCCGTGCGCGTATCGCCGTCGCACAGGCATTGGTGCCGCCATGGCGCGCAAAAGGTTTGGTAGCGGCACTGCATACCGGCAATGCCAAAGCGCGTACCCACGTGTTCGGAGGTATGCACGAGCTGCGCCGCAACATTTCCGGCGACCGCGCGCAGCCACGCGGTACCCCAGTCGTAATCGCTCGGCTTGGTTTGCCCATCGGTAAAAATGCCAAAGGTCTCCGCGCAATCCACGGGGCCAGCAATCCAGCGGTAGTAATCTCCTTCGGTGCGCGAGGCCGCCTCCTGCGTCTGTCCCAACGCGAGCGCGTAACGCGTGCCTTCCACGAGCGAAAGCCCGGGCGTTTCGATGGCCAGCGGCACGTAAGGGATGACTCGATCCCGCGGAACGACGGTTGAAAACAGGCGGTTTGTCAGCTCGCCCGCTGCGGACAATTCGTAGACGGCCGCTGTCAGATCGCCCAGCGGTGCGCCGTTGCCGTTGAATTCCTTATTCAGCTTCACCTCAAAGCGGTCGATGGCGATGCTGGCAGGCGCACAGGAGAGGCGGATGGGCGCGGCAGCGCGATGGTAAACGCTGAAACGGTGCAAACTGACCGAGCCATTTGCCGCCTGGAAGGCGACTCGCACCCCTTCGGCATCCTGCACGGGGAAATCCAGCAGGTTGGGGGCATTTTCCTCGGGTGCGCGCCGCGTATGCTCCAGGACGTGCCATTGCCCGCCCGACAGGCATTCGACCCAGACTGCGGCCGGCAACGTTTCGCCCTGCGCCTGCGTGGTGTGCGTGAGATTCTGGTAGAACACCGCCTCGACGCGGTCGAACAGGCGTGGCATATCGAAAACCACGCCATAGTAGCCGCTTTCGCCGCTCGCGAAGGTTATGCGCGCCGTGCGGTCGCCTTCGAAGGAGAACGGCGGCGAGACGGGTGCGCTCGCCTCGCCCCGCGGTGCGCCGCTTAGGAGAATTTCCGCGCGGCCGCCCGTGATGTCCAGCGCGGGTTGGGCGGGCGCGCCAATGGCCCGCGCAAACCCCAATGCATTTATAACGAGGGTGGCGTGCGCTTCGGAACAACCGCCATAGCGGATGTCGATCTGCCGCACGGTTCCATGCACACCATGGCCAATGGGTTCGGCGGCGAAAACATCGTTGCCCGCGAGCGGAATCTCATAAAGCCGGCCCGCTTCTCGCTGTTCCGGATCCGCAGCGTACATCATTTCCAACAGGGGCGCCTGGGGGCGCAGCAGGAGGCCATTGCGCTCGTCCTGCCACAGGGTAATGACCGGATAGCGCGTGGCTTTATCCCAGTCCGTATCCGCGTCGCTGAAGTATTGCAGCTGCAAGACCAGAGCGTCCGCGATTTCTCCCTGCCCAATCAGTTTCGCCATGTGCTCCTTGCCGTTTTCGCTTTTCAGGGTCAGCGGGCTTTGGCTGGCCAGGCGCGCATCCGTTTCCACGCGCTCTATGGAAAAGGGCGCGTAATCCCGCGGCAGCACAAAGAGCGTTTGCCCCGCCATGGCCGCGCGCGCGCCATTGTCCGCCGTTGCGCACACTGTGTACATGCCGCTGTGGGAATAGGTATGCTGGGGATTTTGCTGCGGCGAGGTGGTATCATCGCCGAAATCCCACAGCCAGCGCAGCCCCGGCGCGCCCTGCGCGGCGAAGGAACAGGGCTGCCCCGCGCGCAAAAAAGCGCCGGGCCAATCCACCCGGAGGGGCGCGATGGGGGTGGGCGCGCCGCTCAGTTCCACCACGCTGGCCACGTGCCCATCCTGGCACACATCTTCGCCCTGGTTGCCCGAGAATTCGTTTGCGGAAAGGTAGATTAGGCGCGCGTTTTTGCAATAGATGCCATGGCCGCGGTATTTGCCCGCGTCGCGGTTATCGCAAATGCGGTTGCCTTCCAGGATCCAGTGCATGGAAGGCGCTTCGGGCGTGTTGCGGATGGCAATGCCGGGGCCGCAGTTGTCGTGTACCCAATTGCCGCGCAGCACGCTATGCGTGCCCGAACCGTTGACGATGGCGATGCCTGCGTTGCCAAACGCTTCCGGCGCATTGTGAAACGCACCGCCAT
The DNA here is from genome assembly GCA_018716755.1 of Candidatus Alectryocaccomicrobium excrementavium. Classification (GTDB taxonomy): domain Bacteria; phylum Bacillota; class Clostridia; order Christensenellales; family Aristaeellaceae; genus Alectryocaccomicrobium; species Alectryocaccomicrobium excrementavium. The sequence continues at coordinate 5,209 of DVJN01000003.1, forward strand.
TAAAGGCGGCTTCGTTTTCGCTCAAAACGGTATCGTTGGAATTGCCCAGCCAAAAGCCATAGCTCGAATGGTTGGCTTTGTTGCGGATATAGGTGTTATGATTGGCCCATGCCTCTACGGCGTTGTTGTTGGCATAGGAGCAATCGTTTTCCTCAAAAAGGTTATGGCAGGACATCCAGCCGTTCAGCACGCGAATGAACAGGCCGTCGCCGCCGTGCGTCATATCGTTTCGATAAAAATAGTTGCCGTCGGAGCCGGATTCTATCAGCACGCAGGAACTGTCCCGCGCGTGCACCTCGCCGGGCGCGATGCGAATGCCATAGGAAAAATTGTTGCCGCGGATGGTGTTGCGGCAGGCATGCCAGAGCTTGAGGCCCGTATCGGAGGTGTGAGAAAAATCGTTATCGCAAATCAGGTTGTCGTGGCTGTGGCGCAGGTGCAGCGCGTCCCACACGCGGTTGGCGCGGCAGTGCGCTATGGTGCAGCGGTGCGAATCGATCATCAGGATCGCGCCGTGCCAGCCGTGCTCATCCCAGCCCCAGTCCGGATCGGTGAAGCAATCGGAAAAATCGCAGTTTTCCAGGCGCACGGATTTGCAGCGCGTGAGCCGCGCGCCCTGGTCGAAGCCGCTCAGGGCCAGGCTGCGGATGGTGACGCCGGCGCGCCCCTCCACGGTGATGCCGGTGCCGCAATAGCCCAGCGCGCGGCCGTTATCCGCCTGGGCGTTGGTGCCATAACCAAACGCCTCCAGCTTTGTGTGGGAAGCGTCCGCCGCCTTTTCGCATCCGCCGCGCAAGATCGCGCCGTTCCCCTCCACGGTGATGCCGTCCGCGGCGATGACAATGCCTTCGCCGTCGTGAAAATCGTATTCGCCGGGCAGAAAACGAACGCTTTCCGTGATGATCATGCCCGGATAAGGTTTTACAGTTGCGAATTCCATGGTGTCCTCCGCTATTTTCTTTGGGTTTGTCATAACAAACGGCGGCGCAAAGGGGAAAGGCGTTCCCGTCCATTTTGCGCCTGGCTTTGCGAAAGCGCCGGGCTTGCGCGCGGCGCCGGGCAGAAAAGCGCCTCCCTCCCATGAAAATGGATGAGAGGGAGGCGCTCATGCAACGCTGCAAAGCGAAGGGATTGGATTACTTGGCGTTGTAGCGGTCCGAAGCGGCCTGGCGCACGGCGAGCAGTTCCTCTACGCCATAAGCGCGCAGCTCTTCGAGGTAGGCATCCCATTCGGTTTCGATGTCGCGCTCGCCGGTGATGAACTTATCGCGCCAGGAGGAACGGGCCGTGGTGAGGTCGGTTTCCTTCTGGGTGTTGATGTCGGTCTCCTCTTCGGTGAACGCGAGGAAGGGTTCGATGGCCAGGGAAGCGTCGCTCTGCGCCCAGGTCTCCTTAAAGGCGCGCTGTTCTTCGCTCAGCAGGGCCATGTCCGCTTCGCCGGACTGCACGCCCACGAACGTGGGATGCGCATACTGCGAAAGGGCGGTGGAAGCTTCGTAGATTTCGTTGTTCAGCACTTCGTCGGTGTAGGTTTTCACGCCGTCCACCACTTCATAGGACACGCCTTCGACGCCCCAGTTCAGCAGGGTGTTGCCTTCCTCGGTGAAGAAGAAGTCCAGATACTGCAGGAAACGGCCGACGTCTTCGCAAGAAGAGGAAATCGCCACGCCATAGGGCTGCACATAGCGGCGGGCCGCAGAAGAGAGGTTCTGGCCGCCGATGTAGGGCATCGGCACGTATTCAAGATCCAGGCCATTGGCCGCGCCGTCCTTCATCATGGTGCCGAACACGCCCGGGTTGTCGCAGTACAGGCCAACGCGGTCTTCCTGCACCTTGCTCATGTAGATGTCGCTGTCGTTCATGAAGTAGTCGGGATCGAGGATGCCGTCGTTGTAAAGGGTGTTCATGAACTTCAACCACTCTTTGTAGTTGTCGGTCATGGGGCCGTACACGACGGTCACGCCGTCCTCGGCATAGTGCCAGTCATCCGCGGTGCCAAAGGCGTAGGCCAGGCGGTTGATCTGGGAAGGATAGCCGGTGATGATTTCATCGTTCTGGCCATTGCCGTTCACGTCCTGGTCGCGGAACGCCTTCAGCACGGCATAGAGTTCATCCGTCGTGGTGGGCATTTCCATGCCGACCTTTTCCAGCCAGTCCGCGCGAATGCCGAAGCCCTCGCCATAGACCAGGGACTTGTCGGCAGTGACCCACGGCACAAAGTAGATGCCGCCATCCGCGCTCGTCAGCTGCTTTTTGATCAGCGGATCGCTTTCAATCAGCGCGTTCAGGTTGGGCATATTCTCGGCAATGTACGGGGCGATGTCCACAATCAGGCCGGCCTGGGAATACGTGGCGGTGCGAACCGGGTTCCAGGCGTAGTAGATGCCGTCGGTGGTGTCGCCGGAGGACATCATCAGGTCGAAAGTGCTGGTGTCGCTTTCGATTTCCCATACGATGTCGGTCTGGGTGGCCGCTTCCGCTTCCTGGAAGCAGGCGATCTGGTCGTAGGTTTCGCAGCCCCAGCCTTCAGCGGAGCCGAGCCAGGTCCAAATGGAGAAGGTAGCGGTCGGTTCGGTGGCGGTGTCCGATTCGGCGATCACCGGAACCATGCTCAGGGCCATGGACAGGGCCAGAGCCAGCACAAGCAGCTTTTTCATTTGAGTCCCTCCTAAGTTTTCTATCTCCACGCACATGGCGCAGGATACCCATTAAAATGGCGCGGCGGCTGCCGCCGCACAGGATCAGCCCTTGATAGAGCCGACCATGATGCCCTTTACAAAATACTTTTGCAGGAACGGATACACCAGCAGGATGGGAAGCGTGGAAACGACGACGGTGGCGTATTTCAGGCCCTTGAAAATCTGCGTTTTGTTGGCGCCCGTCAAATAGCCGGTGTCGAAGTCGCGCTGGCTGCCGCTGATCAAAATCCCGCGCAGTACCAGCTGCAGAGGGTATTTGTCGCGGTCCTTCAGATAGATCGAGGCGTTGAACCACGCGTTCCAGTAACCCACCGCGTAGAACAGGATCATAACCGCCACGATGGGAATTGCGCAGGGTACCAGGATGCGGAACAGGATGTGGATGTCGTTCGCGCCATCGATGCGGGCGGATTCGGAGAGCGATTCGGGAATGCCCTGGAAATACGTGCGCATCATGATCATGTTCCAGCTGCTCACCACGCCCGGCAAAATCAGCGCCCAGAAGGAGTTATACAGCCCGAGCGAACGCACCAGCAGATACGAGGGAATCAGGCCGCCGCCGAAGAACATGGGGATGGTAACGAGCAGCACCATCCACTTGTGCCCCATCACCCATTTGCAGGCCAGGCCATAGGCGCCCAGGCAGGTCATGAACAGGCTCAGCGATGTGCCAACCAGCACGATGAGCAGGGTGTTGCGATAGCCGATGCCGATCATGGGATTTGTGAGCACGTATTTGTAGGAAGTCAGGTTGAACCCTTCCGGCCAAATCAGCATGGAGCCGTATTTGGAGATGGCTTCCGGGCTGGCGAAGGAGGTCATGAGCACATGCCACAGGGGATACAGCGTGATGAGGATGAGGAAGATCATCACCAGGATGTTGATCCCATCGAACAGTTTGTCGCCAAAGGTGCGTTTGTATTTCATCGCGCCCGCCTCCTTTACCACAAGCTGGTTTCGCTGACCATACGGCTGATTTTGTTTACCGAAATGACCAGGATGAAATTGATGATGGTCGTAAACAGGTTGACCGCCGTGGAGAAACTGTACCGCGCTTCTTCCAAGCCCTTGCGGTATACATAGGTGCCCAAGGTATCCGCCACGTCGTATGTGAGGGGCTGGTACAGCAGGATCAGCTTTTCAAAGCCCGTGTTCATCAACCCGCCGACCGCGAAGATCAGCATGATGATCACCGTGGGGGAAATGCCGGGGAGCGTGACGCTCAGCATCTTGCGGAAGCGCTTGGCCCCGTCAATTTCCGCCGCCTCATAAAGCTGCGGATCGATGGAGGAAAGCGTGGACAGGTAGATGATCGACCCCCAGCCAATGCCCTGCCAAACGCCGGACAGCGTATAAATGGGGCGGAAATACTTGGGCATGTTCAAATAAAGAACCGGCTTGAAATCGGCCAGCGGCAGGCCCAGGATGTTCACATGCACGAACTGGCGAATCTGGTTGAACAGGCCCTCGGAGGAGAGCACGTCCTTCAAGATACCGATGACCACGACCATGGCGATGAAGTGCGGCAGGTAGGAAATGGTCTGCACAACGCGCTTGAATTTCTGGGAACGCAGCTCGTTGAGCAGCAGGGCCAGGATGATGGGCGCGGGGAACCCCACCATCAGCTCCCACAGATTGAGCATCAGCGTGTTGATGATCAATTTGGGGAACATGGGGCTGGCAAACAGCTCCTGGAAATTTTCCAGGCCCACAAATTCCGCGCTGGAGAAAAAGCTCATGCCCGGCTTGTAATCCTGGAAGGCGATGACAATGCCATACATGGGCAGGTAGCAGAAAATGATGTAATACAGCGCTACGGGCAGAAACATGAGGTACACATACTTGCCCTTGCTGAATCCGCGCGCCAGCCGCTCTCCCAGGGGCCGATTTCGCTCATACAATACGCTTGCCGGGTGGGCCATGATCTTCGCCATCTCCTTCTCTTTCCTATAGATAGTAATAGGTGGAAACGTTCAGCGAATCGCGCTGGTAGTACGCGCGATTTTGGTGGGTGACGATTTCCAGCCGCGCATGCACAAGGCTGCTGCGCGGGCGGATGTTCCGCGTGAGGAATTCGTGCAGGATTTTGATGGAAACCATGCCCTGCACAGCGGGATCCTGGTAGACGACCGCGCTGATTACCCGCCTGCGCAGGTAGGAAAGAATCCCCTGGGAACAGTCGAAGCCCACGAGGCGGATTTTTTCCGCCATGCCACAGTCTTCTACGGCCTGGGCTACGGATTCCAGCTCGCCATAGGTCATGAAAATGGCGTCTGGCTGGCGCTCCTGGATCAGGGAGCAGGTGTTTTCATACACGCGCTCGCCTGTGCGGGGGAATTTGTAGGGCCCCAGCATTTCGATGCCGCTGTAATGGCCGATTTCCTCGCGAAAGCCGGTGAGCTTTTGCGAAGTCATGGTGCCGCGGTCATCGAAGATGATGGTTGCCACGGAGCCTTTGCCCTGCAGGTAGCCGCCCACCAGCTCCGCGCAGATGCGGCCCGCCTGGATGTAATCGCTGCCCACATAGCACAGCCGCTGGCTTTGCGGGACATCCGTGTTTAGCAGCAGGATCTGCACGCCGTCGTTCATCAGCTTGTCCAGCGTGGGGGCCACAACGTCCGGGTCGCAGGGGGCGATGGCGATGCCCTTCGCGCCCTTTGCCGCCAGCGCGTTGAGGGCTTCGATTTGTTCTTCCGGCCGCGTGATGTCGGTAACGACCGTCTCCACATGCAGGCCATAATCCGAAAGCTGGCGCCGGGCCAATTCCACGCCGCGCAACAGGTCTTCCATGTATTCGCGCAAAAAGCTGTCGCTATCCGCCTTTGCGTAAAGCACGACGCCTACCAGCAAATGCTCGCCCTTGGCCAGGCAACGCGCGGCCAGGTTGGGATGATATTCCATCTTGTCCGCCAGGGCGAGAACCTGCTGGCGAACAGATTCGTCGACATGGGGGTACCCGTTGAGGGCGCGGCTGACTGTGCTGCGGGATATGCCAAGTTCCCTGGCGATTTGCGCGGATGTAACTTTCATTGGCACCTCCATTGCACGCGCGTGCAGAAATATTATGACGCGAATCTTGCAAAAATTCTTTGGTTTATCAGCAGTTAGACCAATTATTGGGAGCAACTGCGCTTGAATACAAGTATTATAGCATGCAACAATGCGCAAGTCAACCCCATTTTTTAAGTTTGTTTCAAATTTCTGCACTCGCGTGCAAATACGCCCCGCGGTGCTCTCAAGCGCTGTAAGAGCAGCGCTGCGCAGCCCGGGCAAAGGCGCGAAGGTTTTCCACGGGGGCTTCAAAAAAATGATCGCTGGCGGAGCAGATGTAGCCGCCGCCCGCTCCGAACACCTGGAACAGCCGTTCAACCTCGCGGGCGATGGCGTCCGGCGTGCCATAGGTGAGCAGGTTGATCTGGTCCATGCCGCCAATCAGGCTCAATTTGGGGCGCAGGGTATCGTGCAATTGCCGCGCCTGCCCGTCGGTAGCGATATCCCCGCCGATGGCGGCGGGCGAGAGGGTTTCGGAAACGTCGCAGCCATTTTCCAGAATGCAATCGAGGATGCGCATCATGCCGCCGCAGGTGTGATACACCACGCGATACCCCAGGGCGTGCAGCGCTTCGTGCAGTTTCTGGTCATAGGGCAGGCAGAATTCGCGGTGGATGGCTGGGGAAATCACGGTGTTGCTGGATGCGCCGCCGCCGGTTTCCACCAGATCAAAGGGTAGGCCGCGCAAGTTTTCCTCGATATAGCGCAGCTTTTGCGCGAGCAGGATCTGCAGAAAACGATGCACCCAGTCCGGGTCGTCGTATGTGGCCAGGATCAGCCGCTCCACGCCGTATAGCTCGCAGGCGTCCTGCCAGCAGCCGCCCTGCTTGCCGCACAAAAACGTGCGCAGAATGCCGCTATCGCCCAGCGCGTCGTAGGTTTCAAAGGCGTGGCGCCGGTCGAAGCGGGGCACGGGCTGGTATTTGCGGATCCATTCGATGTCTTCCGCGTGCTTCACCAGGGGCTCCAGCACCCAGGTGGTCATGGCGTTGGAGCCTTCGCGCGTGGTGAGCGTCCCTTCGGGCGTGTGAATCGTGTAGAGCGTTTCATGTCCATCGCGCGTGGGCGTGGTTTGCGCTTCCACGCGCCAGCTGGGGGATTCGGTTTCCAGCAGGCGGAAGCAATTGATGGAAGCGTCCAGCCCACACGCGCGATTGGCTTCGATATCGGTCATGCCGCCCATGAAATGCTGGAGATGATAGTCCTGCCACTGATGAATGGTAACGGGCAGGCGGTCGGGCGTTTGTCCTTCAAGGGCCAGTAGCATGCGTTCTTTGGATGTCATGTTTTTTCCTCTTTTCCGGTTGTTTATGCCATCAGCGCGCGGATGGATTGCTGGAGGATCCACACGGCGAAGGGGTTGGCGCGCACGAACATGGGCTCTTTCCCCATGCCGCCTTCCAGGCGCAACGTCGTGGCAATGCCCCGGCCCTTCCCGCGCGCAAACTCCACGAGGTAATCGGCGCAATACCATTCGCGGCAGTCGTAGCGGCGCAGGATGGGCGCGCTTTCCCAGCCCTGCCAGGCGTCCGTCGCGAAGGCGGTGTCAGTGCTCACACCAAAATAGCGCAAGTCTTCCATCCATCCGGTGCGGGAGACGCCATTCCACACCGGATGGGCGAACATGCGGTTCATGCCCTCCCGCCAGAAAGCCACTTCGCATGCTGGAAGCGCGCCGTTGCCGCGCTGCACGAGGAAGACGCGGCCGCCAGAGGCCACGTAGCGCGCGAGGCGCGCGTCTAGCATGGAGGCGATCACCACGTCTGCATCGGCGGGGATGGCATCCGTTTCCCCGAGCGCGCGGTGGGGCAAAACTTGCTCCAGCGTGCGCAGCAGGTTCGCGGGGTCGTAGAGATAGAATTGCCCTTCCGGGGCAGGGAGCCTGGGATAGACGAATACGGGCCATTCGTTTTCGCAGGGAGCGCCGTCCGCAATCAGGCGCGCGCGCAGCGCGAAGTTGCGCGGACGGTCCACTTCCGGCAGGGCAAAGCGCACATAGCCGGCTTCGGCGACGGTTCCCGCCGCGAAGGCGCGGTTCAGCGCAGTTTCGCCGCCAAAAAGGCGTTCGCCCGCCTCGTCCACCAGTTCCCAGGCGAGCACGCCTTCCCGGATGGGCGCGGCGTAATTGGAAAGGAGGATGTGCAGGGCATAGGAATCCCCGCCCCAGAAATTGTAGCGCTCCCGGTTGCGCACGCGGTCGGAATGAATCCAGACGCGGGTTAGGTCCCAGGCTGGAACCAGAACGCGGTCGGCGTTGGTCTGGCGCACGAGCGCGGCGTCAAATTTGGGGCGCATCAGGTCGTCGAACATGCCGCTCGTGGCGATGGGCACATCCCGGATGCTGGTGATGTTGTAGCCGCCAATTTCGGGAAAGGCGCGCGTCTGTTCCAGCGTGACCTTGCGGTGCAGCAGCGTGTGATCGTAGGAAAGGGGCTTGAGCAGCGCAAAATCGCGGCGGATGCCGCTGCTTTCCATGCGTTCATCGTGCTGCCCGGCAAAAAAATCGGGCTTGAGCACGCAAATGGGGTTTTTGTGCGGATCCTGCAATTCCCAGCGCAGGCGTTCTACGCCCTTGTCCCGGCGAACCTGCGCCAAATCCCGCAGGGTATCGCTATCGCAAAACTCCCCGAACACCCAGGGGCGCGTGTTGCGCCAGCCCGGCGTAAAGGCTTCCATCAGCGGCTCCATGTTTTGCAGGTCGCTGTAAAAATGATAGTCGAAAAAGTCCGCGAAGTCGACGGCCAGGCCGCCGTAGCACTCGCCGGAACCGGAATTGTCCCGGATGAGCGCCCGGGTGCTTTCTTTCGCCAGGCGATACATTTCCTCGAGCAGGCTGGCGGGAATGGTCTCGTCTAGCTCGCATCCCAGCGAAATCAGGCATACGCTCGGGTGCCCCATCAGCTGGCGCAGAATCCGGGGATATTCCCGGCGGATGCGGGCGGTCAGTTCCGGATTTTCCTGCGGCAACCACAGCGGCAGCTCGATCCACAGCAGCATGCCCTGCTCGTCCGCCAGGTTTAGCGCCGCTTCGCGCGGGATGTACAGGCAGTGCTTGACGCTGTTGAAGCCATATTCGCGGATTTTGCGCATTTCATCCGCAAGCACGGCTTCGGGCGGGTTGGGGATCATGATATCGTCATAATATCCCCAGTGCAAAATGCCGCGCATGTAAACCGGCGTTTCATTGAGGAGCAACTGCGTGCCGCGCGCCTCGATGTCGCGAAACCCCAGCCGGCCGGAAACCGTCGTGCTCTGCGGGCCGAGCTCCAGCCGCGCCGTATAGCGGTAAAGATAAGGGTCGCCCAGCGACCACAGGTGTGCGTTTGCGAGCGTGGAGGCGAAGCTCACGGCGTTTTCCCCACGCGTAAGAGGCACGGAAAGGCGGCCTTCGGCCACCGTATCGCCCTGGGAGGTTTGCAAGGTTACGCAAAGGGAGGCCTCGCCCGGCTCCATGGCGTCCACTAGCATGGAGAGCGCCCAGTTTCCTTGACCATCCGCCTGAACGGCATGGTGGGTGATGAAAAAAGCGTCCGCAATTTCCAGGCCCACATCGTCCCACAGGCCGCCAAACGTGCACAGCACATCCGGAATAAAGCCGGATAGCACCTGCCGCAGGGGATAAGCGTCTGTTTCGGCATAGCCGGGCTTGGTCACGCACACGCGCAGATGGTTTTCGCCGGAGCGCAGCAGCGCGCCAACCTCCACGCGGAAAGCGTCCCACATGCCCTCGTGGCGCCCGGCGAGCGTGCCATTGAGCCAGACCTCGCAGGCATAGCTCACGGCCCCGAAGCACAGCTGCGCGTGCGCGGCTGGCGCGTCCAGGAAAAAGGTCTTTTCATACACGACGGGTTCGGCGATATCCCATCGATCCGCCAGCGTGTCAAAGCAACCGGGCACCTGCCCCTGCGCCGTTTTTCCATCGGGAAAGGTAACATTCCAGTCACCATTGAGTGAAATCCACATATGCGCTCCTTTGTTTGCACGCGCGTTTTTTGGCGCGGCGTATTTTTCATGCGCATATTGTATATCTGCCCGCTGCTTTTGTCAAGCCATTCGGCGGCAAAATTTATGCCGCGGGCGAATTTTGCGCATTGACAAGAGAGGTTTCGTTTGCTATACTGAAGGCGCGCTGCACGCGCATGCAAATTGTTTCCAGAAGGGCACAGAATAGGAGGAGCGCCGCATGCAACCCTTGAAATTTCGACCGATTCCCTTGAACCGCCTGCGTCCGCGGGGCTGGCTCAAGCGGCAGCTGCAAATTCAGGCCGAGGGCCTGAGCGGAAACCTGGATAAAGTGTGGCCCGATATTGCGCAAAGCAAATGGATTGGCGGGGATCGGGAAGGCTGGGAGCGCGTTCCCTATTGGCTGGATGGGTTTATTCCGCTGGCCTGGCTCCTGGAAGACGAGGATCTTAAGGCGCGCGCCAGGCGCTATATCGACGCCATCCTCGCCCGGCAGGAGGAGGACGGGTGGCTCTGCCCGTGCGCGCGGGAGGAAAGGCGCGCATATGATATGTGGGCGCTGATTTTGATCGCCAAGGTTTTCACGGTGTATGCCGATCTCAGCGGTGATGAGCGCATCGAACCGGCGCTTCGGCGCGCGCTGCGCCAGTTTAACACGCATATCGATTCGGCCACGCTGTTCAACTGGAGCGCCGCCCGCTGGTTTGAAGGGCTGATTCCCATTTTTTGGCTGTACGAAAAATCCCCAGAGCCGTGGCTCATGGAGCTGGCGCAAAAGCTGGAAGTCGAGGGGATTGACTATGAAAAGCTGTTTGAGCATTACATGGATCAGCAGCCGCGCGACCAGTGGACCTATCTTACGCATGTGGTGAACCTGGCCATGTGCCTGAAGAGCGCGGCGTTGGTGAGCCGGATGCGGGGCGGCGACCCGGACGCTTTCGCCCTGCGCGCGCTTGCTGCGCTGCAAAAGTATCACGGCATGGCGGTGGGGCATTTCACCGGCGATGAATGCGTTTCCGGGGACAGCCCTATCCAGGGCAGCGAGCTGTGCAGCGTGGTGGAGGCCATGTATTCCTGCGAACAGCTTTTGCAAATTGGCGGCAATCCTTTCTGGGCCGACCACCTGGAAAAGCTGGCCTTCAACGCCCTGCCCGCGACCATCAGCCCGGATATGTGGAGCCACCAGTACGATCAGCAAACCAACCAGGTGCAGTGCGCGCCGCTCGAAAAGGAGCATTGCGTGTTCCGCACCAATGGCGTGGAATCCCACGTTTTTGGCCTGGAGCCCAATTTTGGCTGCTGCACGGCCAATTTCAACCAGGGTTGGCCCAAATTTGCGCTTTCCACGTTTATGCTCAGCGAAGATGGCATCGCTTCGACCGTGTTGGCGCCGTCCGAGGCGGAAGTGCGCATAAACGGCGCGATGGTGAAGGTCGCGCTGGATACGGAATATCCCTTCCGCAACACGCTGCGCTATACGGTGGAAACGAGCATGCCGGTTCGGTTTGCCTTTTCCGTGCGCGTCCCCGCAGCGGCAGACAGCGCAAAACTGGATGGCCAGGCGGTAACGCCCGGCACTTTTGCCAGGATTGAGCGCGAGTGGCTGGGCAGGAACGAAATTGTGCTGGAGTTGACGTTTGCGCCTCGCCTGGTGGAGCGCCCGCGCGATATGCGTTGTCTCTGGTATGGGCCACTATTGTATGCCGTGCCGGTAAAGGCGCGCTGGGAAAAGCGGGAGTATACGGCGAACGGCGTGGAGCGCAAATATCCTTATTGCGATTATTCCATCCGGCCCCAGTCGCCCTTCAATTATGCGTTTGCGGGCACCGAATTTGTACCCGAGGAAAGCCCTGTGGGCGATTGCCCCTTCAGCGAGGAGGGCGCACCCATGCGCCTGGCGGCCACGATGGTGCAAATTCCCTGGAGCATGCAGCATGGCGTTTGCGCCGTGGCCCCCGAGAGCCGCGAGCCCATGGCGGCTTCGGAAAAGCTGCGCCTGATTCCCTATGGCTGCACAACCCTGCGCATGACGGAAATGTCTATGGCAAAGATAGAAGCTTGAAAACAAAAAGCATGAGCGGCTTGCCACATCAAGCCGCTCATGCTCAGAGCATTGACAAAGTATCGGAAGAACGAGGCTTAAATCAGAAATGACGGCGTGTACGTCATTTCTGGTATTTTTCGGGAGCAAATGCTTGCATTTGCGGAGAAAAATACATTCCCGCCCCGATTGCTGGCCGTCGAAGCCCGCGAAGCGGTGCGTAGACAAGCAA
>DVJN01000262.1 GCA_018716755.1 Candidatus Alectryocaccomicrobium excrementavium
GACGAGCTGGCCATTGGCGACACGATTTGCGACCCGGCCAATCCCGAGCCGCTGGCCTTTGTAAAGATCGATGAGCCGACGGTTTCCATGGATTTCCGCGTGAACGATTCCCCCTTCGCGGGCACGGAAGGGCAATATGTCACCTCGCGCCACCTGCGCGCGCGCCTGTTCAAGGAAATGCAGACGGACGTTTCCCTGCGCGTGGAGGACACCCAGTCCACCGACGCGTTCCGCGTGTATGGCCGGGGCGAATTGCACCTTTCCATCCTGATTGAAACCATGCGCCGCCAGGGTTATGAATTTGCCGTCACCAAGCCCACGGTGCTCTTCCGCGAAGTGGACGGCATCCTGCACGAGCCCATGGAGCGCGTGGTGATCGACGTGCCCAGCCAGTATGTGGGCACCGTGATGGAAAAGCTGGGTTCCCGGCGCGCGGAGCTTTTGAACATGCATGGCATGGACCGCACGCGCCTGGAATTTACCATCCCTTCGCGCGGCTTCTTTGGCTACCGCGGCGAATTCCTCACCGACACGCACGGCGAAGGCGTGATGAGCGCGGTGTTCGACGGTTACGCCCCTTACAAGGGCGATATCCCCACCCGCAGCACGGGTTCGCTGGTGGCGTTTGAAACCGGCGAAACCACGTCTTACGCTCTATTCTACGCGCAGGAGCGCGGCGAGCTGTTCGTCTATCCGGGAACGAAGGTCTATTCCGGCATGATCGTGGGCAGCAATTCGCGCAGCGGCGATATCGACGTGAACGTGTGCCGGAAGAAGCACCTCACCTCCATCCGCAATTCCGCCAGCGCAGAAGAAGCGCTGAAGATCACCAACGTGCGGATCCCCACGCTGGAAGAGGCGATCGAATTCATCAGCGACGACGAGCTGATCGAAATCACGCCCAAATCCATCCGCATGCGTAAGCGCGAATTGAACGCCGAAAAGCGCAAAAAGATGGCGTCGCGGCAATGACCGTCCGCCGCCTCACCGTGCAAAATTACAGAAACATCGCCAGCGCCGACATCGTTCCCGATGCCGGCGTAACGGTTTTTGCCGGCGACAACGCCCAGGGCAAGACGAACCTGCTGGAAGCCATTTACCTTTGCTGCACGGGCCGCTCGCACCGCACCGCCCGCGAGCGCGAATTGATCCGCTCTGGCGAGAACGTGGCGCGCGTGTGCGTGCGGGCGGACAGCCGCCTGGGCGAACGCACGGTGGAAATCGCCCTGTCCACCAGCGAGCGCCGCCGCGTGAAGGTGGATGGAGCGCCCATCGCCAAATCCGGCGAGTTGATGGGCTGCGTCACGGGAGTGCTGTTCGCGCCCGAGGGCCTGCGCATTGTGCAGGATGGCCCGGCGGAACGCCGCCGTTTTATCGATATGGAGCTTTCGCAGCTCAAGCCTTCCTACTATTACGCGTTGCAGCGCTATGCCCGCGCCCTGAAACAGCGCGGCGAGCTGTTGCGCGCGGGCGCGCAGGGCGAATTGCTGGACGCCTGGGATGGGCAGCTCGTTTCTGCCGGGCAGGAAATCATCGCCGCCCGGCGCGACTACATCGCGCGCCTGAGCGCCTACGCCAGCGAAATCCACGCGAGCATTTCCGGCAAGCGCGAGGCGCTCGACGTGCAATATGCCCCCTCGACCGATGAGGAGCGTTTTGCCAGTCAGCTCTTCGCCGCGCGGGAGGGCGATTTGCGCCGCATGGTCACCAGCGTCGGCCCGCACCGCGATGATTTGCGCCTGCTCATCGGCGGCGAGGACGCGCGCGCCTTTGGCTCCCAAGGCCAGCAGCGCACGGCGGCCATTTCTCTCAAGCTCTCCGAATTGCACGTGATGCGCGATGAAACCGGCGAATGGCCGGTGCTGCTCCTCGACGACGTGATGAGCGAGCTCGATCCCGCGCGCCGGGAACAGCTCATCCGCCGCCTGGAAGGCGTACAGGTCGTGCTCACCTGCACGGACGCTTCCGACCTGGCGGGCGCGCCCATCGCGAAGCTGTACGCCATCCGTGCTGGGCAAGCGCTGTGCGTGGAAGGCAAGCCGTGATTGGAGGAGTTTTACATGGATATTGTTACGATTTTTCAGCTAATCTTTCAATGGAGCGTGCCCGCCCTGATAGGCGGCATTGCGCTCGTATTGCTTTTCGTGGCGGGCTATCTCATTTACAAAAAAGGCTTTCACGGAGAAAAGGCTTTTCCCAAAGCGCAGGTCATAAGCGCTTTTCTGCTATGTTGCTGGTTTATCCTCGTGCTCGGGCTTACCTCGCTGAGCCGTGGCGCGAACTTTACCGGTTCGTTCAATATCGATTTTTTCAGCGGTTATATCAGCGCATGGAATCATTGGTCAGTCAGCGAATTGCAGCTGATTCTCTTCAATATGCTCATGTTCGCCCCGCTGGGGTTTCTGTTGCCGCTGTTATGGAAAAAAGCGGAAAATCTTTGGGTTGTGTTGGCGGTTTCATTCGCGCTAACCGCTTTCCTTGAGGTGTTTCAATTCCTTACGGGAACCGGAATTTTTGAACTGGACGATTTGTTCCATAATCTGATTGGCAGCCTTTTCGGCTACTTTTGCGGCATGGCAATCTTTGCGGCGATTCGCGAAAGGGCCTTTCGCTTGGCGCCGGTCGCGAAAGCGCTGTCCATTCCGTGCGTCATCGGCATTGCTCTGGGCGCGGTATTTTATGCCTACGATTGCCAGCCCTATGGCAATATGAGCATTTTGCCCGCAGTGAAGCAGGATATGTCCACCATACAGATCGTAACCGAATGGGAACCATCGGAACAGAATGCGACTGCAGCTGTTTATAAAAACCAATATGCGGAAGATAAGGTCTATATGCAAAGCGTCAAAGCGGGTTTGGCGGAATTGGAGAACCTGACTTTCTCCCAACTCGCCCGCCGCGAAGATGAAAATGTGGGATATACGGGGACGGATGCAAATGGGACGGACTTTCAAATCATTTTTTTCTTCCG
>DVJN01000263.1 GCA_018716755.1 Candidatus Alectryocaccomicrobium excrementavium
CTCGTCCGCTGTTCCCTACCCTTGCGAATCAACTGGTTGATCGTGGGCATGGAAGCACCTCCTTGATATTGTGCGTCGTTTAGTGGCTTATATACTGTCTCCGCAACCCTGGAAACGGCATATCATTTCAAAACGCCGGCGGCGGCTGCACCAATCTTCACGCCGCAGGCCTGCCCCAGCGCGAGCATGGAAGGCGCCTGGTTGACCGGCACGCCTTTTTCCTCGCAAAGGGCGGTGAGCTTTTTCTTCAGGTACAGATCCGCGTCTTCCGCGAGAAAGACTTCGCGAACCTCGCCTGCGTTGAGCCGGCGAATGAGGCTTTTGGTCCCGACTGTGACGTTCATCTGCGTGAGCGCTTCGAGCTTCATGGTGCGGCATCCTCCTTCGCAAACCATTATAGGATAGCATTTTTTGCCGAAAGTGTCAAGTAAATAAATCGGCATGAAAATGTCAAGCAACGCGCCTTTCGCGCCGCGCGCTGGGCGCGGCGCGAAAGCAATCCCTCCGTCAGCTTCGCTGACAGCAGTCCTTTAATACGCTTCGTGGATATCGATGTTCTTATAGCGCCGCATGCCGGTGCCCGCCGGGATCAGCTTGCCGATCATGATGTTTTCTTTCAGACCCAGCAGCGGATCGACCTTGCCCTTGATGGCGGCCTCGGTGAGCACGCGCGTGGTCTCCTGGAACGACGCCGCCGACAGGAAAGATTCCGTGGCCAGCGAGGCCTTGGTGATGCCCAGCAGGATGCGCTTTGCCGTGGCGGGGCGCTTGCCGGCCATCAGCGTTTCCAGATTTTCGCGCTCGAAGCGGAAAATATCCACCAGCGCGCCGGGGAGCATCGTGGTGTCATTGGCCTCTTCCACCTTGACCTTGCGCATCATCTGGCGCACGATGATCTCAATGTGCTTATCGGCGATTTCGATACCCTGCGCACGGTACACGATCTGCACCTCGCGCACCTGGTAATCCTGCACTGCCTTCACGCCCAGAATGCGCAGCAGGTCGTGCGGGTTGATAGAGCCTTCGATCAGCTCCGCGCCAGCCTCCACATGGTCGCCGTCGTTGACCTTGAGCTTGGAGTCGTAGCTGATGGTATATTTCTTGGAATCGCCGTCGTCGCCGGTGATCACGATTTCGCGGCGCTTCTTGTTGTCCTGCTGCAGATGCACCACGCCCGCGATTTCCGCCAGCGTCGCTTCACGCTTGGGCTTTCTGGCTTCGAAAATTTCCTCTACGCGCGGCAGACCCTGGGTGATGTCCTCGCCGGTGGCCACGCCGCCGGTGTGGAAGGTACGCATGGTGAGCTGCGTGCCGGGCTCGCCGATGGACTGCGCTGCGATGATGCCCACCGCTTCGCCCACATCCACCAGGCGGCCGTTGGTCATGTTCGCGCCATAGCAGCGCGCGCACACGCCGTGCTCGTTCTGGCAGGTGAGCGCGGAACGCACGGTCACTTCCTTGATGCCCGCGGCTTCGATCTTATCCGCCAGGTCGTGCGTGATCAGCTCGTTGAGCGAAACGATCACTTCCCCGGTGTTCGGGTCAATGACGTCTTCCGCGGCCACGCGGCCACGGATGCGGTCCTTCATGGTTTCAATCACGCCGCCATCGTTGTATACATCGCTCACGGTGATGCCGCGCACCTTTTCACCGGTGCCCTCAAAGCAATCCAGCTCGCGCACGATGATCTCCTGCGCCACATCCACCAGGCGGCGCGTCATATAGCCGGAGTCCGCCGTTTTCAGAGCGGTGTCTGCCAGCGATTTGCGCGAGCCGTGCGACGACAGGAAGAATTCCAGCACCGAGAGGCCTTCACGGAAGTTGGAGCGGATCGGCAGCTCGATGATCTTGCCCGAAGGCGAAGCCATCAGGCCGCGCATACCCGCCAACTGCCGGATCTGGTTCACACTACCGCGCGCGCCGGAGGTCGCCATCATGTTGATGGGGTTAAACTCTTCCAGTGAGAGCATAACCTCGTTGGTCACGTCCTTGGTAGCCTGCTCCCAGGTTTCGATGACGCTCTTATAGCGGTCGCGCTCGGAGAGCATGCCCCGGCGGAACGCGCGCTCGGTATCGTGTACGCGCTTTTCCGCGTCCGCCAGGATCGTCTGCTTGCTTTCCGGCACGATGATATCCGCCACGGAAACCGTGATCGCGCCGCGCGTGGAGAACTTGAAGCCCAGCGCCTTGATGTTATCCAGCATGGTGGCCGTGGCCGTGACGCCGTGCGCGCGGTAGCAGTTATCGACGATGCGGCCCAGTTCCTTCTTGTCCACCACCTTGTCGACTTCCAGCTTGAACATGTCGTCCACGGTTTCGCGCGGGCACATGCCCATATTCTGCGGGATCGCCTGATTGAAAATCACGCGGCCGACCGTGGTCTCCACGATCTTTTCGTATTCTTCGCCCTCGAACGTGCGCTTGAGGCGGATGTGGCACTTGGCCTGCAGCGAGAGCTCGCCGGTGTCGTATGCCATGAGCGCCTCGTCGAGATCGGTGAAATACTTGCCCTCGCCCTTTGCGCCCGGGCGGATCAGCGTGAGGTAATAGCAACCCAGAACCATGTCCTGCGTGGGCGAAACGACGGGCTTGCCGTCCTGCGGCTTTAGGATGTTGTTGGCCGAAAGCATCAGGAACCGCGCCTCGGCCTGCGCCTCCATGGAAAGCGGCACGTGCACAGCCATCTGGTCGCCGTCGAAGTCCGCGTTGAAGGCAGTACACACCAGCGGGTGCACCTTGAGCGCCTTGCCCTCGACCAGCACCGGTTCAAACGCCTGGATGCCCAGGCGGTGCAGCGTAGGCGCGCGGTTGAGCATCACGGGGTGATCGCGGATCACGCTTTCCAGCACGTCCCAAACCTCGCTCTTCACGCGCTCGACGGCACGCTTGGCGCTGCGGATGTTGCCCGCCAGGCCCAGCGTGACCAGCTTCTGGATTACGAACGGCTTGAACAGTTCCAGCGCCATCTCCTTGGGCAGGCCGCACTGATACAGCTTGAGCGTGGGGCCGACCACGATAACGCTGCGGCCGGAATAGTCCACGCGCTTGCCCAGCAGGTTCTGGCGGAAACGGCCCTGCTTGCCGCGCAGCAAATCCGAAAGGCTCTTAAGCTGCCGCCCGCCCGCGCCCGTCACCGGGCGGCCACGGCGGCCGTTGTCGATCAGCGCGTCGACCGCTTCCTGCAGCATGCGCTTTTCATTGCGCACGATGATGTCCGGCGCGCCCATTTCCAGCATGCGCTTCAA
>DVJN01000264.1 GCA_018716755.1 Candidatus Alectryocaccomicrobium excrementavium
TTCTTCCTGCTCTACTGCGTCCAGAATATCTTCGGTTTTGGCAATCGCCGCTTGCAGTGCCGCTTCCGCTTCCAGAAGTTCCGGCAGCATCACCGGCTCGATGTCTTCGTTTACGGACAGCGAATCGCGCACCACGGCGTGGAAAATATCCGAATTCCACACCACCGTTTCCCCGTCGAAGATCTCCACCTGCGCGCCAAAAATGCCGGATTCCAGCAGCGCCGGAGCCTGCAGCACGCACACCCACGCGCCGCCGTCCGCGCATTGCAGCGGGATTTTTGTGGGCGTGGGAAAGTCCACCTTGAGATAGGCGAGTTGCCCCTCCGCGACGTCCGGCAGAACAAACGCCAGCTTGCGCACGCCCTGATCGCCCGCCACGCCCAGGCAAATTTCGCCTTCCGCCAATTCGCGCCCCACAAAGCGATACTGAATGGTTTCCATTGTGTCACCTCCTGCCCATAGCATAGCAGGCGGCGGCGAATATCTCTACTATAAATCCGAACGCAATTTCGATTATTGCAAAAATTTTTCCCTACTCTTGCTCTGCCCCCCGCGAGACAGTATAATAGAAGTGCCAAAATATGCCGTTTCCCCCGCCGCCTGCCGGGGGTGCGGCAAATCATCCTAACCGGGAGGGGATCCTTATGCAATACCGCGCGATACCTGGCCTTGGGATCAAAGCGTCTGCCATCATTCTGGGCAGCGGAGGATTTGGGACGGGCGAACTGCTGGAGCGCACTTTCGCCATGCTGGATGCGTACACCGCCATTGGCGGCAACTGGATCGACGCCGCGCGCGTCTACGGCAACCCCATCGGCGATGTGGAGCGGGCGATTGGGGAATGGCTGCGCGCGCGCAAGTGCCGCGATTCCATCATCGTGGCGACCAAGGGCGCGCATCCGCCGCTGAGCGACATGCACGCAGGGCGGCTCGACCGCCAGAGCATCACCAGCGACCTTGAAGAGAGCCTGGAAGCGCTGGATGTGAAAACGGTGGACGTGTATTATCTGCACCGGGACGATGAATCGCGGCCCGTGGGCGAGATTCTGGAAACGCTCAATGGCTTTGTGGAAGCGGGGCAGGTGCGGCTTCTGGGCGCATCCAACTGGAAAACGGCGCGCCTGCGCGAGGCAAACGCTTACGCGGCGGCGCACGGCCTGAAAGGCTTTGCGGCCAACCAGCCCAAGTGGAGCCTGGCGCGCTGCCTGGTGGAGAGCGACGACACGCTCGTGCAGATGGACGCGGAAATGTACCGCTGGCACAGGGAAACGGGCGTTATCTGCACGCCCTACACCTCTCAGGCCAAGGGCTATTTTATGAAGCTGCAGGATGGCACGCTTTCCGAAAAGGCGCGCGAGCGATACGACGCGCCGGAAAACCGCGCCATTTCCGAAAAGCTGCTGGCCCTCTCCCAGCAGACGGGGCACAGCACCGGCGCCCTGCAGCTGGCCTATCTCACCAGCCAGCCGTTTTTGACCCTGCCCATCGCGGGCGCTTCCAGCATCGAGCAGATCCGCGCGCTGAAAGAAGCGGGGGGCGTCGCGCTCACGCAGGCGCAAGCCGATGCTTTGCGCACGATGGCATAATTCAAGGGGGCCCCTCAAATGGGCGCCCCCTCAAATGTTTTTTCAAATCTCTTTGTCTGGAATGATGGTTTGCGGGCGGTCATTTTGGCCAGGGATATGCAAGTTTACGCCATCCGCAATCAAGCGATGTTGCAACGCGGAAACATCGAGTTTGCCGGCGTCCTCTATCCGCCCGCAAATGCACATAGCGGCGGCGGTGCCCGCAGCCTGGCCGGTAAGCATACACGTGCCAATGATGCGCGTAGAGGAATGGGCCACATGGTCTACGCCAATGCACCTGCCGCACACCAGTAGGTTATCCGTTCCCCTGGGGAGCAGCGCGCCATAGGGAATGTCATAGGCGCTGCACTGAATGGCGCCACCCAGCGCCATGGCCTTTCCCCGGGGATCGTGGATATCAATGATATAGGAACCATGCGCGATAACATCCTGCATGGGGACACAGCGAATCGCTTCCTCACCATGCAATATGCGCCGGCTCACCAGGCGCCGGCTTTCCCTCACGCCCAGCCGCGCGGAAGCATGGATGAGATAGGCGTGCTCAAAGCCCGGAATCAGGCGCCGCAGCAGATCCAGAATGGGCAAAACCTGCAATTCGGCGTTCAGCGTGCCCTGGTTCAGGGAATCCGCATCCGCACCATTCACTCCGGTTACGCGGGACATATTGATGGTGAATTCCCCCGCACGCGCGCCCGGGAAAATCAGAAAGCGACCCTGGGGGAGGGGCAAATACTCACCGTTTTCTTCAAAGCCCACCCGGCCTGCATACGGCAGCCTGGCAAAATCTTCACGCGTGAGATCAAAATCCGCATAAGTAAAGCGCTTGTTGTTGTACGCCTCATAGGACCCTTCCTTTACGCCGCCCACCACAAACATCACAGAGGAGGGCTGCACCACGCCGGGAGGCGGGCACTCATATTCGCTATGTTCAAAGTGCAGCCGCCCCAGCCCAGTTTCTATCAGTCGTTCGTACACGCCCGGTTCACTGCCAAACACATGCTCTTCCCCAGCGAGGACAAACAGATCGCCATCCCCACTGGCATCGATAAACTGCCTGGCCTGGTAGCGGCGCAAACCGGATTTGGTGGCGGCAATAGCCCCTGTGAGTTTGCGGCCATTGCGTTCAACGCTGAGCAACTTGGTAAAAAAATGCACCTTTACGCCCGCCTTGTTCAACATTTCCAGCAGCACCAGGCCCAGCGCGGCGGGCATGCTGTATTCTGCTCCCGGCCGCTCGTCCCCCGTGCACAGCGCGCGCATGTTTTCCAATACTTCCTGCAAAATCCCCCCAAATTCCCTGCCCAGCCGGTCCTTCGTGGCGGAAATGGGCGCCACCATGCCCATGCTGGCCAGACCGCCCAGCATGCCGCATTCGTCTATCAGGATGGTATCCATGCCCTGCCGGGCTGCAGCCAACGCGGCGCAGCAGCCCGCCGGTCCGCCCCCAACAACCAGAACATCGCTTTGCACTGCCGGCTGTATGGGCAACACAACCGAGTTTTCCATAAAACCCCCTCCTATTCCTTTATTTATAGCAAATGCCTGTTTATAGCAATTGCCCGTTACAAACATGCCTGCGGTTTACGGACGGCGGTGCATAGAAGGCGCTTGGCCCGTGAAGCGCTTAAACGCCCTGCGGAAGCTCTTATCGCTGGCATAGCCAATCATCTGGGCAATTTCTTCGATGGTGCGGTTGTTATCGCTTAGCAGCTCCATAGCGCGCTCCATGCGCAGCTTTTCCACATATTCTGGAAAGCCAACGCCAGTTTCCTGGCGAATCCACTGGGAAAGCCGCCGGTCGCTGATGCCAAACTTCAGCGCCACGCCGACCAGGTTCATATCGTATTCCATAAAATGCGCAGCGATATGCGCCAGGATTTCCCGCATCAACTGATCCTGCGCATGCCGCTGATTTTCGCGGGTGCGCTGGCAAAGGGTTTCATAATAGGAACCGAGCAGCGCAAAAAAGCGCTCGAGAGAAATATCGGGCAGCGAATGAATGATTTCATCATCCAGGGCTTCGTGATAGCCCGCCGCACGCAGCGTATTGAGCATATGCGCGCAAAGGAGCTGTTTTTCAAAGGGCGAGCGCGCGTTATCCGCGCTGTTGCGCGCATACAGCTGGCGCAATAGCTCCTGCAGGGCGCTGGAATTTCCGCCGGACGCGAAATGGCGCAGCAGCTTTTCATCTTCGCTGGTATAATCATAATACGTGGAGTTGCCGCGCAAATCCTGTGCGCACACCAGGTATCCGCCGCTGGCGGGGGACAAATCGCGCAGCGTGCGAAAGGAGTGGGAAACATATTTGAGCTGGTCGCATTCGCATCCAACGAACAGGATGGCGTCGCAGGCCAGCGTCTGCGCAATCTCATAGCAAAATTGCGATAGTGTTCGCTGCATTTGCTCAAACCGGTCGGGCGCGTCATCCAGCATGGCGAGAAAGAGCATCCGTTCCGGCCCGTCCATGCTGAGATAGCAAAATTCCGTTTCCCAACCCTTCGCCAGATCGAGGATCACCATGTGCGTCCGTTCTGCGATGGCCAGCGGTGCACCGCCATCCTGGGCATATAGCGACAAAGCAACCGCGCGATAGTGCTCCGCATCCAGGGAAAAACCCAGTTCTGCCAGCTTATCCGCCAGGGGAAACCCATCCGACACCTTGGGATACACCAGCGCGGACAGCATGGCATTGCGCAAATCCGCACGGCTGTTTTGCAGCTGCAATTCCTGCCTGCAGTTCTGCTCCACCAGCCGTTCCATAGACTGCTGCACATATTTAAAGGGATTGAGCGTTGCCGGTTCTGCGGCGCCGGAAAAGCGTGCGATGGTTTGCTGAATGGGCCTGTGGCTATTGCGCATAAGCACCAGCATTAGGATGGTGCTCAGCAATACGAGCGGAATCAATCCCCACGCGATCTCCAGCGACAGCTCCAGGGCGCTGCGCGTGAAATACGCCTTTGGCGTACCGATATACAGCGTCAGCCCATAGGTTTCCAGGGGCTTTGCGCACAGGATCATGCTTTGCCCCATGGTGGAAATTTCGAAAAAACCATCAAAAGCGCCATACTGGGAAAACAACGATTGCGCGCCCACGGCTGCGTTGGTGGTGTACAGGATGTTCCCTTGCGCATCGAACAGGGAGAGAAAGCCCAATGCGTCATAGGCGCTGTAGTGGTTAAAGGCCTCCAAAATCCCCTTGCCATCCAGATAAAAGAGGATGCGGCCCTGGTTGCGCGTGCCATAGGACAACCGCCTGGAATAGAGTATTGTGGAATCTTTCGCGCCAGCGGCCGTGGCAAGCAGGCGCGAAAAGCTGGCATCGCGGAGAATATCGCCATACCAGTCTTCATAGCCATACCCTTCCAGAGAAAAAATGCCCTCGTAATATATGGGAAGGTGCAAGTAGCCTGCCTGCGCGGTCAGGATTGAATCGCTGGAGGCGCTGTAAATATAGCAGCTGGAAAGGATATCGCCTGGATCGTTGAGCGCAGGCAGCACATCCATCACAGCGCGCATCTGTGCCGTCAATTTGTTCTTTTGTGTGCCCGCCATGCGCAGATACTCTTCAAAGCACTGCAGGCGCATGAGGGATTCCGCATATGCGTCCGCATCCTTCAAAGAGCTTTCCAACCGCTCCATGCCAATTTCCGCCATGGTGGATTGTGTTTCCATTTCCTGGGCGATGGCAAAGTGCAGGGCCTGGGAATA
>DVJN01000265.1 GCA_018716755.1 Candidatus Alectryocaccomicrobium excrementavium
CATTTAAGATGTTTAATTGCTCTGCATCATTTATAGTTGCTGTTCTTACCATAACGACCTCCACAAATTTAAGTTTGTCTAATTCTTCCTACGCTCATTATAAGGGATTTTCTAATAGACTTCAAGTGTTATTATACTTCTTGGTGGGAGCGGGTATGTTCTTATTCTTCCTCTGTGTCCTCTTGTTCTTCTTCGCTCTTAAAGTCTTGCTTGCCAAGGTTTTCCCTTGCGGTCTAATTGGCGAACACTCACGGCGGTGTATTTCATTGCTCAATCCCCCTTTGGTTAAAACTGTTCCGCAAATCACACTATTAAAATACCGCAAATGTTCCGCAAAGTCAAGATTGTTCCGTAAAACAAGAAACCCGAAAACCCTTGATTTGCAAGGGTTTTCTGGTTCTTAAATCTCTCAAAAGGGTGCGGGATTTATTCCCACTCAATCGTGGCCGGGGGCTTGCCGGTGATATCGTACACCACGCGGTTGATGCCCTCCACCTCGGTGGTGATGCGCGCGGTTACGCGCTCGAGCAGGTCGTAGGGCAGGCGGTAAACGGTGGCGCTCATAGCATCGATGGAGTTGATCGCGCGCAGGGCCACGGCGTAATCGTAGCTGCGCGAACCCTTGCGCACGCCGGTGGAGCGCACATCGAGCAGCACCACGAAATACTGCCAGATGCGCTTATCCAGCCCGGCGGCGGCGATTTCCTCGCGGAAGATGGCGTCCGCCTCGCGCAGGATATCGAGCTTTTCGCGGTTGACCTCGCCCAGCGTGCGCACAGCAAGGCCCGGGCCGGGGAACGGCTGGCGGTGGATCAGCTCGGCGGGCAGGCCCAGCGCCGTGCCGACCGCGCGCACCTCGTCCTTAAACAGCTCGCGCACCGGCTCGATGATGGCCTCAAAGCCGATCTTCTCCGGCAGGCCGCCCACGTTGTGGTGGGCTTTCACGCTGGTGCCGTCCACGCCGAAGCTCTCGATCACATCGGGATAAATGGTGCCCTGCACCAGGAAATCGATCTTGCCCAGCTTGAGCGCCTCTTCCTCAAACACGCGGATGAATTCCTCGCCGATGATCTTGCGCTTCTTTTCCGGGTCGGTCACGCCCTTGAGCTTTTGCAAAAAGCGTTCGCTGGCGTCCACGCAGATCAGGTTCATATCCATGTGCTGCTTGAACATCTTTTCGACCATGGCGGTTTCGCCCTTGCGCATCAGGCCCGTATCCACGTGCAAGCAAATGAGCTGCCTGCCGATGGCCCGGTGCATCAGCGCGGCGCACACCGAGGAATCCACGCCGCCGGAAATGGCCAGCAGTGCGCGCCCGTTGCCCACGGTTTCGCGGATGTGCTTGAGTTCGCGCTCGATGAAGGCCTCCATGGACCAGGTCGGTTCGCAGCCGCAAATATCGATGGCAAAATTGTGGATCACGGCCAGGCCATCCGGGTCGTTCTGCTCCGGGAAGAATTGCAGGCCGTACAGCCCGCGCTCTTCGCAGGCGAAAGCAGCGGTCAGCCCGCTGCCGCTGGCGATGGCGGAAAAGCCCTCCGGCAGTTCCAGCGCGTCCACGCGATCAAAGTAGCGGTCGGTATCGCCCAGGCCCTTGAACAGAGGGGACGGGGCAAAGGAAATCTGCGCGGTGCGCTTTTCCATCACAGGGCCCAGCAGGCGCGCGCCCATATCGCGCGCGAGCAAAAGCGCCGCGCTGCCAATGGCCAGGACGGGCACGCCGAGCTGATAGACCGCCTGCGCGCAGCCGCCAGGAGTATCGTCGGAAATGTCGCGCGGGTTGCCAATCATCATGATGCCGCGGGGATTCTTTTCCCGCACCACATCAATGGAAACCGTGTAGGGCACGACTTCGCAATACACGCGCTCGCCGCGCACCTTACGGGCGATGGACTGGCTCTGGGAACCGCTGAAATCCAGGATCAGGATCATATTGTTGCTCATGGCACATTCCTCACTCTTTTAACATTGCGGCGGGCGCTTGCGGACGATATCGATCTTGCGCAGAACCTGCTCGGAAACGTCCACGCCCAGCACGGTCATGATTTGCAGCCCATAGATCATCACATCGGCAAATTCCTCGGCGATCAGCGCTACGCGCCCGGGATCTTCCCCGCGCATCATCGCCCGAACGTCTTTTTCCTCGAGCCACTGAAAATGCTCCAGCATTTCCGCCATTTCCACGGTCATGGCCATGGCCATGTGCTGGGGGTTTTGAATGCCGTTATCGCCCCAGCCCTTGTCGCGGCACAGCTGCATAACGCGCGCTTTCAGCTCATAAACCGTCGTTTCCCGGTCAGCCATGCGATTGCCTCCTTCCCTGAATATGGGCATTTGCCCATAGTATACCACATTTGCATGCATTTGTAAATCCATTGTTTGCAGGGGACAACAGGCGCGGCCAGCCGGAAAGGCGCGGAACAAAAGGGCAGGAAAAAAACAGGGAGCGCCTGCGCGGCGCACCCCCATGCTTCACTCGGGAACGCGCTCAATCAACGCGCCCAGCGAATGGAGCTTGCGATCCAAGCCCTCATAGCCGCGATCGATGTGCGCAACGCCGCTGATGGTGGTTTCGCCCTCTGCGAGCAGCCCGGCCACGATCATGGCCGCGCCCGCGCGCAGGTCCGTGGCGTGTACGCTGGTGCCCACCAGCCGCTCCACGCCCTCGATGATGGCGGTGTTATCGATCACGCGGATGCGCGCGCCCATGCGCTCGAGCTCTGCCACATATTTAAAGCGCGAATCGAAGATATTCTCCGTCACCACGCTGGAACCGGCGCTCACGGTCAAAAGCGCGGTCATGGGCTGCTGCAAATCCGTGGGAAATCCGGGATAGCCCTGCGTTTTCACGCTGATGGCGCGCAGACGGCCATTGGAGCGCACGTGGATCAGATCGTCTTCCTCGCGAATGTACACGCCCATTTCCAAAAGCTTGGCCGAAAGCGCTTCCATATGCGTGGGGATGGCGCCGGTGATGATCACATCGCCCCCGGTGGCGGCGGCGGCAATCATCAGCGTGCCCGTTTCGATCTGGTCGGGAATGATGGTGTAATTGGAACCGTGCAGCGGCCGCCCGCCGCGGATGCGGATGATGGAAGTGCCCGCACCCATCACGCGCGCGCCCATGCTGTTGAGGAAATTGGCCAAATCGACGATGTGCGGCTCCTTGGCCGCGTTATAAATGATGGTGGTGCCCGAGGCGGAAACCGCCGTGAGCATGGTGTTCACCGTCGCGCCCACGCTGGGGCAATCGAGATAGACTTCCGCGCCCACCAGCGAATCGCTCTTTACGTTGATCACGCCGCCAATCGTATCCACTTGCGCGCCGAGGAGGGTCATCCCCTTGACCGTCTGGTCGATGGCGCGGGTACCGATGTTGCAGCCGCCGGGCATGGGCACTTCCGCGCGCATGAAAATCCCCAGCAGCACGGGCGCCAGATAATAGGAAGCGCGCATTTTTTGCGCCAGGCGCGCGGGCGGGGCATAGCTATCCACCGTCGTGGGATCGACGCGCATGACGGAACCGCTGAATTCCACCTTCGCGCCCAGGGCGCGCAGCATGTCAATCAGCACATGCACATCTTCAATATCGGGCAGGTTTTCAATCACGCTGGGCGAAGATCCCAGCAGCGCCGCGGGTATGATGGCAACGGCGGCATTTTTGCCGCCGCTCACCGCGATTTGCCCCTCCAGCCGTGCGCCGCCATGGATCAAAAATTTTTCTTCCGCCATAATCACCTCTCGTGCGAATGGCAACCGGCGCAATGCGCGCAATTGCCGCCGCACCCGCTTTTATGGAACGTGAATTGCCCTTCCCAAACGCGCTCGGCGGGCGCGCCGCATTTTTCGCAAACGGCGTCCTGCACGCGCTGCGCGCTCATGAGCGCCTCAAATTTGTGCCCGCACTTGGGGCACCGAAATTCAAACAGTGGCATAAGCAGCCTCCGATACTTTTCTATTCTGCTATATTATAACCGATTTGCCGCTGCGAATCAAGCGCGCCAGCGCGCGTTTTTCCGGGAATTGCGTAAAATGGTTTTGGGCGGCCAAAAAGCCGCCCAAAGTGCGAACGGTTCAGGCGCGCGGAAGCGTGGAAAGCACGCTGCGCGGCGGAATGCCCGTTACCAGGCGGCCGTTTTGCACATAGCCTTCTTCGCGCCCGCGCAGCGCTTCCACCAGGTGCGCGCGCAATGCGGCGATGCGCGCCTGGCAGGAAGCATCCGCAATGCGGTTGCGCGATTCCCCGGGATCCGTGGCCAGGTGGAAATACTGCTCGCGGCCCGATTGCGAAAACCACACGTATTTGTCCGTCTGCGTGACGATGTAGTGATTCGAATCATCCCCGCCCCCGGCGTGTTCGCCGTGCAGCCATGGGCGCGTTTCTTCGCCCAGCAGATCCAGCCCGTCCATGGGAGGCAGTTCCGCACCGGCGAGCGATAGCAGCGTGGGCATCACATCGCGCAGTTCGGCCACGCGCGGATCAGTTTCGCCCCGCCGCCCCGGCAGGCCGCGCACGATCAGCGGCACGCGCACCGCGCCCTGATAGGGCAGCGTTTTGCGGTAAAGATGGTGATCGCACAATAGTTCGCCATGATCCGAAGTGAACACGACGATGGTGTTGTCCAGCAGGCCGTCGTCGATGAGCGCCATGATCAACCGGCCAATCTGGAAATCCAGCTGGGTGATGCAGGCGTAATAGCCGGTTTGCGCCTCGCGCACCAGTTTGGGATCGATCGGCCCGGATGTGGAGGCAATGAAGCGGCCGCCCCTGCGCAGGCGCTCCTCATCGTCCCAGTCGCCGCTGGCGGGCGGGCGCAGGTCGCGATTGCGGTACAGGTCGAAATAGCACTGCGGCGCGTCGAACGGCGGATGCGGGCGCACATAGGAAGCCATCAGAAAGAAGGGCACGTCCCGGTCGCGGCGGCGCAAAAAATCGATGCTGCGGTCCGTCACCCAATTGGTGGGGTGGAACCGCTCCTCCATGGGCCAGGGCCGCGCGAGCCAGGAATTGCAATCGATGCCGGTTTCGGTGATATCGCGCTCCACGCCCAGCTGCGTGCGCAGGAAATGATAGTAATCATCCGCCACAAACTGGCTTTGCGCATAGGGAATGTGGGATTTGCGATAGTGGTGCAGAAAGCCGTCGTGCAGTTCCACCGCGTCAAACCCCACGCGGTTGCGCAACGGGTGCACGTGCAGCTTGCCCACGCACTGCGTCTGGTAGCCCGCCCGGGAAAGTTCCCCGGCCATGGTGTGCGGATAGCGCCAGGGCTGCCCGTCCTCATACGCCACCCGGCCATGGTGCTCCTGGCTCAGTCCGGTATAGAGCGCCGCGCGCGCGGGGATGCACGTGGGGCAGGCGGAATACGCGTTCACAAAGCGAATGCCGCCCGCGGCGAGATCGTCCAGATTGGGGGTCAGCACGTCGGGATGGCCGTCGATGCCCAGGCAGTCGCCCCGGAACTGGTCGGCCACGATGAGAAGGATGTTCGGCCGGTTCACACAAATCACCTCAAACCGATTGTAGCACATTCCCGCCCGGACCGCAATCCTTTTTTACCGCCAATGGCGAAAATCCCGCCGCCGGATCGCATTGCGCCTGTCCGAACGGGATCACCGGCCGCCAACGCGCTCCCATGGGGGCCAAAGCATTCTGCCCAGAGGCTATCCACCCCCGGAAACCGCCCATTCTCCCCGCGCCCGCGCGCAAATTTGGCCATACAAAGCGCCGCCGCGAAAAGCATACGCGGCGGCGCAACGCATTGCGCAGGGCATGCGGCCCCAGGCGCTGATTCTGCGCACATCTAATAATAGCGGCGGCAGGGCGTGAGGCAGCCGTTCACCTCGCACAGGCGCTTGCGCTTGAGGCAGAGGATCAGGTTGCCGCAGCAATCCGTGCCGAGTATTGTAAGATCACAGCCACACCCCGTGTTCTCCGGCGGCCGCGACGGTGGGCACGGCCACAGCGGGGGCAAAGGCCGGTTTGCCGGACCGCAATTCCACCAGTTTGGATTCCACATATTCATTTGACCCATCCTTTCACCGCCATGCGGCGGTCATTGCATACTATGCCGCCGGAGGAAAGGGGGTTCCGGCGCGGCGGGCTGGCAAACCGTTTCCACCCATAAATCTCCAACCCCTGCTCATACAGCCTGGCCGCGAGCACCCCCGTGCCAAAGCCAATATCCAGCACTGCTTTTGCCTCGCTTGCCAGTATGCGGCCATAGATCGCGTGGAGAACCGCCTTATACCCGGCGAAGGGGTATGTCTGGGCTTCATCCGCAAGGCCAGTGCATCCGCCCACAAATCCAATTGCCTGTTGTCCAGCATGGCGCCTTTGCGCTTTATGCAAAAGCGAGCCCGGCACGCATTGTGCCGGGCCCAGAGCATTGACAAAGTATCGGAAGAACGAGGCTTAAATCAGAAATGACGGCGTGTACGTCATTTCTGGCATTTTTTGCGGGGCGCACGGAGGCCGCCGCCTGTGGCGGAAACAGGCCGAAGTAAGCCC
>DVJN01000266.1 GCA_018716755.1 Candidatus Alectryocaccomicrobium excrementavium
CCAACTGTTCCTTCAACCCGGGCAGGTTAAAGTGAGTCACCTGCCTCGCGGATCCGCTCGCGCACGGCGGCCAGATCCTGGATAAAGCCCTCGGTTTCGATCACGGGGGTTCCCTCCTTAAAATGAAGTTCAAAAAAATTGCATTTTTTCGAAGACGTTTAACGCCCGTTTTTCGCGGCCAGATCCTTGGCCATGCAGCAGTTCTTGTATTTTTTGCCGCTGCCGCAGGGGCAGGGATCGTTGTTGCCGATTTTGCGCGCGCCGCGCGCGGGCGCTTTGGGCTGGGGCGCGCCGCCGCCCGATGTCATGGTGGGGGTGGCCACTTCCCTGCGCTCCACGCGGCGCGCGGGCGCGACGGAATAGAGCAGGCGCACGGTGTCCTCCTGGATCAGGCGCACCATCTCTTCGAACATTTCGTAGCCCTCGAGCTTGTATTCCACCACCGGATCGCGGTTGGCGTAAGCGCGCAGGCCGATGCCCTCGCGCAGCTGATCCATGGCGTCGATGTGGTCCATCCAGCGGCGGTCGACCGAGCGCAACAGCAGGATGCGCTCCACTTCGCGCATGTCCATGCCGTTTTCCACGAACAGCGCCTCGCGCTGGGCGTAGATCTTCTGGCTCTCCTCTTCCAGCGCGGCGACGAAGCCCTCGATGGTCTGCTGCTTGAGCGCGTCGAACACGGCCTTCGTCTGCCCGGGCAGCAGGCACAGGCGCTCCAGCTCACCGCCCAGGCCCGCGATATCCCAGCTGGCGTCGTTGGCGGCGTCCGGGCAGAAGCGCTTGACGTGCTCCTCGATCACCGCGTGGCGCATATCGGCGATGCGCTGGCGCATGTCGCCGCCCTCGATCACCTCGCGGCGCTGGCGGTAGATCACCTCGCGCTGCTGGTTCATCACGTCGTCGTATTTCAAAACGTTGCGGCGCATGTCGTAGTAGCGGCTCTCGATGCGCTTCTGCGCGTTTTCGATCTGCTTGGCGAGGATGCCGTATTCCAGCGCGTCGGTCTCGTTCATCTTGCCGCTGGCGAGCATCTTTTCGATCATGGGCCGCACGCGGTCGGAACCGAACAGGCGCATGAGGTCGTCTTCCAGCGAGATGAAGAACTGCGAGGAGCCGGGGTCGCCCTGGCGGCCCGCGCGGCCGCGCAGCTGGTTATCGATGCGGCGGGATTCGTGCCGCTCGGT
Organism: Candidatus Alectryocaccomicrobium excrementavium; assembly: GCA_018716755.1. GTDB lineage: Bacteria > Bacillota > Clostridia > Christensenellales > Aristaeellaceae > Alectryocaccomicrobium > Alectryocaccomicrobium excrementavium. The sequence continues at coordinate 1,185 of DVJN01000266.1, forward strand.
GCCGATGATGTGCAGGCCGCCCAGCTTGATGACTTCCTCGTGCTCCGCGTCGGTCTCCTTTTTGTAGCCCGCCAGCAGCTCCTGGAACACCTTGCGCGCTTCCTTCACCTCGTCGGGCACGTTTTCCGCGTGGCCGATGGCTTCCTCGATGAGCTCGTCCTCATAGCCGCGGCGCTTCATTTCGCTCTTGGCCAAAAATTCCGGGTTGCCGCCCAGCAGAATGTCGGTGCCGCGGCCGGCCATGTTCGTGGAAATGGTCACGGCGCCCTTTTTGCCCGCCTGGGCCACGATTTCCGCCTCGCGCTCGTGGAATTTCGCGTTGAGCACCACGTGCTTGATGCCCCGGCGCTCCAGCATTTTGGAAACCAGCTCGCTCTTTTCCACCGAAACCGTGCCCACCAGGATGGGCTGGCCCGTGGCGTGGCGGCGCTCCACTTCGGCCACCACGGCGGCGTACTTGCCCTTTTCGTTGAGGTACACGCTATCCACCATGTCGTTGCGGATCATGGGGCGGTTGGTGGGGATGGTCACCACGTCCAGCCGGTAGATGCCCTGGAATTCCTCTTCTTCCGTCTTGGCCGTACCGGTCATGCCGGAAAGCTTATTGTACATGCGGAAGAGGTTCTGGTAGGTGATGGTGGCCAGCGTGCGGTTTTCGCGCTCCACCTTCACGTGTTCCTTGGCCTCGATGGCCTGGTGCACGCCGTCGGAAAAGCGGCGGCCGTTCATGATGCGGCCCGTGAACTCGTCCACGATCAGCACCTGGCCGTCCTTCACCACGTAGTCCACGTCGCGTTTCATGAGGAAATTGGCGCGCAGGGCCACCAGAATGTGGTGGTGCAGCTCGTTGTTTTCGGGCGCGGAAAGGTTGTCCACCCCGAAATGCGCCTCGGCCTTTTTGGCGCCCTCTTCGGTGAGGTTGATGGTCTTGTCCTTTTCCTCCATCGTGAAGTCTTCTTCGCGCTTCAGATGGGCAACAAAGCGGTCCACGCGCGCGTACATGTCCGTGGATTTTTCCCCGGGGCCGGAGATGATCAGCGGCGTGCGCGCCTCGTCGATCAAAATGGAGTCCACTTCGTCCACAATGGCGAAATTCAGCCCGCGCTGCACGAGATTTTCCTTGCGCACGGCCATGTTGTCGCGCAGGTAATCGAAGCCGATCTCGCTGTTGGTGCCATAGGTGATGTCCGCGCGGTAGGCGGCCTGCTTGAGCGCGGGATCCATGCCGTTGAGCACCAGGCCCACGCTCATGCCCAGGAAGCGGTAGATGTTGCCCATCCACTCGGAATGGTATTTCGCCAGGTAATCGTTCACGGTCACGACGTGCACGCCCTTGCCCGTGAGCGCGTTGAGGTACGCGGGCAGGCAGGCGGTGATGGTTTTGCCCTCGCCGGTGCGCATCTCGGCGATGCGGCCCTGGTGCAAAACGATGCCGCCGATCATCTGCACGGGGAAGGGGCGCTGGCCGATGGCGCGCACCGCGCCTTCGCGCACCACGGCGTAGGCCTCGGGCAGCAAATCGTCCAGCGATTCGCCGCGAGATACGCGCTCGCGGAACAGCTGGGTCTGCCCGCGCAGCTCCTCGTCCGTCATCTTTTGATATTTCGGCTCCAGCGCGTCGATGGCGTCGACCGTTTTGCGCAGTTTCTTGATCTCCTTATCGTTCGACCCGCCGAGCAGTTTCTTGAAAAATTCCAAACCTCTGTCCTCCATCAGTCCTTGAGTCGCCCCATTATAGCACATTCCCGCGCGCGGCGCAAGCACGGGAAGGTTCCGTTTGCGTTGCGCCGCGCGCGGGCGGATCTTATGGCGCCATATTCAGCATGGAATCCACGTCCGGCACGTTCACATAGCTCTCCGGCACCGTGCCCACGATGATGGATTCGGCGATGGGGATGGTCGAGGTCACCTGGATGGTATCCGTGCCCGTGGGGATGACGATGCGCATGGTGGTGGTGGCCTCCAGGGAAATCTCGTGCCGCGTCTGGTTGATGCCCGCGGATTCGAATTTGGTCACAAAGCGCGTGGTCACCGAGCCGACCGGCACCACGCTCACGCGGATGTCCGGCCCCATGCCGCTGAACAGGCTGATGCCCAGCGCCGAACCCAGCGGCAATTCCACGCCCTGGTCTTCCAGCTCGCCCAGGTTGCGCTGCGCGGCCAGCGCCGCCGCGCTGGCCAGGTCGTTCATCTTCATGGTGTTGGCCACCAGCATGGCGATTTGCCCGTTTTCGTCGGGGATGGCCGTCACCAGCGCGTCGTAGGAAAGGTTTTCGTCCATCACCTCGTCCACCGCCTGGTTGATCGCCTCCACCGCCAGCTGCTTGGCGCGCGCCTCGCTCATGGCCACCAGCAGCGGCGTCAGGTTGCGAAAGGCGATCATCACCACTACACCCGCCAGAATGACCAGGCCCAGGGATATGTATAATAGCCGGATTTTGAGCATCCGCAGGAAAAACCGCTTCACCAAGAATAACACCCTCTTGCGCTGTCCTGGTGTATCCTATTCGCGCGCGGGGGAATCGGTGCGGCGGGCGAGAGCCTGTTGGAATCGTTCGCAGTTGACATTTCTGAGGGGATGTTGTATAATGGTATTTGGTTAGTTTGGATTAACCTATGACAACATTTCTTTCCACCGGTGGCTTGAGATTATCTGCAAGTGTATGCCAGAAAAGGAAGAGCGGCTATGGAATACAAGATAAAGCAGTACTGGAAGCCCATTGTATCCGTGATTTTTTATATTGCAGTTGCGACGGTAGCGGCTAAATTTGTGCCGCACAATTCGATGGAGGATATATACGACGGAAACATCCTGCTGCAAATCCGGCACGATTTTTTGCAAATGCTGTTGATCGCGCCATTTGCTTTCGCGTATTGCAGGGGCGGACAACCTCGTGCACAAGAGGCGGGAATAACAAAGAAGTTCTTTAGCGCTATTGTGTGCGTGGCCTCTGCCCTGGTGGCAGTGGGCGTGGCGCTGCGGCATGCGTCTTTTTATACCCTGTACGCTTTTTTCTATTATCTACTGGTGGTGGCATGCGGCGAAGAACTTGTTTTCAGAGGGTATCTATTCGAAAGGCTTTATGCGGAAAGC
>DVJN01000040.1 GCA_018716755.1 Candidatus Alectryocaccomicrobium excrementavium
TTCCGCGGCCGGGCCCGCTCGCCCACAAACCTGCGGTTTGCGGGCGAGATTTCCCGATTGCTTGTCTACGCACAGCTTCGCGTGCTTCGACGGCCAGCAATCGGGACGGGAATGCATTTTTCTCCGCAAATGCAAGCATTTGCTCCCGAAAAATACCAGAAATGACGTACACGCCGTCATTTCTGATTAGAACCTCTTTTTCTGAGGCTTTTTAATACTCTGCCCCGGCCGCGGAGTTTTCCGCGGCCGGGGCAAACGTATGGTTTTACACGGGCATGACCTTGGCGTCCTTGTTGAGGAGCGAATTGTCCACACCCAGGGTTTGGGAATCGCGCCACTCGAAGAACTTCTCGGCCACCTGCGGGAACAGCGCGTAGGAGAGCACATCCTCATCCTGCCGCACCCAGCGGGCGCACTCGGCGCGATACTTGTCCATTTCCGGCTCCAGCAGGTCGGCGGGGCGGCAGGTGATGACCTTCGCGTCGCCAATGACCTTGCGGCGAACCTCTTCGTTCACCTTGGCGGGCAGGCGGCCGTATTCGCCGCGCATCAGGGCCTGGCTCTCCTTGGGGTTCATCTTGTAGCGCTCGCCGGCGAGCACGTTCATCACGGCCTGGGTGCCCACGATCTGGCTGGTGGGCGTTACCAGCGGCGGATAGCCGAAGTCCTCGCGCACGCGCGGGATTTCCGCGAGCACATCGTAGAACTTGTCGGAGGCGTTGGCCTGCTTCAGCTGGTTGATCAGGTTGCTCAGCATGCCGCCGGGCACCTGATAGAGCAGGGTGTTGATATCCACGGAGAGCACCTTGGGATCCAGGATGCCTTCCTTCTTCATGCGGTCAGCCACGCCGCGGAAGTGCTTGGCGGCCTCGCTCATCAGTTCCAGGGACAGGCCGGTGTCGTAGGGCGTGCCCTGCAACGTGGCCACCAGCGGCTCGGTGGCCGGCTGGCTGGTGCCGTTGCCCATGGGGGAGAGGGCGGTGTCCACGATGTCCACGCCCGCCTCGATGGCCTTGAGCAGCGTCATATCGCCGGTGCCGGAGGTGTTGTGCGTGTGCAGGTGGATCGGCACCTTCACGGACTTCTTCAGCTTTTTCACCAGGCTGTAGGCCGAATAGGGCAGCAGCAGGTTCGCCATGTCCTTGATGCAGATGGTGTCCGCGCCCATGCGTTCCAGCTGGATGGCCAGGTTCACGAAATAGTCTTCCGTGTGTACCGGGCTGATGGTGTAGCTCATGGCCACTTCGCAGATGCCGCCGTATTTCTTGGTGGCGTTGATGGCGGTTTCCATGTTGCGGGGGTCGTTGAGCGCGTCGAAGATGCGGATGATATCGATGCCGTTGCCGATCGCGCGCTTGACGAACTCTTCCACCACGTCGTCCGCATAGTGCTTGTAGCCCAGGATGTTCTGGCCGCGCAGCAGCATTTGCAGCTTGGTGTTCGGCAGGGCCTTGCGCAGCTTGCGCAGGCGCTCCCACGGATCCTCGTGCAGGAAGCGCAGGCAGGTGTCAAACGTGGCGCCGCCCCAGCACTCCAGCGCGTAGTAGCCGATTTTATCCAGGATTTCGCACGCGGGCAGCATATCGTCCAGGCGCATGCGCGTGGCGGCCTGGGACTGATGCGCGTCGCGCAGGATGGTATCCATAATCAGAACTTTTGCCATATTCTCACCTCATAGCTATACGATTAGAACAGCGCCAGGAAAACGCCCGCGGCAACCGCGGAACCGATCACGCCCGCGACGTTCGGGCCCATGGCGTGCATCAGGAGGAAATTGCCGGGATTTTCTTCCTGCGCCACCTTCTGCGAAACGCGCGCGGCCATCGGCACGGCCGAAACGCCTGCCGAGCCGATCAGCGGGTTCACCTTGCCGCCGGTGAGCTTGTACATCAGCTTGCCCAGCAGCACGCCGCCGACGGTGCCGCCGCTGAAGGCGAACACGCCCAGCAGCAGGATCTTGAGCGTATCCCAATCGAGGAAGGTGTTGCCATTGGCCGTGGCGCCCACGGTGAGGCCGAGGAAGATGGTGACGATGTTGCACAGCTCGTTTTGCGCGGTTTTGGAGAGGCGCTCGGTCACGCCGCTCACGCGCACCAGGTTGCCCAGCATCAGCATGCCGATCAGCGGCGCGGCGGAGGGCAGCAGCAGGGCCACGATGATGGTGACCATGATCGGGAAGATGACCAGCTCGCGCTTGGAAACCGGACGCAGCTGTTCCATCACCACGGCGCGCTCCTTCTTGGTGGTGAGCAGCTTCATGAACGGAGGCTGGATCACCGGCACCAGCGCCATGTACGAATACGCGGCGACCGCGATGGGCCCCAGCAACTGCGGCGCGAGTTTGGAGGTCACGAACAGGGCCGTGGGGCCGTCCGCGCCGCCGATGATGCCGATGGAAGCGGCGGCTTCGTTCGAGAAGTTCAGGAACTTCGCCAGAATGAAGGCGAGGAAGATGCCCAGCTGCGCGGCAGCGCCCAGCAGCAGCGATTTGGGGTTGGCGATCAGGGGGGCGAAATCGGTCATCGCGCCCACGCCCATGAAGATGAGCGGCGGGTAAATGCCCAGCTTCACGCCCTGGTACAGGTAATAGAGCAGGCCGCCCGTGGCGGTTTGCACCTGATAAATGGTGTTGCCCAGCTCATCCGCCGTGAGGGTGACGCTCGCGCCATATTTCGCGGCAAACTCTGCGGCTTCCGCCGCGTTGGCAAAGTTTTGGAACGTCGGGCCGTCCATCATGCCGCCCAGCGGCAGGTTGGCCAGCAGCATGCCGAATGCGATGGGCAGCAGCAACAGCGGCTCGAACTGCTTTACGATCGCCAGATACAAAAGCACACAGGCGATGCCGATCATCACGTACTGCTGCCAGGTGGCGTTGGCAAAGCCGGTGGATTCCAGGATGTTTTTCATGCCGCCCACGAAATCGAGCGACAGGTCGTCTTCTTCCGCCGCGGCTTCCTCCACAAGGACTTCGCCCTCAAGAGTCGCGCCACCGACGCCGGTTTCCGCCGTCGTGTTCTCCTCCACAGAGACGTCGCCTTCAAGAGACGCGCCACCGACGTCGGTCTGCGCCTCGGTATCCGTGGGTTCGGCGGTAGGCTGCGTCGCCTGCTCGGCAATCGCTACCGCGCCCAGCAGCAGCACCGAAAGCAGCAGCACCGCCAGCACGCGGCACATTTTTGCATATCTCGTCAAACTGAACCCTCCTCCCTTCGGAATAGGCCGGGGCCTATTGCAGCGAAACGAGCAGGTCGCCGGAATTGACGGTCGAGCCCTTGGTCACGCTCACGCCCACGACCACGCCATCGCGCGGGGCGAGGATTTCGTTTTCCATCTTCATGGCCTCGAGGATCACGAGGATGTCGCCCTTCTTCACGGCGGCGCCGTTGGCCACCTTCACATCCAGGATGTTGCCAGGCATCGGGGCCTTGATGGCCTCGGCGCCAGCGGGCGCGGCGGCGGGAGCCGGAGCGGGGGCCGGAGCGGGCGCGGCGGCAGGAGCCGGGGCCGGAGCGGCGGGCGCAACGGGCGCGGCAGCCACGGGAGCGGGAGCCACGGGAGCCACGGGGGCAACGGGCGCGGCGGCCATGGGCGCGCCGCCGATTTCTTCCACATCCACCATATAGGTGGTGCCGTTTACGGTGATTTGAAATTTACGCATGATGAAACCCTCCAACTATCGATTAAAATCTGTAGATATTCTCTTCGCGGGCGGCACGGTTCCAGCTGTTCTTGCGGCGCACAGAGCGCACCACGAGCGATTTGCCCGCCGGCGCGTAGGCGCAAATGGCGGCGGTGATCGCCGCGAGCACTTCCGGCGAAATGCCCGCTTCCACCTGCGGCGCGCTCACCGGGGCGGGCGCCGCGGGAGCGGGCGCCGGAGCGGCAGGCTTGCCCTCTTCCGACTTGTTCACGAGCTTATCCATGATCTTCACGCAGATGATCAATAGAATCAGCCCCACAAAAACAACCACCAGGCCGATCAGCATAACCTGAACGCCAAATCCTAAAATATCCATTTCGACGCCCCCTTACAGCGGGAGGTTGCCCTGCTTTTTGGCGGGCTTGATCGTGCGCTTGGATTCGAGCATGTTGAGCGCGGCGGCGATCATCTGGCGCGTGAGCGCGGGCTCAATCACATCGTCCACGAGCCCCAGCTCGGCGCCCGTGAGCGCGCTGGCGGCGGCAACCTGCGCTTCCAACTCTGCGCGGCGGGCGATCGGATCCTTTGCGCCATCGAGCTTTTCCGGCTCCAGCACCTGCACGGTGGCGGCGGCGGTCAAGGGCGCGATCACGCTGCCCGGCCAGGCATACGTCACATCCGCCGCGGCGCGGGAAGCCAGCGCCGCATAGCCCATGCCCACAGCCTGGCCGCACACCACGCTCACGCGCGCGTTTCCGGCCTCCGCCAGGGCGAACATCAGTTGCGCGCCCGCGCTGGCCAGCGTGCCCTGGTTCTTCTCCGCAAGGCTCATGCCCGCGCAGTCCACCAGGGAAATCAACGGCATGGAGAAGCTATCCAGGAAGCGCGCAAAACGGGCGGCCTTGCGGCAGCCGTCCTTGGTGAGGCGGCCTTCCGCCTCGCCGGGCTGCGTGGCGATCACGCCCACGCTGCGCCCGCCGATGGTGCCCAGCATGGTGATCACCTCGGGCGCGAAGCCTTCGGAAAGCTCCAGCGCGCTGCCCGCGTCCAGCAGTTCCACCGCCAGGGGGCGCGCGTCTTCCAGGGTTTCAATTTCGTTGTAGGCGGGAAGCTCGCGGTTCACATCGTCGCCAGTTTCGTTCAGCGCGTCTTCCATGTTGTTGTCCGGCAGCAGGGAAACGAGCTTGCGGGCATAGCCCAGCGCGGCCTCGTCGCTTTCCGCAACGATGTGGCAGGCGCCGCCCTTCATCGCGGCCTCGCCGCCGGCGATGTCGTCCAGCGACTTCGCGCCGGCAACCTGCGGGCCGTTCACAAACAGCTCGCCCACCTTGGAGAGGATCACAAAATCCTGCATCTGCGCGCAGGCCGCGGCGATGCCGCCGCAATGGCCCATCACCAGCGCGATGCTGGGCACCACGCCCGAAGCCGACGCGAGCGCCGCGCCGATGCGGGCGTACGCGTCCAGCGCCATGGCGCCCTCTTCCAGCTTCGCGCCCGCGGTGTCGTAAATTCCGATTACGGGAGAGCCGCTGTCGCGCGCCAGCTCGACGGTTTTCGCGATTTTCTTCGCGTGCGCGTCGCCCACCGCGCCCAAGCCCACCGTGAAATCCTGTGCGAACGCATAAGCGTCGCGCCCGTCGATCGTGCCAAAGCCCGCCACGACGCCGGCGTCTTCGTTCAGCGCGTTCAGCTCCACAAAGCTGGCCGCGTCGAACAGCGCGGTGAGGCGCTCTCTGGCCGTCAGTTTGCCAAGGTCCTTTTGTGCCTTGACGCGCCCTTCGTCGCCCGCGAAGACAGCCTGTCTGCGCGCACGAACTTCGGGCAAATTGCTCTTTACACCCATCGTCCTTCCTCCTTAGCGCGTTTGCCAGAAGTCCCATCACTGAAAACTTCATTATCCGTGGCATGTGCCAGCACGAGCCTGTAACGACTTTGCGCAAGGCGCGCAAGCGCCAAGCCAGCCGTTCCATCTCGTGCTGGCGCACGCCAATCCAAATTCAGTTATTCGACGGCCTCCTCCCGTATCCTCCCACTTCATCTGTTATATTTCCATGATAGATGTCCTGCAATATGATATATTTTTATGGATGGGAAGAAGGTAAGAATATTGGCTTCGCGCGGGGCATTTTGGCGCCGGAAAAAAGCAAAATCCGGCGGAGATGGCCGGATTTTGCCACAAAAGGGTATCGTTACAGGAGCACCTGCCTGCCCGTTTTCGCGGATTCGAACGCCGCCTCCAGCACGCGGAACACGCTGCGCACCTGGCTGGTTTTCACGATGGGTTCGGCCTTGCCGTCGATCGCGTCGCGCAGGTTCGCGTAGTATTCGCGCAGGTCGGGCTCGATTTGCGGCAGGGGATGCTCGTTGATCTCTTCCTTGGCGCGCGGGGCAAAGGTGCGCGTGGGGCCGGAGGTGGTCATGATGGGCGCGGCCTCGCCGTGCACGCCTTCGTTCACGCAGATCACGCCGCCTTCGTCGCAGCTGAAATCGCGGATCCACAGCGTGCCCTTGTCGCCCGTCACCAGCCAGCGCGGGTTGGGCTTGAGCACGAAGGTGCCGATTTCGATCTGCGCGTAGAAGCCCGCCTTGAAATCGAGGATGAGCGTGAAGTAATCTTCCACATCGGGCGTCTTGACCTTCGCCGTGCGGCAGAGCACGCTCTTTACGTTGTCATAGCCGAACAGGTTGAGGAGCTGGTCGACAAAATGCACGCCCCAGTCGTAGATCATGCCGCCGCCATGTTCCGGCTCTGCGCGCCAGCCGAACATCGCGCCGCGCGCGCCGTGCAGCGTGGAGCGCACGGCGTATACATTGCCCAGTTCGCCCGATTCCAGCACGGCCTTGACAGTGCGGAAATCCTTGTCCCAGCGGCGGTTCTGGTGCACGGTGAAGATGCGGCCGTGGGCCTCGGCGGTCGCGATCATCTTGTCCAGCTCGGCGAGCGACATGGCCGGGGGCTTTTCGCTGATCACATGCTTGCCCGCCGCCAGCGCCGCGCACACCAGCTCGCAGTGCGAATCGTTCGGCGTGGCCACCAGCACGAGGTTGATCTCCTCATCGCGCAAAAAATCGCTCAAGCTGTCGTACCCGCGCAGGCCCGCTTCCCGCGCGGCGGCCACGCGCGCGGCGTCGATGTCATACGCGGCCACAACCTTCACGCCCTCCACGCGGGGCGCGTTGTTCAGGTGCCATTTTCCCATGTACCCAAACCCGATAATACCCAGTTGAATGCTCACTTTTGTTTCCTCCCGCCTGGCCGGGAAATTCCCCGGCAATCTGCGTTGGTTTGAGCATATTATAGCAATCCCCGCAAGGTTTTGCAAGCCGAAAAACGCAAAAATCCGCCGGGCACGGAAACTTTGCAAACCGGCGGGTTCCGCCCGGGCCGCTGGCATTTTGACAAGGGGGCGGCCTTGGGCTATAATGGTTTTATTGTAGGCAGGCGCATTGCCGCGGCGGCCGTTTTCCGCCCGGCGCGCCTGAAATGGAGGGATTGGGATGAGGCCGGTTCTGATCATCGTTACGGGCAGGCCGGGCGCGGGGAAATCGACGCTCGCCCACCGGCTGAGCCAGCAATGGCATTTGCCGCTCATCAGCCGCGACGCCATCAAGGAGGGGTATCTTCGCACCGCGGGAAAGGGCCACGCGCTGCTCCCGGAAAGCAACCGGGCGGCCAGCGAAGCATTTTTCGCAATGGCCGCCCTGGCGGTGGAAAGGGGCGTTTCCTGCGTGGCCGAAGCGGCGTTCCAGCACAGGGTATGGGCCGAACGGCTGCCCGCGCTGGCGGAGCGCGCCCACGTATATCTTTTGATTTGCCGGGTAGAGGCGGATCTGGCGCTGGAGCGGTTCCGGGCGCGCGGGGCGGGCGATCCGTCCCGCGCCTGGTTCCATGGGGATGAAGCGCAGGGCGCTTCGCTCATTGCCGCCTATGAGGAACCGCATCTGCCCCTGCCCACCTATGCGGTGGACACTTCGTGCGGCTACACGCCCCCGCTGGAGTGGCTGGAGGAACGGATCCTGGGAAAAGCGCCACCGCAGCCGTGAACGGCGGGAATCTATTCCCCTTTGAGCCAGCCAAGCACGGCGCGGGCGGAGATTTCTTCGGTGTGCAGGTAAAAATCCCGTTCCGAGATGTTTTCCAGCTGGTGCGCGTCGGAAGAGTGGGTCACGCGCCAGCCGGAAAGATCCATGGAGCAGGGGAGGGAGCGGGCCACTTCCAGCGCGTCGAACGGGGCGGCGGGCAAGAAGCCCAGCGCGCCGAGCACGCCGCTTGCGCCGCGGTTGATGTGCGCGGGCACGGCCGCGCCGCCGCGCCGGTGGATTTCCTCCACCAACTCTTCGATGGAAGCGTCCACCGCGGAGAGCAGCAGCTTATCGACCGTGCCAATCTCCACATCGTCCTCATTGAGAATCTGCTGCGCTCCGAAGATTTCCGGCACGTTCATGATGTCCGGCAGGCGCTCGTACAGCCAATCGGACATGCCCTCGGCCTGTTCCACGGTTTCGAAATAGCCAAGGAGGTGCGCCTCCTCGCGCGTGGTGATCTCCATGGCCGGCACCAGCACAACGCCATACGCGCGGCAGACAGCGTCCGCCGCGCGCAAATTTTTGGCGCAGTTGTGGTCGGCAATGGCGATGGCGTCCAGTTCCTTGATCTTTGCCATGCCCGCGATGTTGCCCGGCGTCATCCACTCGTGCCCGCAGGGCGAGAGGCACGAATGAATGTGCAAATCGGCAAACATGGATATTACAGCGTCTCGTTCGCGTAGCTCACGAGGGTCGCGTCCTGCACGCCGGGGATGGAGAGCAGCTTGTTGATCAGCACGTCGTGCTGGCGCTCCAGGCGGATTTCATAGGTGATTTCCACGCCGTCGCCAGAGAGCGTCTTGCTCTTGAGGCGCATGTGCTTCAGGCGGCGCAGCAGGTTGGTCACGTCGCCTTCCACGCCAGCCTCGCCGCGCAGCACCAGCAGGAAAGTTTCCGCGGGCTTGGAGGCCACGCGCGAAATGATGGTGATGAGCAGCGCGATGCCGATCACGGCCACCGCCGCCAGGAAGAATTGGCCCGCGCCGATCAGGATGCCCATGGTGAGCGACCAGAACATGTAGGCCGTATCCAACGGGTCTTTCACGGCCGTGCGGAAGCGCACGATGGACAGCGCGCCCACCATGCCCAGGGACAGCGCGAGGGATTGCCGGATGCACAGCACGACGGGTGCGGTGATGATGCACAACAGCACCAGCGAGAGCGCGTAGTTCTGGCTGTACATCACGCCGCGGAAGTTCATCTTGTAAATCCAGAAGATGAACACGCCGACGGCGAAGGCTATGAGCAGCGTTACCAGCACGGTGGGAAAGGAACTGATGGAAATCGTCTGGTCTTGCCAGATGGCGGCGAGGTCGGTCTTGTTCATGGTAATCCCCCTATTTCATTAAATCAAATCGACGGCACAAAACGTATTTGGAGATCGCGCTGCGCTCGGCGGGCACGCCCGCGAGCAGCAGGCGCACCACATCCGGCAAAACCTGGTCGTACTTCACTTCCAGGATTTCCCGCTCGTCGTCCAGCGCCATGATGCCGGGCGAAAGGTCGAACAGGCCCGCGGGAAACGGCCCGGTGCTCAGTCGCTTGTCAAAGGTCACGCGCGTGTGGGAAACCGGGAAGGTGAACGCCTCGCGGTAATAGTCCACGCGCACCACGGGCCGCAATAGATTCGTGCGCATTTCGAGAAACAGATCGTGCAAAAGCGGCGCCTTGGAAAGCTCCAGCCGGTTCGGGTTGCCGGAGAGGATCTGTTCGGCCAACCGGCGGGTGATGTGTACGCTGTCCTTGGCGATCAGCTCGCCCAGCTTGCGCTTGCGCTCGAGATAAATCTGCTTTTCGTTCAGCCCGTAGATGCGGATGCGGTATTTGTCCCGCGCGGGGCCGCCATCCAGCTTTTCGTAGTAGGCGCTGTTGGCACGGTCGTCGAAATACACGGAGCGGATGAAGTATTCGCCATCCGGCCCGGCGTGCGCGTCGCGCCACAGCACGCGTTCCAGCCGGGCGGCCAGGGCGTTCAGGTCGCCGCGGTTGATGAAAAACTTCAGCTCGTGCCTAGCCGGGAAGGTCGGTTGAGATCGTTCCATTGCTTACCCCCTCCTGAAACGCCTGCTGGATGGCCATTGCCTCGCCGAAATAGTGCTGCATTTCCTCGTCGGTCAAGTCATCGTTCGGGTCGCTGGCATCCATGCCCTGAATGTAACCCTTGCTGAAGAGGATGTATTGCCGCTTCATGGCCCATTCGCGGATGGCCTGCACCTCTTCTTCCCAGGTGCTCTGGTTGGGCCACTTGGAATAGTGCATTTCCATTTCGGGCTTGAGCGCCAGATAGCGCTCATCAATGCGGGCGAGCACGTTTTCCGCGCTCCATTTCACCAGCAGCTCGCCAAAGCGGGTGAGGAAGTAGTCGCGCACCTTTTCGTTCTTCAGCAGCGCGCGCAGGATCTTGTTGTAGGTCAGGTTGTCGCGGCCCGCGCCCGCGGGGTTGAGCATGCGGCCGACGGAGTTCTGGTCGATATAGACCATGCCGCCATCCGTATCGAACAGCACCCAGCGCCATAGGCCGTCCTCTTCCGCGCTGCGGTATTTCTTCACGTTCAACAGGTCGGTGTTGGCGAAGTAAATCTGCAAAATCACGTAGTCAAGGTAGTTCTTGATGTCGATGCGCTCGGCCACGTAGGCGAGCTTTTCGTCCGTATCGATGCCATTGGCTTCCACCCAGTCGCGCAGCTCTTCATAGGTTTCGTTCGAGCCCTGCATCACGTTGGTGTTGGCCTTCACGAGGTCGATGTTTTCCGGGTCGCTCGTCCAGCCTTCCCATTGCGCGATGGAGATGGCATTTACGCGCTCGCGCATGTTGTAGCAGCCCCAGTATTCGCCATTGAGGTAGACCACGCACAGGGCGGTGTCCTGATACATCACGTGCCCTTCGTCGAGATCGGCGGCAAAGGAAGTGATGATGGAATCGCGCATGAAGGTCTGCGCCGTGTCCTGCCCGGAGGCGCGCAGCAAGAACGACTGGTATTCCGTGTAGTCCCGGTTGGGGAACAGGCTGGCGCGGAAGCGGTTATCGCCATACTGGCTGCGCGCGATCACCTTGAAGGCCTTCTGCTCCTCGGCGCGGCTGTATTGCCCGTGCAGCTTGATGCCGCAGCCCTGGGAGATGACGGTGCTGCCATCCAGCGCGAAGATTTCCACGTGCGCGTCGCGCTCCCAGTCCATCCAGAAATTCGCGCCCTGCCCGAGGCTACCGTAGGGATAGGTGCTGGTGGCGTTGGGCCCCATGGTGTAGATGCCCTTTTCGTCGCTGAACAGGTTGTCCGGATCGGTGACGAGCGAAACGATCTGCAGCGTGTGGTGCAAATCATATAGATAGCTCGCCGTGGCCGGCAGCGACGTGAGGGAGCCGTCTTTCACCGAAACCGCGCGCAGGATCGTGGTGGAGGAAATCGTGATGGGCCCCGTATAGAGGATGGAGTTCTCGTCCGGGTCGGAGCAATCGAGCGTGTAGTAAATGCGCCCGCCATCCGGCGCGGAAAGCTCCACCGTGAGGGTTTCCCCGCTGGTATATAGCCCGCCCGCCACGCTGATTTCCGGGGAAAGCGCCCGGTCGCGGTAGCCGCTCATGGCGTTGGCCGCGCGCGGCGTGGTGTCGGTAAAATAGAAATAGCCGTCCTGGCTGTATATGCGGCCATAGGACATATCCGTGTATTGCTGCAGAACCGGCACCCGGCAGAAGATCTCCCCTTCCGGCGTGCACAGCGTGAGCGATTCGCCCCCGGTGGCCGAAATGGAGAAGTTCGTGTGGAACGTGTTGTCCTCGTAGGTGTCCAGTCCCGAGCAGAAAACGCCCATGTATTCGCCCGCGCCAATCGTCGCGCCCTGCGGGAATTGCCATTTGCGCGGGTGGGAGGGGTCATCCGAAAGGCCCCAGCCGGAGATATCGACGGTCTGGTTGGTGGAATTGAAGATTTCCACCCAGTCGTAGGGCAATTCGGTGGTCGTCGCGCCGAATTCGCTGATGTAGACCCCCGTCGCATTTTGCGCCGCGAACTGACCTTCGATCAGCGCGGCGCTGGCGGCGGTGTTGGCGGAGCCGGG
>DVJN01000267.1 GCA_018716755.1 Candidatus Alectryocaccomicrobium excrementavium
AACGGCGGCGTTTTCCGCTTCTTCCGCGAAGGCAACGGAAACGGAAAGCAGGGCCATAACCAGAACGAGAGAAAACAGTTTTTTCATAACACTACCCCTCCTCTGCCGCGATGCACGCGGCATTGAATTCATTGCAATTCCAGCCACATTGTACCATGGAAGCAGGCAATTTGCAAGAGTTTTGGCACAGTAAAAACAAGGATTTTTTCCGAACCTTTTATAGCATTTTTGCCGCAAAAGCCCTTGCACCTAATGCTGTCTGCGCACCGGGCAACCAGGCGCCAGGGATAAGCCCTCCCGCGCCGCCCCATCCAAAAAGTGCGCGATGGACTCAGGATCCTCCAGCGAATGGGGATGGTGCCCGCAGCGCGGCTTGAGGGTGATAAAAAGCGTGCCGCCCGCCTGCAGGAAGCGTTTGGCGAAACGCGCGCCATTTTCCGCATAGGGTACCACGCCGTCTTCCAATCCCGCCACCAGCGCCACCTCTATGCCGTTTTGCGCCAGTTCCCCCGCGCGCGCAATGGGTTCCGGCACAAAACCCGCCATATCCTCTTCTTGCAGCCCATAGCACGCCAGGCACTGCGCCCATTCCGGCCGAGCGCTTCCATCTGCCAACCGCCTGCCCGGCCAGCTGCGGATGTCCAGCACCGGCGCGTCCAGATAGAGGCTGGCAACGCAATCCGGATGCGCAAGCGCAAAATTCACCGCGTAGAGCCCGCCGCGGCTAAAGCCAAAGAGAACGGCCTTTTGCGCGAAGCCCCGCTCATGCACCATATGTTCATGAAAGCGCGCCATATCTGCCACGGCACTGGGGCAACCGTAGCGGTCTGAAAGCGAGCAATAGGCCACGGCGTATCCGCGACGCAACATTGCTTCATCCACTTGCGCAAACGCGCCAAAGAATTCCGCGCGCCACACCCAGGGTTTGCCTGGCGCGAACGCCTGCGGGCGCACCAAAATGCAATCGTGTCCGTTCCAAACAAAATCTTTCCGCGCATACCCCTGCCACGTTTCCATACCTGCTTCCTCCTACAAAAAGTTCAATCGCTAAGGCGATACATACTTTCTTCTTTGGTGACAATCTTCCATTGCATCAATGAATCCAGCACCGCCTGGGCGCAGGAAAGCTGCACATTCAAAAGCGCCGCAATTTCTGCCGCGTTGGCCGAAGCGTGATCCGTGAGATAGGCAATCACGATTTCCGCCCGGTATCGTTCTGCCGCGCCGCCGCGCAATTCCACCCCCGACGGCATGCCGTCCGTCGCGGTGAGCGGAAGCGTCAAAACCACGCGATCCGGCGCAAAACTCTCCATCAACTTTGGCGCATTCCATCCCAGCCCTTTCCAGATTTGATAAATGTTGGCGACGCCTCCACCGCTGCGCGCACCGATATCCACGCGCGCCAAAATGCGGCTGACAACGTCGTTTCGGGGATCGGATCGCTCGCCACGCCTGGCGGATTCCGCCGCCACGCGCAGGCTGCCCGGGTTGGAAAAGGAAATTTCTTCGCGCGTTTTCACGATTTCGATGCCCTGTTGCGCGCAATAATCCGCGTGAATCAGGCAATTGGCCAGCGCTTCCCGCAGCGCCGCATAGGCGGAAACGCTCGCTGCGCCCTGCGATTTCCCATCGCACGGCGGCTGAATGCCGTGCGCCAGCCGGGCGCATACCCGGGTGTAAAAATCGAAGAGGTTACCGCTCCAACCGTCCGAAGCGGAATCGATGGTTTCCTCTCCCACATCCTTTTGTTCCCGGTAAACCAGGCGGTATCCGGGAAATTGACGAACGATTTCCCGTTCACGGCCGAACAGCAAAAGCCCCGCCGCCGTGGGATGGTTCTGCCCATCCGCGTCTGCGCCAATGGCGCCCAGTTGCGCAAGAAATGTCATATTCTCACCCTGCCAAAAAGGCCGCAGGCGCATGCAGTAGCGGCGGATGCTGGCAAAATCAAGGGCGTTCATGCCAAAGTGTTCCAACACCGCCATATCCTGCGATTGCAGCGCCGCATCGCGCAGCATGGCATCCACTTCTTCCCGCGTGCACTTATAGTCGCCTTCACCATTGCGGCGGTAACTGCCCGCATAGGGATTGCCATCCATGTAAACCGGGCGGTCGCAGCGCTGCGCCCGGGGAATGACGATGGAAACAATTCTGTTTCCCTGGATTTCCTGCACGCAAACGCTTTCCCGCGTCAGGATGTTGGCGCTGATCTTTCTGGGATCGTTTACGATCTGCCAGAATTCCTCAATGAGCGCTTGCGGATCTGGAAGATTCACGGTTTGCAGGGACTTATCCGGCAGTTCCACCACGCCCAGCAAGAGCACACCGCCCAGCGTGTTGGCAAAGGCCGAATACGTTTCCCAAATGCTATGCGGCAACCCACCCAGCGATTTCTTGGCTTCAATGCGGTTGTTCTCCCGGTATTTTTCCAGGTGCTGAAAATCGATCACCAGCTCCACCTCCTGGCCGAAAAATCCTGCGTCCATTGTATCAAATGTGCGCGTTTCTGTCCACTCCCACATGTCGCATTGCCGCCGCAAAATGTAAAATTGTAGCAAACACGACAAACCGCAGGATTCATTGCCACAGAAAACTCAATGCCCATCCGCCGGTTTTATCCGCGAATGGGCATTGAAAATATGCGTGCTTTAACGATACATAATCTGGGAGATGGCGTCCATGATCTTATCATGGCATCCGCCGCACCCCGTGGAGCAATGCGTGACTTCCTGCACTTCCTTAAAAGCCGATTCGAGATCCGGGAAGGATTCCGCCTTATGTACGGCTTCCTCCACATCGAAGAACGAAACGTTTTTGCACTTGCAAATGATATAATTCTCCATATTTCCCTCCACACTGGACACAGTTGCTGCAAGCGCAGCGCGCCAGCCATTATAAATTGCTCTAAGGGAGGAGTCTGCGACCCCTCCCTCAAAGATTCGTTGCTCTTACTTGCCGAAGTAGCGGTTCAGCAGGCCTTCGAAAGCACGGCCATGGCGAGCCTCATCCTTGGCCATCTCATGCACGGTGTCATGGATGGCGTCCAGGTTCAGTTCCTTGGCCAGCTTGGCCAGATCGAACTTGCCAGCGGTCGCCCCATTTTCAGCTTCCACGCGCATTTCGAGGTTCTTCTTGGTGGAAGAAGTAACGACCTCGCCCAGCATCTCGGCGAACTTCGCGGCATGCTCCGCCTCTTCATAGGCGGCCTTTTCCCAGTACAGGCCGATTTCCGGATAGCCTTCGCGATGCGCCACGCGCGCCATCGCCAGATACATGCCTACTTCGGAGCATTCGCCATTGAAATTGGCGCGCAGGCCCTCGATGATGCGCTCATCCACGCCCTTGGCGACGCCGACTTCGTGCTCGCAAGCCCAGCCGCGCTCGGCCTCCATTTCCTTAAACTTCTCTTTCGGCGCCTTGCACTGCGGGCAGAATTCCGGCGCTTCCGGTCCCTCATGAACATAACCACAAATCGTGCAAACCCACTTCTTCATTGTAAGAATCCTCCCCTGTTTTCCTGATTATTAAAATTATTCGGTAACTTCTTCGAACTCATCCGGGCCAACGCCGCAGATCGGGCACTCATCCGGCGGAGTCTCGCCTTCGTATACATAGCCACAAACCTTGCAAACCCACTTCTTCATGACCATTCTCCCCTCTATATACTTTGTTTTGCTTTTCCACCGAGCGCCTTTTGCGTTCACTCTATATATAAACGCACCCGCGCCCGTTGAAACATTAAAATTCAAAATCCGGATATTTTTTGACTGGCGCATCGATATGATAGCGCAGGAAAGCGCGCAACAGTTTTGCGGCTTCCGGCCATTCGGCGCGGCCATCCAGCAGCGCATACTGGGAAAAGCGCGTGCGCGGCAATTTCAGCAGGATTCTGCGCGCGCCCTCCGTCAGCGGCACGCCGCCCGCGTGCTTCGGGCAGATGAGGCCGCCCTGCCCCGCATCGAACCGCTCGCCGCCCGATAGCGGCGCGCCGCACAACACGCACCCCTCCACATTGGGCGACATGCCCAATAGCGCCAGATAGTGCGCTTCGAAGGCCAGCGTGGTCATGCTGAGCGGCACATGATTTTGCGAAAGCGCCGCCAAGGCATCCATCAAAAGCTGAAACAATTCCGGATTCGGCGCATTTTCCACGGCGGCCCACTCCGCCAGCTTCAGCCAATACGCGGCGTGGACCAGTTTTTGATAATCCTCCCGAATGGGCAAAAACGCTTCCACAATGGAACACTGCTCCACGCTATAGCGCCCGGCGCGCTCGCGCAGCTGGAACTCGCTGGCACAAAAGGGTTCCGCCGCCGCGGACAGGCGCGATTTTGGCTTTTTCACGCCGCGCGCGATGGCGGAGAGCTTGCCCAATTCCGGCGAAAGCAATGTGAGCATCCGGTCGTAATCCCCATAATCCGCGCGGCGGAGCACGATGGCCGCCGTTACGATGGATTCACTCGCCATAGCCCAGCGTCTTCAGGTCCCCAGTGCGGTTGCGCCAATCCTCGCGCACCTTCACCCACAGGCGAAGCATCACTTTGCACCCCAGAAGCCGCTCGATATCCGCGCGCGCTTCCGATCCAATCTTTTTGAGCATCGCCCCCTGCCGGCCAATGATCACGCCCTTATGCGAAGCCTTTTCGCAATAAATCGTGGCGTGAATTTCCATGCGGCCGTCCCCGATCTTTTGCATGCCCATCATTTCCACGCCGATGCCGTGCGGCACCTCATCATACAAATTGCGCAGGGCTTTTTCGCGGATGATTTCCGCGCAGATTACGCGCTCTGGCTGATCGGTAACCATATCGTCCGGGAAATATTGGGGCCCTACCGGCATGGCGGCAACCAGCGCGTTCTTCAGCGCCTCGACATTGTCGCCCTGGCGCGCAGAAACAGAAAATACGCGTTCAAACCCCTCAACGTTCAAAGAGGCCAGGCGCGGCATGAGCTGCTCTGGCGTGACCAGGTCGGTTTTGTTCACGGCAAGAAATCTGGGACACGCCATATGGCGCACATCGTCCAGGATCGCTGCGTCCCGCTCGCCCAAATGCGCGCCGTCCACCACGGCGAGCACGGCGTCCACATCTTCGCGGGCAGCCTCCACTTCCTGCATCATGAATTCTCCCAGCCGGTTGCGCGGCTTGTGCAGGCCGGGCGTGTCCACAAACACGATTTGCCAGCCTTCGCCAGCCGCCACGCCCAGAATGCGGTTGCGCGTGGTCTGTGGCCGCTCGGAAACAATCGCGACCTTTTCCCCCACCATGCGGTTCATCAGGCTGGATTTGCCCACGTTGGGGCGGCCCAGAATCGCCACGAAACCCGAATGAAACTCACCCATTTTGGCTTTCTCCTTGCTGTTCCAAATCCCCCGGCCCGAACGAACGCGGCAAAAGCTCGCTAAGGGGCACAACATCGAATGCGCCTCCCTTTTGCCCCACGATCACGCGCATTTCCACGGAAAATTCATTGAGCACCTGGCGGCAAATGCCGCACGGCCAGGAATCGCCCTTTTCCCCCGCGATGGCGATGGCCGTGAAGCGCCGCGCCCCCTGCGCCACGGCTGCGGAAACCGCCGCGCGTTCCGCGCAGATAGTCGCCCCATAAGAAGCGTTTTCAATATTGCATCCCAGGAATTCGCGCCCGTCCTCGCAGAGCAGGCAAGCGCCCACTTTGTATTGCGAATATGGCGCGTACGCGTTTTCCAGCGCTTCGCATGCCCGCAGGAACAAATGCTCGTCCATCGGGTTGCGGCCGATTCCCAGTCGTTCCATCACTATATCCTCCATCGCGCGCATCTTTGCGCGCTCTTCTTCCTCCATATGGTCGTAACCCAGCAAGTGCAGCGAAGCGTGTACCGCGAGGAACACCGCCTCGCGGGTAACGCTATGCCCATATTCCATGGCCTGCCGCCGCACGCGATCCATGGAAAGAAATACATCGCCCAAATTGGGCTTGCCGAATTCCGGATCGTAAGCCGCGCCCAGCCGCCGGGGGCAATCGCGCGCGGTTTTCCCCGGGGGATACGATACCGCGGGATAACTCAAAACGTCCGTCGCGCTGTCCACGCCGCGCGTTTCGCGGTTGAGCTCGCGCATCCTCTCATCGTCCACCACGGCAAAAAACGCCATACAGGGGCGCACGCCCTCCGCCGCACAGCACGCTTCCAGCGCGCAGGCAAACCATGTGTCAAGTCTTTTCATTTTCTCCCTCGTCGTGATTTTCCTCGCGATCCAGCTGCGGCACTTCGATCGTAGGATATTCGATGCGTTCATGGAACACACCCGCCAGCACGGTTTCAAAGGCTTCGCGGATCTTGTCCAGGTCGGCAAAGGTCAGCTCGCACTCGTCCAGCTGCCCATCCTCCATCTTGCCGCGGATAATCTTGCGCAAAAGTTCGCGCATCTTGGCCGGATTGGGATTCTGCATGGAGCGTTCTGCGGCCTCCACCGCGTCCGCCAGCATCACGATCGCCGCTTCCCTGCTGCGCGGGCGCGGGCCGGAATAGCGGTAATCCCGGGGATCCAGCTTATCGCCATACAGCTTTACGGCCTTATCGTAGAAATATACCACCGCCGTGTCGCCATGGTGCGAACGGATGATATCCAAAATCGGCTCCGGAATGCGCTCGCGCTGGGCGATCTGCACGCCGTCGCGCGTGTGCGCGATCACGATCGAGGCGGAAACGCGCGGATCCGTGCGGTCGTGCGGATTGTCGCCCATCTGATTTTCCTTAAAATACAGGGGACGCTTGAGCTTGCCCACATCGTGGTAGTACGCGCCGACGCGCGCGAGCAGGCCGTTGGCGCCGATGGCGCTGGCCGCCGCTTCCGCCAGATTGGCCACCACCATGGAATGATGGTATGTGCCCGGCGCTTCCAGCATCAGCCGGCGCAGCAGCGGCTGGGAAGGATTCGACAGTTCCAGCAGCTTGGCCGACGTAACCAGGTTGAACATCCACTCCATCAGCGGCTGCAGGCCCACGCAGAACATGGCGCTGAGCAGACCTCCGCCCGCCGCCCAGAGACTATTGAAGAAAATACCGTTGAGATCCGTGTTGTTTACAAAGCCCAGGGAAATGGTAATCAGCATGTTGGCGACGCCTATCACCAACCCCGTCAGCAGCACCGTGGTGCGCTGCTGGCGCCTGCGGAACACGATGAAAACCAGCGGTGAAGAAAGGATCGGCGTGATCATGATGGAGAACATCGCAGCCGTAAACAGCCCGCTCGACCCGGATGCCAGCAGCGCGGCCACCATGGAGAGCATGATGTTCACGATAAACGCCGTGCTGGGATTCACCAATATCGCCACCAGGATCACGCCCGTGGAAACCGGCATCAGATAGGGAGTGATCGTGCGCACCAGCAGCGAAAGCGCCACTGTAATCACGCACACAATGGAGAGCATGAGCAGCATTTTCGCATCAAGCAGCACCTTGCGCGCAAACGCGTACATCAGGCCCACGCACGAAGCCAACACCAGCAGCAAAAACAGCGCCACGCCATAATACAGCGGCATATCGACGACTTCGCTTTCCACCATGCCCAGGGCTTTCAGCATCTCATAGTGCGCCTGGGTAACGATTTCCCCCTCGCGCACGATGACCTCGCCCTTCACGCGCGTCACGGTTTCCACGGCGTCGCGCGCCGCCTGGCGGTTGGCCTCGGTGGTTTCTTCATCGATGATCATGTTTGCACGGATGTGCGCGCGCACCACATTGGCCGCAACGGCAACGAGAGAAGTGTCATAGGTCTTTGCCAACTCGCGCGTGATGCTGGAAACCGTGTCGCTTTCCTGGCCCTCCGAAATGTAGGAATTCAGCGCGTCGTTCACCAACGTGCGCGTGGCCTGGAATAGCGCCGCCACCGTTTCCGCATCGGCGGACATCAGCGCCGCCAACTGGGTCTTTTCAATCTGTACCGGATCAAACCGCTCCCTGGCCTCTTCCAGTTCCGCATCTGTGATGGAATCCGCGCTCGCGCCCGGCTGCGTATTGGCGATTTCGCGCAATTGCGCGAAGCTCTGATCCATGGCAGATAGCACCTGGGACGCCACATCTTCCTCTGCCCGCTTATAGCTCGGCTCCACCGCGCGAGCGGCAGCTTCTTTCAGCCGCTCCGTCGTTACGGTATCCACCACGTCCTTGGTCGCCATAATGGTGATGGGGGCCGGGGCCCCGACTTCGATGCCATACCGTTCCGGCGTAATGGCGAGCACAAGCATGATGAACAGCACGACATACAGCGCGGCGCCAATCGCCGGCTGTGTCAGCCGATTCGCGTGCAATTGAAAAAACTTCAGCTTTTGCGCCATGGTTTCTCACTCCTAAGCGGGCCGGAAGCGGCGCTCTGTGCGGCGCTGCTGCGCTTCCGGGCGTGCCGCGTGCTTTTCGTAAGCCTGCACAATCGCCTGCACCAGTTCATGGCGCACAACGTCCTTGTGCGTAAGATGCACAATGGCGATGTCCTTCACATCGCGCAAAACCTCCACTGCTTCCACCAGTCCGCTCTTTTTGCCCGCCGGCAGGTCGATCTGCGTCACATCGCCGGTGATCACCATGTGGGAATTCATGCCCATGCGGGTGAGGAACATCTTCATCTGTTCAGAGGTCGTATTCTGCGCCTCGTCCAGGATGATAAAGGCATCATTGAGTGTGCGGCCGCGCATGTAAGCCAGGGGCGCGACCTCGATTTGCCCGCGCTCCACCAGCCGCTGATACGCGTCTACGCCCATCATTTCGTGCAGCGCATCGTAAAGCGGGCGCAAATAGGGATCGACCTTCTGCGCCAGGTCACCCGGCAAAAAACCCAGCTTTTCTCCCGCCTCCACCGCGGGCCGCGTGAGCACGATTTTTTCGATGTCCTTATTCTTGAGCGCCACCACGGCCATGGCAATGGCGAGATACGTTTTTCCCGTGCCCGCCGGGCCAATGGCGAATACGCAGGTATTTTTCTTGATGGCGTCCACATACCTGCGCTGGCCAAGCGTTTTGCACTTTACCTGGCGGCCACGGCTGGTGACGGCGATGGTGTCTTTCATGATTTCGCCAATCGCGTCCGCATTCCCTTCCCGCGCCAGTTCAATGCAATAACGGATGCGCGTGCGGTCAATCCCCTCGCCCCGCGCCAGAATTTCCAGCAATTTGGTGAGCGCCAGCTTGGCCAGTTCCACCTTTTCTTCCTCGCCCGAAAGCTGAATCTGCGTGCCGTGCACAAACACGTCCACGCCCAACTCCTCGCGGATGAGGGAAATGTTTTCGTCGTTCAGCCCGAACAGGGCGATATAGGCGTCCGTCGATTCCACTTCCAAAACCTGCCTGTATGCGTTTTCCAAAAAGCAACCCCCGTTTCTTGGCAAAAGGCCCGCTCAGTCCTCCGCGCCAGCCGCCAGCGCCTCCCGCGTGACGGCTATATTGGATTCCACTTCCACCACGGCGCGGGCCACAATGCCTTTCCCCTCTATCATACTATAATCTATCCATTTGTCAACAATTACAGACCCTTCCGGAACGCCAGAAATGGCATTTTCCAGGGCAATCCGGGCCAATTCTTCCTTTAAATTTTGGAGATCGGCCATTTCCCGGGAAATGGTGTATTCCGTGCGCTCCGTGCGCAGGATCCGCAGCGGCAAAAACATGCCCACAATGGGCAGGGACAAAACCGTTTCTTCCATTTGTGAAAACGTTTCGCCCTGCGAAAGCGGAACCGACCAGCCAAACAGCTCCAGCACGCTGCTGGTGCTGGTTCTGCCCGTATACGCCCGCCGCTGCGTATAAAGATCCGCCCGCGCTTCCCCCTCGCTCCATGCGCGCGCCACGACTTCGCCCAGGGCGCACACGCCGCCCGTCTCCTCTGCTGACAAACGTTCCTCGCCCGCAATCAGCACCTGTCCGGCCGTCACACAATCGCCCGGCTCCACGCGCGCCGTGCCCGCCATGGCGTTGACCGAAACCACGATGCCGTCGCGCGCGGCCACCAGATCTCTGTCTGCCGCCAGATCAAACGTATCCGGCGCGGGAATTTCGCCCGCCGCCGTGATCAGGAGGCGCACACCCTGCATTTTCACGCCGATAAAGGAAAAGCCCCCCGCGCGCTCATACAGCTGCGCTTCCAACTTGCCGGTATCGATCCGTTCCTTCGCCACCCCTGGGGTTACGCCCAGCTCCCGCAGTGCGGCTTCAATGGCGGCTATGGGAGCATAGCGCGATTCTTCCACCGCGATATCGATGCGCCAGATCCGCGTGGAAAAGGCCCACAGCATCAGCGCGGCCACGCACAGGCCCACGAGCAGGGTCCACCGCGCGCGCATGCGCATGCGCGCCGCGCTGATACCCCTGCGCTCCAGCACCACAGCGCGATAGGAAAACCGCTCTGCCAGTGCAAGGAACCGCCGCGCGTTTCCATCATCCAGCCACAGCTCGATATCGTGAGGCGAGCGCCGCTCGACCGAAAGAAAGGAAATGCCACTCTCCACTGCCCGATCCAGCAGCTTTTCCAGCACCAACCCTTCCACGCGAATGTGAACGCCGCTACGCATGCGCATCGCCTCCTTCCAGCTCTATGGAGGCAATCCGTCCACAAACGATCAATCCATCGCGCCGCAGCTCACAAATGGCCAATTCTTCCCCGCGAATGGAAACTGTGCCCCGCGCAGCGCGAACGCACACGCATTGCGGCCCAAGCGCGACGACGCCCCGATGGTTTTCCACCATTGCGCGCGACTGACCCACGAGCGAAACCCGCGTGCTTCCACCCGCCACGTCCGCCAACCATTCCAGCGCCGGAGGGCATGCCCGCGCGGGTTTTCGCGGCTTTTGGGCCAAAATGCTCTTTTCTGCCGACCGGCGCCGGTTGCGCACTATGATCACCCCGCCTTTCACATACAGCATATGCAAAGGCCGGGGCCAGTAGAGCAGGCGCCCCATCGTGCGCCTGGCCCCAGATTGCGAATCTTCGCGCTATTCGCCCTTCTCTTCCGGTCCGTGCGCGTGCCTTTGCAGGCGGCGGGAAAAGCGCGCCGCTTCTTCCATCGATTTGTTGGCCTGCTTCAGGCGCTTTTGCGTGCGGGCAATCGCTTCGCCAAAATCTTTGAATCCGCCCTGTGCCCGCTCGAAAACACGCGCGACTTCCGCGCTTTCGCTCCTGTCCGCCTGTGCGCGGAGCAGTTCGCTCAGCTGGCGCATTTCCCCCGACAATCCATCGAAATACGCCTCCAATTCCGCGCGTGTAAAGGCCGGCGGATCCGGCCTTCCCTCTACGCGCCGCAGTTCTTCCCGCAAGGCCGCGAACAGCCGCTCCGCTTCTTCCCGCGTAAGTCCGGCCGGGCCCTCCTTCGCATTCCCCGCGTCTTCTACCCGCCGCATTTCCTGCCGCAATGCGGCAAAATACGGCTCAATTTCCGCCCGCGTCAACGGCGGCTCCGCCACACCCTGCGCCTGCTCTGCGCGGCGTGCTTCCTGTGCCAAGGCTTCACCTGTGCGGCGGATTTCCTCCAGCACCGCGGCAATCTGCTCACCGCCATTCGCGCTGCCCTCGGCGAGCTGGCTGGAAAACGCGTCGAGCCGTGCCTGCTGCGAGCGCACGAGTTCCGCCGCCATGCGGTTCGTGGCATCGTATGCTTCGCGCAGCGCATTGTTCTGGCGCGCCCGTTCCTCTTCCTCCGCTGAACGCGTGGAAACCATCCATTCCATCATCCGCCGCTGCGCTTCTTCCAGCCGCTCAGCCGTGCGCCGCAGCCAAAAGCCCAGCAAAACGATCCCCACGCAGAGCAACACCAAAAGAGTTTCCACACCATATTCGGCCCAAAATTCCATACGCATCCTCCCGGCGGCATTTTCCCACGGCTGCGCCATCCGGCGGGCAGCAATTGAGATATTACATATTATACCATGCTTTGGAAACCGCGGTCAAGCACGCAACAAAATTCCCTGCGCGCAGTGGGGCTGTTTTCCCGCCCCTCACCCGTTTTTCTCTTTTTATCAGGGCAAGATTTTGCCAAAAATCGCGCGAATGTACAATACGCCTTTCTCGCAGAATGCTATAATAGGGATGCTAGTAAAGCATAGAAAGGCGGAATTTGCATGGGCATTCTCCAGGATATTTCCTCGAATTTGCAAATCGGCAAGGCTAAAATCGTAAAGACGTTGGTGCAGCAGGCGCTCGACGAGGGCTTGAGCGCGCAGGAAATCCTGTCCGATGGCTTGCTGGACGGCATGAATAAAGTGGGCGAGCAGTTCAAGAACAACGAAATTTTTGTTCCCGAAGTGCTGATCGCCGCGCGCGCCATGAGCATGGGCACCGCGGTGCTGAAGCCCCATCTGGCCAGCGAAGGCGTGCAATCGCGCGGCAAGATCGTGATCGGCACGGTGCAGGGCGACCTGCATGACATCGGCAAGAACCTCGTGAAAATGATGATCGAGGGCAAGGGCATCGAAGTAATCGACCTGGGCACCGATGTACCGGCGGAAAAGTTCGTGCAGACGGCGATTGAAAACCAGTGCCAGGTCATTTGCCTGAGCGCGCTGCTCACCACCACCATGGGCGTGATGGCGGATGTGGTCGCTGAGGCGGAAAAGGCCGGCATCCGCGATAAGGTCAAGATCATGATCGGCGGCGCCCCGGTGACCGACGCATACTGCCAGCAAATCCATGCGGACGCTTATACGCCCGACGCGGCCAGCGCAGCGGATAAGGTGGCTGAATACTGCGCGGCTTAAATGCGCGTTTTTCCAATTTTTCGCGAACATGCTTTCTTCCGCCCGTCAAAAGCGCTATAATGGGCACATCCTATGGGTGTGGAGGAATGGCAATGGAAGACAAAACCAATGCAATGCGCCTGCTGGATGGCAGGCGCTTGCCCTATATTCAGCACAGTTATCCCTGCACGCAGGCGGTAAGCGGCGTGGAGGCGGCAAGATTGATGGAGCTTGACCCTGCGATGGTCTACAAAACGCTGGTCACGGTTGGCAAATCCCGGGCGCATTACGTATTCGTGATTCCCGTCGCCGCCGAGCTGAGCCTCAAAAAAGCCGCCAAGTGTGCCGGGGAAAAGTCCATCGAAATGATCCCCATGAAAGAACTTTTGCCGCTCACGGGATATGTGCATGGCGGTTGCTCCCCCATCGGCATGAAAAAGCTCTTTCCCACCTTTGTGCATGAAACCGCGCGCGAGCAAAGCGCCATCGTTTTCAGCGCAGGAAAGATCGGCCGCCAAATCGAGATGTGTCCCCAAGACCTGCAAAAAATCGTACCCTTCGCGTATGCCAGCCTGGTGGAATAGGCCTCTTTGCCCTGCCCGGTTGCAAAATTGCCTGCTTATGGTATAATATGGGCAGCGGGGAGGATTGCCATTGAAAATTGATTTGCATTGTCCGGTAGAAGTGCGAAAATGGGACATCGCGGTTTTTGACCGCGGCTTGCCCCGTGCTTATATTCATCTTTTTAATTTATCGCATCTGCCCATTCTATCTCTGGAGGGGCAGGCGCACTGGTCGAACGCCGCGGGGGAAGAAATAGAGGCGCTGCCCTTTTCCCTGGAAGCTTCGCGCGCCTACGCGCGCAGTGAATTCACCATTGCCCTGTCGCCCAGCCAGCCAGAATGCAGCGCCGTCGAGTTGGTATTCACGCGCATCCGCTTCGCCGCCAACCGGCAGGACTGGCTTGCACAGGAAGGCGCGTGGATAGAAGTGCCGCCGCCCGCGCCCATTGGCGGCCAGGAGGAAGCCGCTCTGGTGCGGCTGGCCGGCGCGGGCGCGACGCAATATGCGCGCCTCATCCCGGGCGCATGGATTTGCGTGTGCGGCCGGGCCAACGCATTGGACGCGGAGCAATGCGCGCGCTGCATGCGCGGCCGGGAAGTGTGCCTCACGCGCTTCACGCGCGAAGCCGCCCGCTACCATCTGCCGCCCCTGCCTTCCTCCATCCTCGCATCGCCGCCAGAGCCGGAGCTTCCCTTTCCGGCCCGTTCTCCTTCTGCCGCCAAGTCCACGCGGAAAAGCAAAATGCACGGGTTCAACCGGCGCTTTTGGTTCACCGTTGCCCTGTTGGTTCTGGCGCTGCTCCTGGGGCTGCTCGCCAGCGGCGCGGGCAACCCATCCGCGCCGCAACCGGCCGTTCCCGCGCAAAGGACGGCCGTTCTCTCCATCGCGGAAATTTTCAAGAGCGCATCCTCCGCAAGCGCGGCTACGCCCAAATCTCAGGATTCCCCATGATAGGGCGCGCGCCGCGTGGGGCAATTCAGGCGCGTACACAGAGCGCAATTGCTGTAATCCTCCCGCGATTCAAACAGGATGCCCGACCCCGATTTGTTCGGCAGCATCAACATGGACGGCGTGAGCGAAACGCCGATGGCTCCTTCCACATCGCCAAGGAGCGCGAACAGCGGCTTTTGATTTTCAATGGGCCATTCCGGCAGAGAGCCAGGATTCATGGTGTAGCGCGCCGCGGTGCGATACAGCGCGCGCATTTCCTCAAACACGGGAACCATGGCGCGGCGCAGCACGCTCTCGGCAATGAATTCCAGCCAATAGCGCATAATGGGGTCGTCCACGCTCTGACACAAATCGTACAATTCCCGTCCAGAAGTGGCTACATAGGGATACACTTCCTTGCACGCCGCCAGATTCCTGGCCATCAGGGCGCTTTCAAAGCGAGTATCTCCCAGCCATACGTGCTTTTCATCCTCCACGCGCACGGCCACCCGGCAAAATGCGGCCTTGGGGTTGGCGATGCGCATGGCTTCTTCAAAATAGGGGCGCAGGTCTTCGCCGTCATCCTCATCCAGGCGCAGCTTCGCGGCAATTTCTTCCCATGCGAGCGCAAACGGCAAATGTAAACGTATCTTCATTCTTCTCATTCCTCACTGGGCAAGAGCGATTCCCATCAGCTCCCGAATGTCGTCGATTTCATAGCGGATTGCCATATCCGCCGGCCGGGCCTGGTGGCACGGATTGAACCAGCAGGCGTCCACGCCCGCGCGATTGGCCGCAAGGATGTCGCTTGTAAGGCTGTCGCCGCACAAAAGCGCCTCTTCAGGCGGAATATCTCCCAGCGCCTTAAGCGCAGCAAACACGATTTGCGGATCCGGCTTTTGCGCGCCCACTTCCTGCGAAATGATCACCGCCCGAAAATAGCCCCACAGGTTCCCCTTTTCCAGCCTGCTCCGCTGCACACGGCCAATGCCGTTGGTGACCAGCGCAATGGGCATTTGCGCAGATATGGCTTTGAGCACATCCAGCGCGCCATCCAGCAGAATGCACTGCTGCGACAGCGCGTCCGCATAGCGCTCCGTGATTTCCTCAGGCTTCGCATCCAGGCCATACCATTGCAGGTATTCGCGAAAGCGGCGCAGCTTCACCTCGTCCTGCGTAATCAGCCCTTTTTCATAATCGCGCCAGCACTGCGCGTTGATGGCGGAATAGCGCTCCCGCGCCTGCGGATCGCCGATTCCCAGCAGCGCGTTTACCTGCGCGATGGCGTTGCCTTCCGCCGTGTGAAAATCCATCAGGGTCTCATCGTTGTCAATCAGCAATGCCTTATACCGCATGTACGCCTCCCAAAACACAAATTGCCGCAGCCCATCCGCAATTGGGCCGCAATATAGGAAACACATCAGCCCCCGGCAGGGCGAACTGCAGGGGGCTGAAAGCATTCATTCAAGCAAGACTCGGAAACGAGGCCAAAGCGAAGCGGCGATCGATTCCGAAGATCGCTTTAAGCGCGCTTCTTTGCAAAGCACTCGCTGCAATAGATCGGCCGATCGGTCTTGGGCGTGAACGGCACGCGCGTGGGCGCTCCGCACTCCGCACAAGTCGTTTCATACATCACGCGCTCGCCATTCCGGCTCGCCTTGCGGGCGTCGCGGCAGCTCTTGCAACGGCTGGGCTCATTCATGAAACCCTTTTCTGCGTAGAATTCCTGCTCGCCGGCCGTGAAAACGAACTCGTTGCCACACTCTTTGCATACCAGGGTCTTGTCCTCGAACATTCTGATGATTCCTCCCGAATTGTAATGCGCCGCCTTGATTGGCTGACCTGGTCTTTGCCCCCACAACCGCCGGCTGGAGCGTTCGCTCATGAGCCATTTGCTTCCCACTACTAACCCTCTCAGCAACCGCTGGCCGGACTTACTTCTAGATCGCACCATGATCACCGGGCTTTTCCCGGCTTACGTGGGTCGTTTCGCCTGCGACTGGCATCGACTTGCAACCACAGACCCAATCAAAGCTAACGGACACATTATAATCCATTTTGCGCGAAAAGGCAAGCCCTTTTTTCGATTTATTTCACCTTTCTGCCACGGGTTGGCTGTAAAATAAACCGGGACAGGAGCGAAAAGCGTCAACGGCTAACGCATGGTAAAATTGAGGCGCCGCCTCCGTCCTTTTTTTACAACACCTTGGCAAGTTCAAGCCGTATTCCCTCTTCAATAGAGAGGAAGTCTTCTTTTTGCAATCCTGTGGCCTCCAATACCTTTTTGTTATCGATTCTTCTATCCAGCAATCGGTCGTATTTCAGGAACCACGGATCCCGTGCCAGCCCAGGGGAATGCGCGATAAATTCCTCCAGATCAATCCATTGGATATCCGCAGGCAACAGCCGCGCATAAATGGCAGCAACCTCACCCCATAACAGATTTTGCGCGGAAGATATGGTATAAGTTTCCTCCAA
>DVJN01000268.1 GCA_018716755.1 Candidatus Alectryocaccomicrobium excrementavium
AGTGTTGGATGGCAGTTTTACAAACCAAAGCAATGGAAAGACGGATGGCTGCACCGTTACCGTTGAGAGCGATCAGGAGTTTACAAATCGAGGTACGGTTTCCGGCGGTTCGTTCACAACAAAGAGCAAACTCATTGTAAATACAGGAACAATCTCCAGCTGTGCGATTACCGCAGCGCAAAGTAACCTGTTGCAAAATAGTGGAAACATCCCCGGCGGCCCCCCCTCAATATAACAGTGGGCGGATTTGAAAACAATGGTTCTATCAGTAACTGTGACATTGATGTCAGTACAAACGATTCCTTCGAAAACTACAATATGATCTCCGGCGGCACGCTCGACATCATCCAATATGGTGCCTCTTGTAGCAACTATGGCACGCTCACGGGCGATATTGCCGTCTTTCCGGCGGTTCATTTAGCGGCAGCGGTTTGATCAATAACAGCGGAACGATAACGGGCGGCACATTTTCCTGCAGTCTTCAAGGCTCTGGTGGGACGGTTGAAAATGCGCAGATCAATGGTGAGATTGCGAATGGAGGAACCTACGAAACCACATGCCGCTACGGGGAAAGCGCTTATGTGAATAGCTGGAATTTCAGTGGCACAATCAAACTATCTGTGACTGCGAACGGCAAGCCCACAGTCATCAACTACGGCGCGAACGTGCTGAAATCGCTGGGCACGCCGCCCGAAGGCAAATTCTGGGCGCTTGAAGCGGCAGATGGTCAAATCACGTTCGTAAACGCAAACGATACCATGCCGCTGCTGAAGAATAATGAGACGCGCAACTATGTACTCATCGACCCGACGACCTTCATCGGCAACATGTCCATTGACCCGATTCCAGACCAGACCTATACGGGCAAGGAGATCACCCCCGCTGTGACCATCACGAATGGCGACGGCAAGATGCTGCAGGCGAACGTGGATTACACCGTGGAATACAAGAACAACGTAAACGTGGGCACCGCGACCGTCACCATCACCGGTATTGTCCTCTACACCGGCAGCGTCGAAAAGCCCGCGTTGAGGATGGCGTCGGGCTGCTCCCATGCGAATGTGCCATAGGCGTCCGTCGTGGCCGAGAGCGTCGCTGCGGAAAGCGCCTGTCCGTAGGTGATGCCCTGCGCCGTCGGCCAGTGGATGGCCGGGGCAGCGGCCTTTACGACCGTGAAGGTGGCGGTGAACTCCTCCGCTTCGTAGAGCGCGGTGGCCTGCGTGCGGGCGATAATGGTGTAGTTGCCCGCCGTCAGCGTGGTGCCGGTGATGTTCTCCCACGAATGTTCCTCGCCCTCGCCCTCGGTCAGCACCTTGCCGCCGTCCTTGACCACGATCTCCGGCTCAATCGCCTCGCCGGTATAGGTCTGGTCGGGGATGGGCTCGATGGTGAAGTCCTCGTCCTCCGCGATGTCTTCTGGGCGATCTCAAAGGTCGCTTCCGTTTCGCCGGTATAGTTGCCTGTGCCGGTGATGGTGACGGTCGCCGTGCCCGCGGCGGTGTTGTTTTCGTAGGTCACGGCATAGTCCACGTCCTTCACAAGCGCCTTTTCGCCGTCCCTGACGGTCACAGCCGGTTCGAGTGCGGAGCCGGTGTAGACCAGTTCGCCGATGGGTTCCACGGTGACGCTCGCGGCGGCAATGTCCTTTGGGGCGATGGTGAAGTTGATCGTACGCTCGCCGGTATAGTTGCCTGTGCCGGTGATGATGACGGTGGCCGTGCCCGTTTCGGTGTTATCCTCGTAGGAAACTTCGTAGTCCTCGCCCTCGACGAGCACCTTGTCGCCATCCTTGACTACGATCTCCGGCGTGATCTCCGCGCCGGTGTAGGTCTGGTCGGGAATCGGATCGATGATGAAGCCCTCGTCTTCTATGGATTTCGCCGCTGCGGAAATGGCGATGGCCTTCTCCAATTCGAAGCGCAGCAAGACCGGCTGGTGGTGGATGAAACCGGCGCGGCCATGCCCTATACGTACTCCACCGTGGAAGAATTGGAGGAAGCCACCGGCGCGGTGCTCGCGCGCACGCTGGCCATTGTGGCTGGCCCGGTGCGGGATGAGACCGGCGCAGTGGTGTACGACGCAAACGGCCAGCCGCTCTATGAAGCGCGCAGCTTGCTGCTTTCGCGGGAATTGCTGGATGCGATTGCCTCTCGCGGGTATACGCACATCCGCTTTGTGGTGAAGGACGCGGCGCTCGAGTGGCCGCTGGCTTCTATGCCGGAGGATAATTACGTCGTGCGCCTCGCGCCGCTGGAAGAAGAGGAATGGAATGAGCGGGAAATCGCGGCGATCGAAGGCTTGTCCGTCCTCTCGCAAGGCTACCGCGCGCAAATCGTGACAGGGGAAAATGGCGAGGAAACCGACGTGACGAAGGATGTCCTCGATTTGAAAGCGCTGCTGCTCGCGGAGGCGGTGTCGCCGCTAACGGAAGACGCGGAAGTGAACCTGCTGCTGGTGCCGCTGGAAGAACAGGAGGGAACCGTTCTCAGCCCGGCCAGCCGAATAGAAGCTACGGAAACGGAACCCGCGCGCTTCGAAGCGCCGCTCATGGGTAGCGGCCTGTTTGCGATGATCGCGCAATAATTCATCAAAGGAGCGGCGTCCATGCGGGCGCCGCTTTCGGGCAAACCATATGGCGAAAATTCCGCGCAATTAAGGCTTGACAAGGGCGAAGGGATTCGCTATAATAGAAACCGTGGAACTACCTGGGGTGTGCGTAACGCTCTTGCTTTTACCCACATTATCATAAAAGGATTCCGGGTCGGTATGCAGATGTCAAGCCCCCATCGCTTCGGCGGTACGCCAGGGGAAGGCAGTAAGCAGCCGCAGGTCTCCGCCCTGCCGAGCGGCGGGTGATAAGGCAGGAGCGAGCGGCACTTTGGGCTTTCACTTTTTTTGGAATGAAATATGAAAAATGGCTTGCAGGCCGCCTCTTTACGGAGGCGGCCATATTATTGCGGAAAACGGGCGTTGAAAGGTAGAACTGGCGGGTGGCCATGTGGTATGATGGCAATGGGGGAAGGGAGAAAATTCCTTCAGGCGTTGACAACGATCCAGGAGAGAAATTCGGCTGTTGAAGGCGGGGTTCGGCGCGCGTGGTCTTATGACCGTACTCGCCGCGTTTTGCCGGATTTACAGCAACAATGGGTACTTATTGCAGCTTTGGCGGCAATGGCGCGTTTTTGGCGGCCGGTGGGCCGGGCGTGCCGCACGGGCTGATTGGGCGGGCAATACAGGGGTGTGTCCGGCGTTCCATCTTTGAGGGTGGGGTTCCTGACATGTTCAGTGCGTTGCCCGGCGCAGGTATCCAGCGCCGCTATTTGCGGGCCGTCGCGAAGCGCGATGACATACGAATCATCTGGGAATACTGGCTCCGAAACGGAAACGATCCAAAATACGTTCCTGCCAGTATGCGTGTTAAGGTCACCTTTGTTTCTCAATCCGGAACGGAAACGGGGGTTTCTTCCCCCGGAAACCCCGGAAAATTCCCCCGGAAACGCCTTAAAGAAAAGGAAAGTATATACTCCCCCTACCCCCTCAGAGAAAACGAAGAGAACGAACGTCCGCAAGAACGAACGGAGGGATGGATTTGCCATGCGCTTGCGCGGAGAAGGTTTTCCGGGCTTTTCACAAAAGAACTGCGCGGCGCGCAAAAAGGCCGCCCCGCGCAATCTGGCGGCGGGGCAGCCTGGAATTGGCCGGTCAGCGTTCGTATACGGTTTCGCCGTTGACCAGCGTATGGGTGACGTGCGAGCGGGCGTCCAGCGGATGGCCATCGTAGAGCACGATGTCGGCATCCTTGCCCTGGGCGAGGGAGCCAAAGCGGCCATCCAGCCCCAGGATCTGCGCGGCGTTGATGGTGATGGCTTTCAGCGCTTCGATTTCCGGCAGGCCCTCGCGCACGCAGATGGCGGCTTCCACGGCGATGTAATGCTCGGGGATCACGGGATGATCCGTCATCAGCGCGAACTTGATGCCCGCCTCATAGAGGACGCGCGGCGCGCCAAAGCTCAGGTTGCGCAGCTCGATTTTGGAGCGGTCGGTGAGCAGCGGGCCGAGGATGCACTTTGCGCCCGCGCGCTTGAGATCTTCGGTGATCAGGTAGCCCTCGGTGCAGTGCTCGATGGAATAGTTCAGCTGGAATTCCTGCGCGATGCGGATGGCGGTGAGGATATCGTCCGCGCGGTGCGCGTGCATTTTCAGCGGGATTTCGCGGCGCAGCACCCTGGCGAGAGCATCCTTCTTGAGGTCAAAGGCGGGGCGCTTGTCCTCCGGGCCAGCCATCTTTTGCAGGTATTCGCGGGCGGCGAAGAGGGCCTCGCGCATCACCGCGGCGGTGGCCATGCGGGTTTCGGGCATCTTGCCCTTGCCGCCGTAGCAGCGCTTGGGATTTTCGCCAAAGGCGCTCTTCATGGCGAGCGGCTCGGCCACGACCATATCGTCCATGTTTTTGCCGTAGGTCTTCATGGCCACGAACTGGCCGCCGATCACATTGGCGGAGCCGGGCCCGGTGGCGACCAGCGTCACCCCGTGCTCATAGGCTTCCACAAAGCTGCGGTCCGCGGGGTTGATCGCATCGAGCGCGCGCAGCTGCGGGGTGACCGGATCGGTGATTTCGTTGCCATCGGAGCCTTCCTGGCCGATACCATCCTCCCACATGCCGATGTGGCTGTGCGCGTCTACAATGCCGGGCATCACATATTGGCCGGTGGCGTCGATCACCTTCGCCCCAGGCGCGGACAGGTTGCGCCCGACGGCGGCGATTTTGCCCGCCTGGATGAGGACGTCAGCGCCATCGAGAAAATTTTCGCCCTCCATGGTGAAAAGCTTGCCATTGCGAATGAGTAGCATGGATGTTCCTCCTTCTATCGCGCTTTCGCGTGCCGCTTACAGCTCGATGCACACCGCGCCAACGGGGCGCACGTCGAGCGGCACGCAGGCGTTTTCGCCGAACACGCTGTTCATTTCGCGCTGATAGGCCGCCAGCATGTCCTCCGGCACAAAGGCCAGGATGGTGCCGCCAAAGCCGCCGCCGTGGATGCGCCATGCGCCGCGCCCATCCAGCATGCGGCGCGACAACTCCAGCGCGAGCGCCATTTCGCGGTTCTCGCTGCCCGCGACATAGACGTTCTGCAGCAGTTTCCACGAACTTTCGCCCGAAGCGATGACCAGGCGCAAGAATTCGCCCAGATCGTCCTTCTTCAGCGCTTCGAAAGCCGCCGCCACGCGAGCGTCTTCATCCATAAAGTGCAGCGCGCGCAAAATGGCGCGGTCGGGCACACGGTTTTTGAGGGTGGGAATGGCTTTGAGGAGCGCTTCGGGCGCGATGTCGCGCAGCACCTCTCCGCCCAGCGCCTGCGCCACTGCGCGCATTTCCGCGGGGATGGATGCGTATTCCGCGGTGAGATTTTCGTGGTCGCCGCCCGCCTGCACCACGCACAGGCGCAGGCCTTTGGCGGCAAAATCGTATTTCATGGATTCGACCTGCGCTTCCGCTGCGCCGAAATCGATGGCCACCAGGCCGCCCACCGAGCTGGCCATCTGATCCATCAGGCCGCAGGGCTTGCCGAAATACCGGTTTTCAACCTTTTGCGAAAGCGCGGCGCGGTGCTTGGCTTCCAACCGCCAGCCGCCGAAGAGAGCGTCAAAAATCGCGCACAGCAGCACCTCGAACGCCGCTGAGGAGGACAGGCCCGAGCCGCGGAAAACCGTGCTGGTCACTTCTGCGTCGAACCCGGCCACGGGAACGCCCTCTTCCTTGAGGAAGGCCGCTACGCCGCGGATCAGGCTGGCGGTGGTGCCCTCTTCGGCCTTCACAGGCGCGAGCTGATCCAGCGAAACGCAAAATGGATCGGCAAAGCCTTCGGAATACAAATTCACAGTGTTCGTGCCGTTTTGTGCCACGGCGGCCAGCGTGTCCAGCGTTACGGACGCGGCCAGCACACGG
The DNA here is from genome assembly GCA_018716755.1 of Candidatus Alectryocaccomicrobium excrementavium. Lineage (GTDB taxonomy): Bacteria > Bacillota > Clostridia > Christensenellales > Aristaeellaceae > Alectryocaccomicrobium > Alectryocaccomicrobium excrementavium. The sequence continues at coordinate 5,948 of DVJN01000268.1, forward strand.
CCGTGGTTGTGGTCGGTGTGGTTGCCGAGGATTTCTGTGCGCCCTGGTGCGCTCACCAGCTGTTGCGGCGCGCGGCCATAGCGGCTCTCAAAGCGGCCGATGAGGGCCTCGCAGCGCTCCTGCGCGCGGGGATCCTCGCCATAGAGGGCGCGCACGCCGCACAGGGCCTGGGAAGTTAACTTTTGCATGGGTTTCATCTCCTGTTCCAGTGTATATCGTTATTGTACCGCATTTTGCCGCGCTTGGCAAGCGCTTCATGCCGGGGCTACAGATCATTGAGCACGCGAAAAGAGCCATTGGTATACAGGATTTCGCCTTTTTGAAAGCTGCCGTCGAATTCGCCCTCGATCACCAGCCCGGCCTCTGTTTCATACATATCTGTGATTTTCACGCGGAAATAGTCTTTGCTGTTGACCATCTGGTGGTGGTAAGGGGAATCGTAGAACACCAGGTTGCCTTCCTCCGCCGTATAAAGATAGAGCCCATCGATGAGGGAATCCTTTGTGACGTAGAATTCATCGCCCTTTTGCGCGTAATTGGGGAAATTCAGCGTGAACAGCGTAATCTCCGCGCGCTCAAAATAATAGGTGATTTCGAAGGAGCGCGAAGTGCCCGTCATCCGGGTAGATTCCGTGCACGACGTTTCCGTGTCACTAAACGTGCCCAAAAGCTCCCGGCCGTTGCGCTCCAGAGAAAGATAGAATCCATCGGGCTCGGGTTCGCCAAACGCCAGATCCTCCTGCACCAAAAGGAGCATGGCGCCATCGACATTGGGAAATAGCAGCGCATAACGCCCGTCCTCCAGAAAAAGGCGCAGCGCCTCCTGCCCATCTGCCACCTGCGTGGCCACGGAAAAACCGTTTTGCTCGGCCTGGAGAATGTATGCCTCGAGAAAAGCATCTTCATCGGCTGGCAGGGGATAGGCGTACGCCGTGCACACATAGCCCGCTGAAAACAGATAGTCTTCCTGCAAAAGGTTGCCCTCCTGCCCTGTCAATCCGGCGGGATCGGGAACGACGCCAAAGCTGCCCGATTCGTCCAACAATCCGTCAAGCCCTCCGCCTGCCGCGCCGCCATCCAGCAAGCCGCTAAGGCCACCGCCCGCTTCGCTGGCACAGGCCCAGGAGCACAACGCAAACGAGAGCACAACGCTCAATGCCAAGATTCGCTTTGCCATGAAAATTCCTCCTATTGTTTCCGGCCTGGCCAATGGCCTATGCGCCGGGTATAAACCGGTATTCGCTCTGGCGGATGACGCCCAAGCCCTGGCAGGCAGAGCAGTAAATGGGGCAGGGGATTTCTTCGCCATACAGGCGGTAAGTGCCGGTTCCATTGCAAATGCTGCACCACCCGCCGGTGCAGGATGGGCAATCCACCTCGCGCTCCTGCCACTCCCAATGCCCCGCGCTGGCATCCGCCTGGGGCGTTGGGGCGGGCGTTTGGATGGCTGCGCTTTCGGATGGCGCGCCCTCTTCCACGGCAAAAATTTCGCACGCTACGGGCAACAATGCGAGGACGCGGCCATCAAAATCCGAAACGAGAGCGGCGCTGTCGCCATTTTCGTTCGACAGGAAAAAGGCGCTGTGGCCCTCGATTTCGCCCGCCTCCCATTCCCAGGCCCCATAGATTTCTGCGAACAGTGCAAGGAGAATATCCCCTTCGGGTTTCCAGCCCCCGGGATATTCCCATACATAAGCGTCGCAGATAAAATCCTCCGAAAAAGCGTATTGCGCCTGGAGCAGTTCGCAGGGCGTATGGAGGAGAAAGGCCAGATCGGGGAAAACGCAATCTGCGCTGGCCAGCGCGGGAGCACCCACAAAAGCGGCGAGGAGAAGCAAAATCCCCATTCGCGCGAGCCATTTCATAGCAAATGCCCTCCCTACTGGAAACAGAATTTTGTCTATTATAACAAGGTGACGTTAAGATTGGTAGGAATGCGCACTGGGTGCGGCGCTTTTTTCCGCGCCGCTGTGCCATCCAACGGGGGAGAGGGAAAAACGTGTTGCGGAAAGGGATTCTCATATTTTAGGCATGCAAATCATAGATAAGTATGTACAAAATTTCCACATATATACGTTGAATGTAAAAATAGGGCGAATGAGCGGAGGCTTCTATTGACAATGTAAAAACAATCTGATATACTTAATTTAGTGAATAAATTTATGGATGGGCCGATTGCTGGGAGAAGGCAATCAGAATCCAATGGGGCGATTCTGAATATAAAATTGCGGGATGGATGGAAAGGGAAGGTAGGTGAAGCGCGGATACAGGGGTTCCATTGAGGCGTTGCAGGCAGAAAAAACGGGAAAATTTAGGACAAGAAAAGAGGGGTTTGCATGAAGAAGTTTTTTGCGGTTTTGCTTTGCGCCATGATGGCGTGCGGCACGTGCGGCGTTGCGCTGGGCGAGGCGGACGAGCCGATGACGCTGACGTTTATGCTGCAGGAGCATGAACATTCTGTGCTCAACAACGATGTGTACACGTTCAAAACGCTGGGCGAGAAATTCAACGTCGTGTTCGATTTCCAGCTGATTTCCGGCGCGGCGTACAACGAGCGGGTCAATATGGTGCTCGCGGGCGGCGAATATCCGGATGTGATGTACGCCGTTCCCGATAGCATGGCCCAGTATTACGACACGGGAATCTTTGTGGAGCTGACGGACATCATTCCGGAAAAGATCCCGAATTTCCTTACGGCGTGCGAGGCGGCGGATTCCAACTATCTGAAGAACATCAAAGACGATGAAGGCCGCATGTGGTATCTGACGAAGATCGAGTATTCGAATTATAACTTCTTCCCTTATCTGAACCAGGACTGGCTCGAAGAGGTGGGCATGGAAATTCCCACGTCGATCGACGAGCTATACGCGGTTTTGACGGCGTTTAAAGAGCTCAAGGGCGACGACGCGATTATCTGGGCGGCTGGCCCGTGGACGGGGAACAACTTGTGGAGCACCGTGCTGGAATACTTTGGCTCCAGCTCGTGGTGGATGCACGAGGAGCTGGGCACGTATGTTTACGGCCCCTATGAGCGCGCCGACGAGCTGAAGGACGCGCTGAGCTTCCTGAACCGGTGCAGCAACGAAGGCCTGCTGGATCCCGACTGGATGACGCGCGACGACGACGCCATCAACGCCAGGATCAATGCCGGCGAGGTCGGCTTCTTTATCACCTATGGCGACAATGGCAACACCTGGGGGCCGGGCGGCACGAGCGGCACCAATTACATCATCACCGGGCCGTTCACCACGGAAAACGGCGATCCCTTTGTGCAGCCCAATACCCTTATTGGCGGCTATTACTATATCATGAACAATGGCGACCAGGAAAAGCTGGATAAGATTTGCGAAGTGATGAATTACGTATACAGCGATGAGGGCACCATGCTCTTCAGCTTTGGCGAAGAGGGCTACACTTACACGCTGGACGAAGATGGCAATCCGCAGTTTACCGACGTGGTGCTCAAGCACGAGTTGGGCGGTGTGAATGGACGCCGCCAGCTGGGCATCAATCCCGGCCCGTTCCCGCACGTGTCGCTCGACACGGCCTGGGGCCAGATCGTGGGCGAGGTGAGCAACGAGGGGCTGGAAAAGCACAGGCAATATTGGAAACTGTCGGCCCCGGTGCTCGCGCCCACGGTGGAGGAATCGGCGGAGCAGACCCAGCTGATCGCGGACATCAACAAATATTTCAGCTCGGCGGTTGTGCAGTTCATCACGGGGGATTTGAGCCTGGAGGACGATTGGGATACCTATCTTTCGACCATGGAAGAGCTGAACGTGGAGCGCTATATTGAAGTGTGCCGCGGGCAATATGAGCGCTGGCTGGCGCGGTAAAGGCAACCGGGAATCATGAGCGCCGCAAGCGCGGCGCAAAGGCGGGGCTGTTGCGGACGCCCTGAATCCGCAACAGCCCCTTGCATATTTTCAAGGAGGGAATCGAGATGGCGACGGTACGGGATAAGCTGTGGATTTTTGGCGTTCGCGCGCACCAGGACGATATCTATCTTTGCAGGGCCAGGCAGCGCCGCCACCCGCTGAATTGGTCCAGAATTACGCCGGCGGAGGGAGCGATGCTGCTGGATGTGCCCAATGTGGCGATGGTCAATTGCGATGGCGTGCCCGCGCCCTTTTCGCACGACGCGTATGGCTATGCGGAGAGCTTTCGCAGGCTGGACCGGGTGCTCTGGGGCTGCGCCGGATCTGGCGGATTCCGCAGCGGAAACGAGGAAAAGTTCATCCGGGCCCTGGTGGAAAAATATCCCAATATTTGTGGCGCGTATCTGGACGATTACATCGGCGCCGCGCCGGAAGAAGCGGCGGAAACGGCGCTGCGCTCCATTCGTGCGGAGCTTTCCGCGGTGGGCAAACCCTTGGAAATCTATGTGACCTGGTATTTTGGCGCAAAGGCGAGCGCGCGCCTGTTTGAGTACATCGACGGCGTGACCATTTGGACCTGGAATTGGCAGGGGCTGAAGGATTTGCCGGAAAACTTCGCCCAGCTGGAGCGGGATCTGCCCGGCAAAAAGAAAATTTTGGGCTGCTATCTGTTCGATTTCGATTCGGGCGAATCCGTTCCGGTGGAATGGATGGAATATCAATGCGAGTTTGGCCTGAAAATGCTGCGGGAAGGGCGGCTGGATGGGATCATGTTCGAGGCCAATTCGGTGATGGGCGTGGGCCTGGAAAGCGAAAAATGGCTTTGCAGCTGGATCGACCGCGTGAAGCACGAGGAACTGCCCGCATAGCGCGGGCGCGCATGGAGGCTGTGGATATGCAACAATTGCAGGGAAAGACCGTCGCCATCACGGGCGGCGGCGGTGGGATTGGCCATTGCGCGGCAAAGCTGTTCGCCCAGGAGGGCGCGACGGTTTTGATTCTGGAAGTCAACGAGCAGGCAGGCCGCGAAACCGAAGCGGAAATTTTGCAATCGGGCGGCCGGGCGAAGTTTTACGGCGTGGATATCAGCGATTGGGCGGCGGTGCAGGCCGCGTTTGCCCAGATTGAGCGCGATTTTGGCCGGATCGACGGCCTGTATAACAACGCGTCGGTTTTCTGGGGCAAAAAGGACGCGCCGCTCGATGCGCTGGATATGGATGTGTTTGAGCGCATCGTGAAGATCAACCTGTTCGGCCTGGTGTATTGCTCAAAGTGCGCGGTGCAAATGATGAAGAAAACGGGCGGGGGCGCGATTGTGAACACGGCCTCCAGCGCGGGCGTTATCGGCATTCCCAAATGCGACGCTTACACCGCGGCAAAGGGAGGGACGATTTCGCTGACCCGCTCCATGGCGGTGGAGTTTGGCCCCTTTGGCATTCGCACCAACTGCATTGCACCGGCAGCCATTCGCACGCCGATGGTGGTGGAATCCAATCTGAACGATCCGGATTTCGACGAGACTTTTTTTCTCACGCAGGGCACACCGCTGCGCCGGTGGGGCAGGCCAGAGGAAATCGCGCAAACGGCGCTGTTTTTGCTCAGCGAAAGCGCCAGCTATCTCAATGGCGCGATCCTGGTGGCCGACGGCGGAATCACGATCAGCTAAAGGCCGGTTTTGAAACCGGGCGCGGCAAAACGGGGATTTTTTGCCCCGGGATGGCAGGATGGGAGTTAAAGAAAATGTATGAAAATTATGCTGATTTAGCCAAAAAAATTCGAAAACACTGCCTGCATATGGTGCATATTGGGCAAAGCGGGCACATTGGCAGCATGCTCTCCGTGGCGGATTTGCTGGCCGTGCTGTATGGCGGCGCGCTGAAAATCGATCCGCAGGCGCCGGAGCGGCCGGACCGCGACCGCCTGATTTTTTCCAAGGGGCACGCGGGCGCGGCGGTGTATGCCGCGCTGGCGGAGCAGGGATTCTTTCCCCGGGAATGGATCGATACTTATGACCAGAACGGGGGGAAATTGCTGGGGCACATCAGCCATTATGTTCCGGGCGTGGAATTTTCCACGGGTTCTTTGGGGCATGGCCTGCCCGTAGCGGTGGGCATGGCGCTGGCCGCGCGGGAACGGGGACAGAAGCACCGCGTGTTCGCAATCCTGTCGGATGGCGACTGCAATGAGGGCTCCACATGGGAAGCCATTATGTTCGCCGGACAGCGCCATTTGAGCAACCTTATCGCGATTGTGGATTATAACCGCATCCAGGCGCTGGGCTTTTCCAAGGATATTCTGGATCTGGGCGATCTGGAAAGCCGTGTGGCCCCGTTCGGCTGGGCCTGCAAAAGCATAGACGGGCACGACTACGGGCAAATTGCGGCGGCTCTCCAGGAGATTTCTCCGCTGGACAGCAAGCCTACCTGCATTATCGCCAACACGATCAAGGGCAAAGGCGTGCGGTTTATGGAAAACCAGGTGCATTCGCACTATTGGCATGTGACGGACGAGGACCTGGCCAGGGCAATGAAGGAACTGGAGGAATAGTTCCATGAGAAGGGTATTCAACGAAACGATGCTGGAACTGGCGGAGAAAGATCCGCGCATTCATTTGGTACTCGCCGATATTGGCTATGGGGAAATCGAGCCCTTCGCCAAAAAATTTAGCGACCGCTATTTCAACTGCGGCGTGATGGAGCAGAACATGACCGGCGTCGCCTGTGGCATTGCCATGGAGGGCAACATCGCGGTGACGTATTCCATCGCCAATTTTCCCACGCTGCGCTGCCTGGAACAGATCCGCAACGACGTTTGCTATCACAACGCCAACGTGAAGATCGTGATCATTGGCGGCGGGGTATCCTATGGCCCGCTGGGGATTTCCCATCATTCCACGGAAGACATCGCCATCATGCGCGCGCTGCCCAATATGGTCGTGCTGGTTCCCTGCGATTTGCAGGAAGCTGCCGCTGCGGCACGCGCAATGTTCGCCCATGAGGGACCGGTGTATTACCGCTGCGGCTACAAAGGCGAGCGGGACATCCACCACAGGCCCTTTGCTTACGAAATTGGCAAGGCCATTACGGTGGAAGAGGGGGATGACTGCACGGTTATCTTTGCCGGCCCTATTGGCCTGGAGGCGCAAAAGGCCGTGGAGCGCGTGCGCGATAAGGGCATCCATTGCCGGCTGATTTCGATGCACACCATCAAGCCCATAGACCGGGAGGCCATTGTGGCGGCGGCTAGGCAGACCGGGCGGATCATCACGCTGGAGGAGCACAATCTCTCTGGCGGGCTGGGAAGCGCGGTGGCGGAGGTGCTGGCGGACGAGGGCTGCCTGAACGTGCGGTTCAAGCGAATGGCGATACCGGATATTTATGTCCACGAAGTGGGCGATCAGCAATACTTGCGCGAGCGGCTGGGCCTCACCGCGCCCGCCGTGGAACGGGAGATTTTGCGAATTTGCCAGGAGTGAGAAGGGGGAGAACCGCTTTTTTGGATGAGCTTCGGCGGGAGGGCTTTGGCTATGAGCGCAAAGAACACATATCTTACGCGGGCGGGGGCGCGCGATCTCACAAAACGGATTTGGAACAGAAAGTTCTTATACCTGCTGTTTTTGCCGGTGGCGCTGAATTTTATCCTTTTTCACTACTGGCCGATGGCGGGGCTGCAAATCGCCTTTAAGCGATACAACATCGTGCTGGGGCTGGGGCGCAGCCCGTGGCTCGGGCTGGAGAATTTTCAAAAGTTTTTCGGCTCCTATTACTTTGCCGAGGTGCTGCGCAATACGATCGTTTTGAACCTGCTGGCCCTGTGCCTCAGCCCGCTACCGATTGTGCTGGCGCTGATGCTCAACGAAGTGCGCAGCGAAAAATACCGCAGGGCGATTCAAACGATGACCTACCTGCCCTATTTCATTTCCATCGTGGTGGTGGTCGGCATGCTCAAAATCCTGTTCGCCTCCGATGGCGCGGCCATGCAGCTGATTTACGCGATCACGGGAACCCGGCCGCAGCTGCTGGCCGAGGCCAGGTATTTTCGGGGCATGTATCTTATGATGGAGGTGTGGCGGTGCACGGGCTATGAATCAATCATTTACATCGCGGCCATGTCGTCGATCAATCCGGAATGTATCGAGGCAGCCTGCGTGGATGGCGCCAATCGCTTTCAGCGCATGATTCATGTAACAGTGCCGGGCATTATGTCCACCATTGTGATCCTGTTGATCATGCGTATGGGCTCCATGCTCGGCTCGGGATATGAAACCATCCTTCTGATGCAAACAGGCCTCAACGAATCCGTGTCGGAAACCATCCAGACATTTGTGTATAAGCGAGGCCTGCAATCTTCCGATTTTGGCTACGCGACGGCGGTGGGCTTTTTCCAGTCTGTCATCAGTTTTGCCCTGGTGATGCTGAGCAACTGGATTGCCAAAAGGGCCACCGATGGCGAATACAGGATGTTTTGAGGAAAGGAGCGGATGGCAATGCGGAAAAGATCGCGGCAGGCAAGGCGCTATGCCCTTCCATACAGCATGGGCAGCCGGGTTTTTGATGGGGTCAATTGTGCGCTGCTCCTTTTCTTTGCGCTGTTTTGCGTGTATCCCGTCTGGTACACGTTGATCAACGCGTTCAGCGACCCGGAAATCTTGATGCGAAAAAGCATCGTTATGGTTCCGGCTGGCTTTTCGCTGGAAAATTTTACCCACATTGTTGAGCAGGATAATCTGCTCAGATCGTACATCAACGCGTTTGTGTACACGGCGGGCGTGGTAGTGTATTCCACTGCGCTGACCATTTTGGGCGCATATGTGCTATCCAGGCGCGCGCTGCCGGGCAAGAATCTGTTCATGTTTTTGATATGGTTCACGATGGTTTTTGGCGGCGGCCTCATCCCCACTTATCTGGTTGTAAACCGGCTCAAGCTTGTGAATACGGCGTGGGCGATTATCCTGCCCTGCGCCGTGAGCCAGTACAACCTGATCGTGATGCGCACCGCAATGGCGGCCGTGCCGGACACGCTGGAAGATGCGGCGCGCATTGATGGCGCGGGCGATATTCGGATCCTCACGCACATTGTGCTGCCCTGCTCGCTGCCCGTGGTGGCTACGATCGCGCTCTTTTACTGCGTGGGGCAATGGAATTCTTATTTTAAGGAAATGATCTATTTGAGCAAAAAGGAGATGTATCCGCTGCAGGTGATCCTGCGCGAACTGCTGATCACTTACACGGACAACACCACGGACGCCATGAAGATGAGCGCTGCGGAAAATAGCAATTTTGCGCCGCTGGGATTCAAGTGCGCCGTGATTTTTATGTCCTTGTTGCCGATGGCGCTGCTGTATCCATTCATCCAGCGCTTTTTTGTGAAGGGCATTATGATCGGCGCGATTAAGGGCTAAGGGGCGACGCTGCGCCGGATGCTGTCAGCCGACGGGAAACAGCCGGTCGAAAGCGTAGGCGGACAGGCCGGCGCAGGCGAGCTGCCGGGAGTTGTGTGCGCACTGGATTTTGAGATTCCGCTGCTGGAGGCAGGTGACCTGCCCGCGGATGCGCTCAACCAGCGCGTCGCTCTGCTCCCGGGTGAGCATATCGATGTAAGAGCCGACGAGGATGGCTTCGCCAACATCGGAAATGTTGATGGTTGTGGACACCGCGTTGGCCAGGTGATCCAGGATTTCCGGGGTGATCCGGCCGCCGCTGCGCTCGAACAGGTCGCTGATCACCGCTTCCAGGCAGCCGTGCTGGCCGCAGGAGCAGGGAACGGAACTGTGGAGCTTGATATGCCCCAGTTCGCCATACATGAAATTCATGCCGTGCTGGCAGTGCCCCCGCACGATGGCGGAAACGCCAATGCCGTCCGCGTCCATGATGAACAGCTGGAAATGGCTCTCCTTCCAGGATTCGCCGGAATTGTATACCCCCAGCATCATGATGTTGCCCGTGCGCTCAATAAAGACCTTGCCCGGAATGCGGTTGCAAAACAGCTGGGCGATATCGACATTTTGCCAATGCAGCTTGGCGGAATAGAGGAGCGAAGCGGTTTCACAATTGATCAGGCCGGGCAATGCCAGCACGATGCCCTGCAGCTCTTCCGGGGCATACAGGCCCATTTCCGTTACATGGCCGGCTTCGGCCACCAACGCATCGGCGAATTCGCCGGGCTGGGGCAGGCGGTCAAAGGACAGGGCCTTTTCATAAAGCACTTCCCCGGAAAGGTTTGTCAGATAAAACATCCGCGACGTCCAGTCGAAGGCAAACATTTTGTGCGATGCGCCGTTGAATTCTATATAGCGCTGCTTGCGGCCGCTGCCGGATTTGCTGCGGCCGGTTTCGATGATCAGGTTCTGGCTTTGCAGTTGCTGCACCAGCTGCGTTACGGAGGCGCGGCTAATATCCATCCGCTTCCAGATGTCGGTGCGGGAAATGGGGCCGCTTTTTTTTACATAGTGCAGAAGGTTGTTCCGGTTCCGCACCGCCGCTTCCATATGGGATAAAAACGTGTACTGCATGCGCTCGCTCCTTTGCCGGTGGAATCTCCACATCTTCTATTATACCGTGTTTTGTTTCTTAATTCAATATCCAAAGTACATGGGCGGGAAATTTGCCGCATGGGCAGGAAATGGCGGAAATTGCGAGAATTCTAACAAAGAGTGTGCGGCAGCCTGCCTGGGCGGCTGCGCGCGATGGAGGTGCAAACGATGGAAAAAATTCGCTGGGGAATTTTGGGCGCTGGCGGCATCGCAGACCGGCGCACCATGCCTGGCATGCAGATGGCCGAACACGCGGAAATCGCGGCTGTGATGGAGGTCGACCCGGCGCAGGCGGAGCGCCTGCGCGCGAAATACGGCGCGCGGCGCGCATATAGCGACGAAGAAGCGCTGGTGCGGGACGCGGAAATCGACGCCGTGTACATCGCTTCACCCGTTTCCTGCCACGCGCGCCAGGTGCGCCTGGCGGCGGATTGCGGCAAGCACATCCTGGTGGAAAAGCCTCTGGCCATGACGGCCAGGGAAGGCGAGGAAGTGATCGCCCATTGCCGGGAGAAGGGCGTGAAAATTGCGGCCGGGCTGATGATGCGCTTTGGCACGCATGTGCGCGCGATGCGCCGGGCCATAGCGGAGGGAAAAATCGGCAGCGTGGTTTCGTGCTTTGCGCAATTCACCTGCTGGTATCCCGATATCGCGGGCGCCTGGCGGCAGACCAGGGCCGGGGGCGGCGGCGGCGCGCTGATGGACATGGGCGTGCACTGCGTGGATCTGATCCGCTATGTCACAGGGCAGGATGTGCGCCAGGTGGCCGGCATGCACGATACGCTCACTTTCCACTACGAGGTGGAGGACAGTTCCGCTGTGCTCCTGCGCCTGTCTGGCGGTGCGCTGGCCACGGTGCAATCGAATTTCAACATTCCCGATGAGGCTGCGCTGTGGCGGCTGGACTTCTTTGGCACGCGGGGCCGCCTGGCGGGCAACGGCGTGATCGGCCAGGTGGATGGCGGGCGGCTGGACGCGCGCTTCGTGGACGAAGTGGGCGGCTACGATGCCAGGCAGGAGCGCGCAGGCGCGGCGGAGGAGGCCGGGGCGAGCGCGGAGTTCGGCAACCTCTATGCCCGGGAAGTGGAGAGCTTTTGCCTTTCGCTGCTCAACGGTACGCCATTGGAAGTGCCCGCGGAGGAAGCGGTGGCAGCCCAGCGGGTGATCGAGGCGGCGTATCGCTCCAACGACAGCGAAAAAATGATCGATTTGTGAGCAAAAGAAATTGAGCAAACGAAATAAGGAGGATTGGCATGAATCTGATGGATACCATGAGCGGCTCGCTGCTGGAGAGCTTTTTTCCGCAGGGCTGGGATCTGGACAAGATGGACGCCTGCATCGGCGCGCCGGAAGATGTGCTCGCGCGCCAGGCGCACTGGAACGAGGGGTTTGCGCCCGTGCCGTGCGATTCGCTGGCGGATTTTGACGTGTTGATGGGGCACGAAATCGCCATGCAGGTGAAGCAGACCCGGGACGAGGGGCGCAAGTGCGCGTTCATCCTGCCCGTGGGGCCCATGGGCATGTATCGCTGGACGGTGTATTTCCTGCGGGCGTGGAACGTGGATTGCCACCATGTGACGACCTTTAATATGGACGAATGGGCCGATGGCGAGGGCAACACGCTGCCCTGCGATAATCCGGCCGCGTTTCAATATGCGATGGAGCAGGCGCTGTTTTTGCCGCTGGGCGAATTGACCGTGCCACCGGAGCAGCGCAATTTCGCCACGCGCGCCAATTTGCCCACCTATCCGCAAAAGATTGCGGCGCTGCGGGCGGAAGGCGCAAAGCTGGTGCTGGTGTATGGCGTGGGCAGGATGTGCCACATCGCGTTTTGGGAGCCGCATTTTGCGGCGGAATTTGCCACCGTGGAGGAATGGAAGCGGCAGAGCTACCGCCTGGGGGCCAAGTTGCACCCGCTGACCATTGAGCAAAACGCCATCACCAGCTTCAAATCGCGCACCACGCTCGTGCCCTGCCGCGCCAACACCATCGGGCCGGGCCTGTTCCTGGGCGCGGATTACGCCATCGGCGGCTGCGACGGCGTGCTTTCGCGCGGCATGCAGTGGCAGGGGCTGTCCTTCTGGGCCACGCTGCGCTATGGCCCGGATATGTGGGTGCCCTCGTCCTTTGTGCCCACGCTGCCGGGCAAGCTGTTCTTCCACCGCGAGCTGGCCGGGCCGCTGGTGGCGGAATGCAACTGAGGAGGCGCGCGAAGTATGAAGGTATTGACCATCAGCTGCCACCCGGACGACATCGAGATCGCTGCGGGCGGCACCATCCTGCGCTATGTGCAGCAGGGCGATGAAGTAACGATTTGCCATGTGGCCAACGGCAGCCAGGGGCACGCGGTTATCCTGCCGGAAGAGCTGCGGACGATTCGCCTGGAGGAAGCCCGCCAGGGCGGCGCAATGCTGGGCGCGCGCGAAGTGATCAGCTTGGATGTGAACGACCTGGAAATCGATTCCACCGACCAGGGCATCATCCGCGCGCTGGTGGAGGTGGTGCGCCACGCGGATCCCGATGTGATCATTACGCACGCGCCCAACGATTACATGAAGGATCACATCGAGGTGAGCAAGCTGGCGTTCGACGCAAGCTTTTCCGCCACGATTCCGCATTTCGCCTCCGGCACGGCCACGGGGCGCTTTCCGCCCATTTATTATATGGACACGCTGGCGGGCGTGGATTTTTCGCCGGAAATCTATGTGGACATCAGCGGGCAAATCGAGCGCAAATTGCAGGCGCTGGATTGCCACCAGAGCCAGACACGCTGGATGCTGGAACACGATCACATCGATTTTTGCGATATGGTGCGCACCTGCGCAAAATACCGCGGCTACCAGTGCGGCGTAGCCTATGCGGAGGGGTTCAGGGTGTGCAAGGCGTATCCGCGCATGCCCGCGAAAAATTATTTGCCGGGATGAGTGCGGCGAGCCGCCAGCAAACCGGGAGCACGATTTGGCACGTAAAATGCGGGGCGCCTTCCAGGGCTGGATGGCGCCCCGCTTCACAGGCACAGGCTTATCCAAAGGCTGGCGCCGCGCGAAGGGAATGGCTTTGATATGACGATACGGCAAATCTATGCAAAAAGCGTGATCATCTGGACGGACATCCCCGTTTGCGATTGCGCTGTCAACCCGTATGTGGGCTGCAGCCACGGATGCAAATACTGCTATGCCAGCTTTATGAAGCGGTTTACCAACCACCCGGAACCCTGGGGCGAATTTCTGGACGTGAAATACTGGCCGGTAATACAAAAGCCGGAGAAATATGCCGGGAAAGAATTCTTCTTTGGCACGGTGACCGACCCGTACAATCCCCAGGAAGAGCAATACCGCCGTACACGCGCTCTATTGGAACAGCTGCGGGGCAGCGGCGTCAGGATCACCATCCAGACAAAGTCCGATCTGGTATTGCGGGATATCGGCCTGCTCCGCGACTTTCCCGATCTTCGGGTGGGCTTTTCCATCAACACGTTGGATGAGGCGTTTCGGGCGGATATGGATAAGGCCGTTTCTATCGAGCGGCGGCTGGCCGCCATGAAAGCCCTGCACGAGGCGGGTATCCGCACCACCTGCTTTATTTCTCCCATCTTTCCCGGCCTGACGGACGTTCCCGCCATTATCGGCCGGGTAAAAGGGCAGTGCCAGCTGGTGTGGCTGGAAAATTTGAATCTGCGGGGCAGCTACAAGGCGGCGATCCTGGATTACATTCGGGAGAAACATCCGGAACTGACAGGATTGTATGCAGAAATCTATGCGCGCGGCAGCCGCCTGTATTGGGAAACGCTGGATGCAGATCTGCGTTCGTATGCAGAAAAGCAGGGCCTGGAATATCTGCGGAACGACGACAGCATGCACAAGCCTTTTGACGCTCCGCCCACCATCGTCAATTATTTCTACCACGAAGAAATCCGAAAAACGGCAAAGAAACGGAAAAGCGCTGCGCCGGAAAGCGGGATGAACAAAGAAGCGTGAAACGATGGCATCAGGCCTGCGGGTTTCGATGGCAGCGCCACAACTTCTTTTTGTTTTCTTGCCCCGCATGCTTGACAAGCGCCGCGTTTTCAACGATAATATTCCTTGATATACGAAGGGGGCGTTTGCATGCACAGCATACACAAATTGGTAGAATTCGGCATCCAGCACGGCCTGGTGGAAAAGATCGACCGGGCCTATGTCACCAACCGCATTTTGGACATTATGGGGCTGGACGCGCCGCCGGAGATGGAGGCGGCGGAGACTCTGCCGCCGACGATTACGCCCATGCTCACGGAGCTGACGGAAGAAGCGGTTTCCCGCGGGCTGGTGGAGGATACGCTAACCAACCGGGAGCTGTTCGCCAACCGCCTGGCGGGCGCGATTACGACGCCGCCCGAGGTGGTGCGCGCCAAATTCCGCGCGCTGTACAAGGCGGAAGGCCCGCGCGCGGCCACGGAATGGTTTTATGAAATGTGCCGCGCGTGCGACTATATCCGCGTGGACGCCATCGCCAAAAATGCGCGTTTTTTTGCGCCGTCTCCGGCGGGCGAACTGGAAATCACCATCAATCTTTCCAAGCCGGAAAAAGACCCGCGCGACATCGCCGCTGCCCGCAGCATGAAGCAGACGGGCTACCCCAAGTGCATGCTCTGCGCGGAAAACCCGGGCTATGCGGGCCGGCTGGATTTCCCCGCGCGCAACAACCACCGCATCATCCCGCTTTCGCTGGATGGCAGCGTGTGGTATCTGCAATACTCCCCCTATCTGTATTACAACGAGCACGCGATCGTGCTCAACGAAAAGCACGTGCCCATGCGCATTTGCCGCG
>DVJN01000269.1 GCA_018716755.1 Candidatus Alectryocaccomicrobium excrementavium
ACACAGAGCGAAGCGAAGTCCGCAGAGGCGAAACACCGGGCCACCGAAGACGGCACGGTGCGAAGATGCAGGACGACCATTGCGAATTGTGGATAGCCTGCTCCCCCGCCACCCAGCTTGTCAAAAAGACTTTTTTGACAAGCTGTATTATAACCTTCCCGCGCTTGCAATCGGCGCGGGCTTTTGTTATTATATACGATGAGGGATGTATATGCGAATAGAAACGCTGGATACGACGCTGCGCGATGGCGCACAGGCCGAGGGCGTGGTGTTCTCCATCGAGGACAAGTTGAAAATTATCCGCGCGCTGGACGAGTTGGGCGTGGATTATATCGAAGCGGGCAACCCCTGCGCGAATCCCAAGGATGAAAAGCTCTTCGATTACGCGCGGGAGCATTTGCGCCTGAAAACCGCTAAACTGGCCGCCTTTGGCATGACCTGCCGCGCAGGCGTGCCCGCGGAGGAAGACGCGCAGCTGCAAAGGCTGGCCCATTTTGGCGCGAGCGTGGTTTCACTGGTGGGCAAAGCCTGCGCCTTCCAGGTGCGCGAGGTGCTGCGCGCTTCGCTGGAAGAAAACCTGCGCATGGTTTCGCAGTCCATCGCATTTTTGGCGTCGCACGGGCTGGCAGTTTTTTTCGACGCAGAGCATTTTTTTGACGGCTATGCGAAAGAGCCCGCTTACGCGATGGAGGTGCTTGCAGCGGCCCAGCGGGCTGGCGCCAGCCGCCTCGTGCTGTGCGATACCAACGGAGGCACGCTGCCAAGCCAGATCGAAAGCGCCGTGCGCGCCGTGGCGGAGCGCTTTGGTTCCGTGGTTGCCATCCATGCGCACAACGATTCCGGGCTGGCTACGGCCTGCTCGCTCTTTGGCGTGCGCGGCGGCGCGGTGCAGGTGCAGGGTACGATCAACGGCTATGGCGAGCGCTGCGGCAATGCGAATTTGTGCGCGGTTTTGCCCAACCTGGCGCTGAAGATGGGCCATGAGGTGCTCGCTGGCGAGGGACTCGCCCGAATTTCGCGCACTGCGCGCTTTGTTTCGGAAATCGCGAACATCCAGATGAACGAAAAAAGCCCCTATGTGGGCCGCTCCGCGTTCGCGCACAAGGGCGGCATGCACATCGACGGCGTTCTCAAAAACCCGCACACCTTCGAGCATGTGCCGCCCGAGCGCGTGGGCAACCACCGGCGCTATCTCATCAGCGAGCAGGCCGGGCGCGGCGCATTGATGCTGAAGCTGGCGCAAATTGCGCCGGACGTTGCGCGCGAAAGCGAAGACGCGGCGCGCATTATGGCTATGCTCAAATCGCTGGAGGCGGAGGGATATTCGTTTGAGGATGCAGACGCTTCGCTGGAATTGCGCATCCTGGGCGCGTTAAACCGGCGCCGGGAATTTTTCCGCGTGCTGGATTTCCACGTCATTTCCCAAAAGCCCGAAGACAGCGCGAACGCCCAGGCGTATGTGAAGGTTGCCGTGGGCAGCCAGGTGGAAATCACCGCAGATGAGGGTGACGGCCCGGTAAATGCGCTCGACCGGGCGTTACGCAAGGCGCTTTTGCGCTTTTATCCGCTGCTGAGCGGCGCGCGCCTGGTGGATTTCAAGGTGCGCGTAGTGGCCAGCCACGGCACGGCTTCCGTAGTACGCGTGTTTATCGAATCGACGGATGGCCAGCGCGCCTGGTCCACCGTGGGCGTTTCTTCCAATGTGATCGAGGCGAGCTTTATCGCTCTTTCGGATTCCATAGAATACCTGCTGATGCTGGAAAGTAAGTGAAATACGCATGGGAAAAATCATCGCGATTACCAACCAGAAGGGCGGCGTGGGCAAAACGACCACGGCGATTAACCTGGCGGCCTGCGTGGCCGCGCGGGGCAAGCGCGCGCTGCTGGTGGACCTGGATCCCCAGGGCAACGCCACCAGCGGCCTGGGCAAAAACGCCAAGGGACGCGCTTCGGTATACGACGTGCTGATCGGCGGCGCGGAGGCAAATGCCGCCGTGATGGAAACCGCGGTGCGCGGCCTTTCGCTGCTGCCATCGGATATCGCGCTGGCGGGCGCGGAAATTGAGCTGGTCGCCATGGATGCGCGCGAGACGCGCATGCGTGAGGCGCTCGCTCCCCTGCGCGATACGTATGAATACATCCTCATTGACTGCCCCCCGTCGCTGGGCCTTTTAACCTTAAATGCACTCACTGCGGCGGATAGCGTGATCATCCCCATCCAGTGCGAATACTACGCGCTGGAAGGTGTGGGCCAGTTGGTGAATACGCTCAATCTGGTGCGCAAGCGCATGAATCCCTCGCTGGATGTGGAGGGCGTGGTGCTCACCATGCTGGATGGGCGCACGAACCTGGGCATCCAGGTGGTTGGCGAAGTAAAGCGTCATTTCAAGGGCAAGGTGTTCCGCGCGATCGTGCCGCGCAACGTGCGCCTGAGCGAAGCGCCGAGCCATGGCAAGCCCATCCATCTGTACGACGCAAAATGCTCCGGCGCGGAGGCGTATTTCGCGCTGGCGGACGAATTGATTGAAAGGAACAGGCTATGAGCACAGGAAAACGGGGCCTTGGGCGCGGGCTGGACGCGCTTTTGGGCGCGGACGCGCAGGAAGAGCAGACTACGGGTCATATCGACGCAGTGATGCAGCTGCCCATCACAAAAATCGACGTGAACCCCGGCCAGCCCAGGCGCACTTTCGATGAAAAGGCGCTCATGGAGCTGGCGGAATCCATCCGCAGCGTGGGCGTGATTCAGCCCATTGTGGTAGCGCAGCGCTCGGGACGCTACACAATCATCGCGGGCGAGCGGCGCTACCGGGCCGCGCGCCTGGCCGGGCTGAAGGAGTTACCCGCCATCGTGCGCGACTGGGACGAGGCCGCCCGGCTGGAAGCCGCGCTGATCGAAAATCTGCAGCGCGAAGACCTCAACCCCATTGAGGAAGCGTTGGGCGTGAAAAACCTCATGGAGCAGTGCGGCTACACGCAGGAGCGCGCCGCCGAGCGGCTGGGCAAGAGCCGCCCCGCCGTGGCCAACCTTTTGCGCCTGCTCACGCTCGACGAGCGCGTGATCGAAATGGTACGTGCAGGGCAGCTTTCTGCCGGGCATGCGCGCGCACTGGTCACGGTTTCCAAGGAACGGCAGGTGAAGCTCGCGGAATTGACTGCTCAACAGGGTTTCTCCGTGCGCCAGCTGGAGCGCATCTGCGCCCAACCCGAGCCGGAAAAGAAGAGCGCGCCCGAAGAAAAGCCCGTGCGCGCGGGCGAACTCAACGATCTGGAGCGCATGGCGCGCGAGGTCTTTGGTACCCGGGCCAAAATCGAGGGCGACGAAGACAAGGGCCGCCTGATCCTCAATTACTACAGCCAGGACGATTTGCAGCGCATCTGGGAAATCCTGGAATTCATGCGCCAGGGCGGCGCATAATAAGGAGGGCTTTCGCATGAAAACGATTCGCAAGCTGGCCGTGCCGGTTGCGCCATTTGCCGGGGAGTTTTCGCCCGAGCGGTTGCCGCAGGCGTGGCGGGATCTGGAAGAGTGGGAAATCGCCTGCTATCCCTGGAGCGCGCCGGATGGCTACCAGCCGAAAGCCTGCGCGCGCGTGGGCGTCTACCAGGGCGATTTGCACGTTTTGATGTACGCCCTGGAAGAAACCATCCAGGCCCGCGAAACCCAGGTGGGCGGCGCGGTCTGCGTGGATTCGTGCCTGGAATTCTTTTTGCAGCCCTTCGAGGAGGACGCGCGCTATCTCAACTTTGAGGTCAATCCGCTGGGCACGTTGCACCTTGGCATTGGCGGGGGCCGCGAAAACCGCTCCGTGTTCAATCCGCCGCCCTTGGGCATCGCTCCTGCTGCCAGCGAGCACCGCGGCGCGTGGTGGGCGGTGTATTATGCCATCCCCAGCGCGTTCCTTGTGGCCCAGTTTGGCCGCAAACTGGACGGATGTGTGCGCGCAAACTGCTATACATGCGATGAAAGCATCCATCCGCACTTTGGCACGCTCTTTCCCGTGAGCGCGCCCCAGCCCGATTTTCATCGCCCCGAGTGTTTCCAAACCATCGCTGTGGAAATCTAAACTGCAACTGCCGCCGGAACCAGCAATCGCATTTGAGGAGGGTTGAATATGCAATTTACGCTCAACGGAACCACTGTAACGCTCAAAGAAGGCCAGGATTACCGCGCCATCGCAGAAACGCTGCTGCCAGGCCGCCGCGCGCTCGCCGTGCGCGTAAATGGCAGCACGCTCCCGCTCAACGCGGTTCCACGGGAAGGAGAACAGGCACGGCTCCTGACCTATGCCGATGAGGAGGGTCGCCGGGTATACGAGCGCTCCCTGCGCTTTGTGTTCCTATGCGCGGCGCGGCGCGTGCTGCCCGGCGTGCGCATGCGTGTGGAGCATTCCATCCCGCACGGCATTTATATCGTGCCAGACGCACCTGTGACGCCGGAAACGGTCAACGCGCTAAAGCGCGAAATGCGCCGGCTCATCGCCACAGATCTGCCCTTTGAAAAGCGCGCCATCTCGCGCGAAGATGCCAAGGAACTGTTCCGCGCGCGCGGAGAAACCGACAAAGTGCGCCTTTTGCACTACCGGCCCTATGAACATTTCCAACTCTACGAATGCGATGGCATGCCCGAATACTTTTATGGGGAAATGGTTCCCTCCACGGGCTATGTGCCGGTGTTCGATGTGCGCCTTTTGCTGCCGGGCCTGGCGCTGATGCTGCCCGACCGGGCGGACCCCTCGCGCGCCAGCGCGCTGGTCGAACTGCCCAAGCTGATGCGAACCTTCGCCGAAAGCGAGCGGTGGAACGGCATCCTGGGCATTTCCAACGTGGCCGACCTCAACGAAATGATCGAAAAGCGCACCCTGCGCGAATTTATCCGCGTCAACGAAGAATTGCACGAAATCTCTCTGGTGAACATCGCGCAGAAATTCCTCTCCAGCGGCGCACGGCTGATCCTGGTGGCAGGGCCCTCGTCTTCCGGCAAAACCACGATGACGCACCGGCTTTCCATCCTGCTGCGCGCCATGGGCCACCGGCCAATGAAGATCTCGCTGGACGATTACTATCTCGACCGCGACGCCATCCCTGTGGACGAAAACGGCGAGCGCGACCTGGAAAACCCGGACACGCTGGATCTGAACCTGCTGGGCGAGCACCTGGTGGCGCTTTTGCAGGGCGAAGAAATCGAAGCGCCGCAGTTCGACTTCGTCGCGGGTAGGCGCAGCGAAAAAACGCATACGCTGCGCGCAGGGCAGGATCAGCCGATTCTCATTGAGGGCATCCACGCGCTCAACGACCGGCTCACCAGCCAGGTGCCCCGGGAAATGAAATTCATGATCTATATTTCCGCTCTCACCACCATCAATCTGGACGACCATAACCGCATTCGCACCACGGACGCGCGGCTGCTGCGGCGAATGGTGCGCGATTCGCTGTTCCGCGGCACCCCGCCGGATGAAACCATGGATATGTGGGATTCCGTGCGCGCGGGCGAAGAAAAATACATCTTTCCTTATCAGGAGTGCGCGGATGTGATGTTCAATTCTTCGCTGGGCTATGAGCTGGCCATCCTCAAAAAGTACGCTTACCCCATGCTTGCGCAAATTCCGCCAGAAAGCCGCAATTATACTCTCGCGCGGCGGCTGGTGAAATTTTTGAACTATGTGCATACCGCCGATGTGGAGAATGAAATCCCCCTCAATTCCATCCTGCGCGAATTCATTGGCGGCTGTTGTTTTTATCAATCCTTGGATTAAACTTCCGCTGGCTGCGCATAATAGCGCATGCAAGGGAGGTTTGAACCATGAAATTGCGCAAATCACAAATTGCTGCTCTTTTACTCATCGCTCTGTCGCTCATCCTGGGCGCGTGCATGAACACGGCCACCGCGCCCGAGCCGACGCAGAATCCGTTCAGCGGCACGAACACCTCAACCGGTATGCCTGCCGCCAGCGCGACGCCGGGCATGGCCCCTGAGGGCACGGATAACGGCGCGGCCAGCGGCCAGGATGCGAATCAGAGCACGCAAACCGGTACGGCGCAGCGCTACGACTGGAACAGCAACGCGGAAGCCGTCGAAAACCGCATCGGCCAGATCTCAGAAATTTCGGAATGCCGCATTCTCGTCAGTGGGGACACGGCGCTGGTGGGCGTGAAATTCACCCCGCAATACCAGGGGGAAATGACCGAGCGCATTCAGGAAATGATTGCCGGCCAGGTGAAGGCCGCCGACCCGCAGCTGCAAACCGTTGCCGTCACCGCAAATGCGGACGACGTGGCGCGCATCTTTGAAATGAGCGACGCCGTGAAATCCGGCCAGAGCGTGGACGAACTGGACAGCGACATCGATAGCATTGTGCGCAACGCCACGACCATGCGATAGGGCATCCGGCCTCCGGCCCACCGGCTGGGGGCATACATACACAGGAGCAAAGCAACCATGCAAAACCATCGCTTTTTCCACTTTTTTGCCGGGCGCGCGGACGCGATTCTCTTTGCCGCGCTGCTTTTGCTCGCGCTCTTCTTTTTGGCTGGCGTTCCAGCCCCTTCGCACGAAACCCCATCTCCCGCGCGGGGCGAACGCTTTGCGCCCGTCCACGAAACCGTCCTGCCGGGCGTGATTGCCAGCGGGGAAAACCGCGGAAAAATCGATATCAATTCGGCGGACGCGGCGCTGCTCATGGAACTGGACGGCATTGGCGAAACCCTCGCCAGCCGCATCGTGGAGTACCGCGAGGTGAACGGCCCTTTTTCCTGCCCGGAAGAAATCCTGAACGTGCGCGGCATTGGCGCCGTGCGTTATCAGGCCATCAAAGATGCCATTTGCGCCATGTAAGCGCATGGAGCGCCGGAGGGATGGAAAAAATCCATCCTTCCGGCGCTCCATTTTACACCGCGGACATGGTTTTCCATTTGCCCTTCAAATAGCGGGGCAGGAAGAAGGCGATGCGCACGATCCAGTCTGCATACATGGCGAACCACACGCCGAAGATGCCCATATCCATCGGGCCAAGGATGAAAAGGTAACTCAGGCCCACGCGCACCACGGCCATGGAGGCGATGGACGTCCACATGGTGAATTGCGCGTCGCCCGCGGCGCGCAGCGCATTGGCAAAAGGGAATGCCATGGGCCAGAAGATGGCGGTGAACACCGCGTATTGCCTGAGCAGCTCAATGGAAAGCTCCGTGGCCAAGTCGCTCAGATCGAACAGAGCCACGACGGGCGCGGCGCAGAAGAACAGGCAGACGTTCAGCACGATCATGCAGGCATAGGTGAACAGCATCAGCTTTTTCACGTTCACCTGCGCCTCGCGGATGGCGTGCGCCCCCACGCATTGCCCCACCACGGTAATCATGGCCAGGCCGATGGCGTTCCCTGGAACGCACACCAGGCCGGAAACGGTGTTGCCAATGGCGTTGGCGGCGATAACGCTGGTGCCCAGGGTTGCGATCAGGTTCGAAACGATCAGCTTGCCCACCTGGAAGATGCCGTTTTCCATGCCGTTGGGCACGCCGATGCGCAGAATGCGCCGCAGGATATCGCCATTCCATTCAAAGTGGAACAGCCGGTTCACATGGATGGGATTGGACTTGTGGCAGATGAGCTTCGTTACGATTACGGCCGCCAACACGCGCGAAGCCAGCGAAGCGAGCGCCGCGCCGGTTACGCCCATGTTGAAGACAAAGATGAGCAGCGCGTTTCCCGCTACGTTCACGATGTTCATAATCAGCGAAATCACCAGGGAGATCCGGCTGTTGCCCATCGAGCGGTATAGCGCCGCGCCCGCGTTGTACAGCGCGAGGAACGGATAGGAGATGGCCGAGATCAAAAGATACGCGCGGGCGTTTTCCATCACGCTGGGTTCCAGTGCGCCGTAGATGCCGTGCAGGATCGGCCCGTTCCACACGGCTGCGGCAAAGCCGATCGCCGCCGCGATGAGCGTAGTGGACCACACCAGTTGCTTGGCCGTGTCGCAGGCACGATCGGTTTCCCGCGCGCCAAGATACTGGGAGGCGACGACCGCGCCACCCGTGGCCAGCGCGGAAAAAATCTGGATCAGCAAAATGTTGATCGCATCTACCAGCGAAATGGCAGAAACCGCGTGTTCTCCCACGCCCGTGACCATGATGGTGTCCGCCATGCCGATGGTTACGGCGAGCAGTTGCTCGAGAATCAGCGGCCCAATGAGCCGCGCGAGCGAGCGATTGGTAAAAATGGGCTTTTCCATGGTGCTCTCCAATCCTGTATGCTATTGCCGCCGGTTCACCACTTGGCCTGAGGAGAGGCAGGATCGATCTGCATCAGCTCGATGGCGTTGCCGTCGGGATCGTGCGTCCAGGCCTGCAGGTTGCAATCGCTGCCGCGCACAGGATCGCTCACTTCTACGCCTCGCGCCCGCAGCTGCGCGACGTAGGCGGCCAAATCGGCGATTTGCAGGCACAGATGTGCGTAGCGCGTGTCCTGCGCGATTTCCTGTCCATTGGGATAGAAAAGCTCGATGAATTGCCCGTGCGCCACGCACAGATATTCGATGCAGGGATTTCCCTGCCCATCGCTCAGGGAAAACGCATGCCGCAATCCCAATCCATCTACATAAAACCGCAGAGCGGTTTCCATATCGCGCACTTTATAGGCCGTGTGTGCTATGCCTTGGATCATGTTTCTCTCTCCCATCTGTTTGCGCGCCGAACTCCGGCGCAAATTTCGTGCCAAACCCATTCGGCCATATTGCCTATTGCGCCGCCATATGGTACAATAGGGATGATTTGAAAGGGGTGGCGGAATGCTTCAGGACGATACGCTTTATTTCCAGGGGCAAGCTGTCCACTTTTGCACGGCGTATCCCACCCAGCAGCAAAGGGGTTGCGTGCTCCTGCTGTGCGGCCCGGGGGAAACCGCCCTCAACTGGCGGCACATTGTGCCCGAAATTCTGGACGCAGGCCTGTTTTGCGCCATTTCAGAATTGCCGGGCCTGTTTGGCCGGGGCCGGGAAAACCGCAATGAAAACCGCGCAGGCATCCTCTGGGGCGTGCTCGACGAGCTGGACCGCCGCGCCGGCCGGGTGCGCGCGTGGCACATCGTGGCGCATGGCTCCGGCTGCGCCGCCGCGCTCATGATGGCGCTCAACCAGCCGGACAGCGTTGCCTCGCTGGTGCTCATCTGCCCGGTGCTCACGCCGCCGCTGGGGTGGCTGGCGCGGCGCCTGATGGCCAATGGGCGTTGGGGGCGCCCGCTGGGCGAGAGCTGGTACCGGCGCAACATTGGCGATGCGCGCAATTTCGCACGCCTGGCGGAGCGTGCCTATGGCATGCGCCCCGCGCCGCCACTTTTGCACGCGCTGCGCAAGCCGCTTTTGCGGCGGGGCGCTGCGAACTGCCCCCTGCGCCTGGTGCGCGACGGTTACGCGCTCCCGCGCGAAGCCTACGCTCCACAGTGCCCGGCGATGGTGCTGCACGGCGGGCGCGATCCCTACGCGCGCTATGCCGGGCCGGAAATTGCCGGCGCAGAACCGCACACGCTGCGCGCGGCGGCGCATTGCCCGGCAGAAACAGACGCTTCCGCCGTGTGCGATTTTTTGCGCGGCTGGTACAAAATGTTTTTCTAGCGCCCTCCCGCAAGGGAAAGCGAAGAAGAACGCTATATCAGGGCGCCGCTTTCCTCCCGTTTGGGGCGAAAAGCGGCGCCGTTTTGCGCGGTTATGCTTCGTTCCACACAGCCCGGCGCGCCTCGTCGAGCCGCGCAAAGCCTTCCCGGCCCGCTTCGACAAAGGGCTCGATTTTTCCCTCGATGCTCATGCGCGCGTCGTAGCCTCCATCCTTCAGGGCTTGCAGGATCCTGGCGTAGTCCTCGCCGTCGTCCGCCTTGGGGCACTCGCGCCCCAGGGGATTGGCGACGTGCACATGCGCGATCTGGCTGGCGCACATCGTAAGCACGTTGACCGGTTCGCTGGAAATGGCCATGTGGTAAGTATCGGCCAGGGCGCGGACATGCCGCAATTGCAATATGGAGGCCAGCGCCGTAGCTTCGCTCACCATGTTGATGATGTTGCTCTCCGCGCGGCGCAACGGCTCAATGGCGATGAGGATATCGTGGTCAATGGCGTGGCGCTCGGCCAACCGCAGGAAATTGCAGATCTGCCGCCAGGCCATGTCTATGGGGAACCCATCCGGCACGTTGCGCGCGCCGCTGCTGCCGAACACCACGACCTTCCCGCCCAGCTGCTTTGCGCGCGAAAACGTTTTATCGAGGTATTCGTGCAGGGCCTGGGCGTTCACATCGGAACCGGTCACGCGCAGGCGCGCCGGCAGCATGCCGTTGAACGCTTCCACGCGGATGGGAGCGGCGTTCACTCGGTCTTTCAGCGCGCGAAACTCCGCTTCGTCGATTTCGTTCAGGCGCGTCAGGCCGGTTTCCAGATAATCGAAGCCCATCTTGGCCACGACTTCAATGGTTTCAATCGGCCCGCAAATGCCAAGTCGGATCATGTATGCCTCCTAATAGGTGCCCTCGGTGTCCAGCACTTTGCCGCCGCTTGCCTTCAGGCGGGATGTAGCGCGGCGCTTGTTCAGTTCTTCCAGGAACCTGTCCTCATCCAGCGGCAACGTCACGGTTTCATTCAGCCAGCTGGAAAGGTGCATGGCGTTGGAAAGCGTGAGGCCGTTGATGCCCTCCGTGCCATCCGCGACGAGCGGCGCACCGTTGAGCAGGTGTTGCGCGAACGCGCGCAATACCCCCGCGTGCTGCGGATTTTCGCCATCGGTTTCCACTTCACACACATCGCACTTGGGCGTGCCAAAGCCGCTTTTGTATGTTTTCATAAATTCGCTGATGGGCGTTTCCAGCTTTTCCAGCGTCAATTTTTTGCCATCGCAAATCAGTGTGCCGCCGTCCAGCACCACTTCCAGGCGATTGGTGCCGGGCGCGTCGCCCGTGGAGGTGATGAACACGCCAGTAGCGCCGTTTTCGAACTCCATGTAGGCGGTAACGTCATCTTCCACCTCGATATCGTGCCATTTGCCATTGTGCGTGAAGGCGCGCACGCGCACGGGCATGCCCACCAACCACTGGAACAGATCGAGATTGTGCGGGCACTGGTTGAGCAACACGCCGCCGCCCTCACCAGCCCAGGTGGCGCGCCAGGCGCCGGAATCGTAATAGCTTTGCGAGCGGAACCAGTCGGTGATCAGCCAGTTCACACGGCGGATGGCGCCCAGCTCGCCGGAGGAAATGATTTCCTTCATTTTGCGGTATACGCAATTGGTGCGCTGGTTGAACATGATGGCATAGGCCGCCTTGCTCCTGCGGGCCAGCGCATTGACTTCTGCCACGGCCTTGGTGTACACGCCGGCCGGCTTTTCGCACATCACGTGAATGTCGCGCTGGAGCGCGGCGGTCACCAACGGCGGATGATCGTAGTGCGGCGTGGAAACGATGACCGCGTCCACCATACCGCTGTCCATCATGGCAATTGCATCGTCGAAAACCGCCACGTCCGGATAGGTTTCCCTGGCCCACGCGCGGCGGGCAGGGTTGATGTCTGCGATAGCGGTGAGAGCCATGCCCGGCACCTGGCCGCTGGTGATGGTCTTGGCGTGGCCGCTGCCCATGTTGCCCACGCCGATGATGCCCATTCTTACTTTGTCCATCGGTTTATCTCCTTTTCCTGATAACCCATGTCCGTCAACAGAGATTTCACCGCGCTTACCGCCGCGCGGAAAGCGGCGCGGTTGTCGCTATAAGTGAATTTGTTGTGCAATGCTTCTCCCTGCAGGCCGCTCAGGCCGGCGAATACCTTCAGGTGCGGCTCGATGGTTAGCACGGTTTCGCCGCCGCCAAAATCCCGCAGGATATCCGCGATGCCGCCATCCCCCATGCCGCAGGGCACGACGCTGCCATCCTCATGGAGCGCATCTTTCATATGAAAATAAAAAATATGCTTTTTGAGCAGCGCGTAAGCGTCTGCCGGGCGCGCGCCGCTCTGGATGAAATTCGCCGGGTCAAAAATGCACTTCAGGCGGCCGCCAAAGGTCTCGATGAGATCCAGGCAGCGCTCGGGAATGTCGCCATAGATGTCCTTTTCATTTTCGTGCGCGAGCACCATGCCCTGCGCACCGGCAGCCTCCAGCATTTCGCCCAGCTGGTCGATCACCTGTTGGCGGTAAGCGGTGATGTCCTCGCCCTTGGGCGGATAGAAGCTGAACATGCGAAAAACGCGCGCGCCCAGAATCTGCGCCTGCCCCATGGAGCGCTTGAACGCCTCCAGGTGCTGCGCAAATCCCTCGTTCACGACGATTTTGCCAAACGGGGAACCGATGGCGGAAATGCCCACGCCCGCGCCGTCCAGCATGCGGCGCACTTCACGCGCCTTTGCGTCTGTAAGGGTGGAAACGTTCTCCCCATCCACTCCGCGGATTTCCATGCGGTCGATGCCAGCTTCCCGGAGCGCCTCAAGCTGCTCCGGGAAGCTCGCGCTGGCCTCGTCCGCAAAGGCAGAAAGAATGTAGTTTGCCTTTGCCATGAGTGCCTCCAGATTTTATTTATAGAGCGGGCCGAAATTCGCGCACGCGCGGTAATCCGCGCCCTCGCGATCCTTTGTGCCAAAGGCGTTCCAGGCGCTGGGCCGGTAGATTTCCTCTTCGGGCACATTGTGCATGCACACCGGGATGCGCAGCATGGAGCACAGGGTGATGAGATCCGCGCCGATGTGGCCGAAATTGAACGCGCCGTGGTTCGCACCCCAGTTGTTCATCACGCTGTACACATCGGTGAAGGCGTCCTTGCCCGTGAGGCGCGGCACAAACCAGGTGGTGGGCCAGGTGGGATCGGTGCGCTTGTCCAGCGTGTCGTGCACGTTCTGGGGCAATTCCGCCGTCCAGCCCTCGGCGATTTGCAGCACCGGGCCCAGCCCGGCGATGATGTTCATGCGGGTCATGGTGACGGGCATGCCGCCACGGCTCTTGAGGTGCGAAGAATAGCCGCCGCCGCGGAAATACCCCAGATCCCCGTAGCAATACTGCGTAGCGTCCATGCACTTGGCGGCTTCCTGCGCGGAAATGTCCCAATAGGGCTTCATGGCGGGCTTGCCGTCGATTTCACACTCGCCGCTGGCATCCAGCGTTACGGCGCCGGAATTGATCAGGTGGATGAAGCCATCCTTGGCCAGGCCGTCCGGTTTCCAGCCCGTCACGCGTTCCACGGCCGCAGGGCTCCAATAGGTGCGCACGTCGGCAAACGCGCTGGCCGAGCCGGTGAGCAGGTGACCCAGCAGCATGCACACGCCGTTGAGCGCGTCATTCTCCGTGGCCACGACGAACGGCTCGCGGATGCCGTTCCAGTCGAAGCTGGAATTGAGCAGCGACTCCATCATGTCGCCGTTGGGGAAGTGGTCGGTCCACTGGCGCTGGCCCTGGAAGCCCGCCGCAATGGCGTTGTGTCCGCAGCTTTCCTCCACAAAGCCCATCTCCGCCAGGCGCGGATTGCCAATCATCAAATCGCGGGCGATCATGGTCATCTTGATGCAGGTTTCCAGCGCCCACTGCTTGTATTCGGCGGTGTGCTGCATGGATTCGGGGTTCTTGTCCCAGCCGAGCGTAACATTTTCTTTCACCCAGGCACAGGCCTTGGCGAATTCCTCGGGGTCGTAGATGTTTTCATCCCAGCGACGCACGAATTCGCTCATATCCACCTGCTCGCAACGCATCCCCAGATACTTTTCGAAGAAGTTGGGGTTTACGATGGAGCCCGCGATGCCCATCGCCACATTGCCCATGGAAAGGTAGCTCTTGCCGCGCATCGTCGCCACGGCTAACCCGGCGCGTGCAAAGCGCAAGATCTTTTCCTGCACATCCTCAGGAATTTCGGTCGCGTCCGCGTCCTGCACGTCGTGGCCATAAATGCCAAAGGCCGGCAGGCCCTTTTGCGCGTGTGCGGCCAGCACGGCGGCCAGATACACTGCGCCGGGGCGCTCGGTGCCGTTGAAACCCCACACGGCCTTGGGCGTGTGCGGATCCATGTCCATGGTTTCGCTGCCATAGCACCAGCAGGGGGTAACCGTGAGCGAAACGCCCACGCCCTCGCGGGCGAATTTTTCCGCGCAGTCGGCGGCTTCCTTTACGCCGCCAATGGTCGTGTCCGCAATAACGCATTCCACCGGCAGTCCGCAGGGATGGCGCAGGTTTTCCTCTATCAATTTCTTGGCGGCCAGCGCCATGCCCATGGTCTGCGCTTCCAGGCTTTCGCGCACGCCGCGGCGGCGGCCGTCGATTACGGGGCGGATGCCGATTTTCGGCAGGCCGCCGCACAGTCGGTTCTTCGGGGCGTTCATGGGGAAAGCATTTGGATTGGCCATACGAAATTCCTCCTATAATTTTGCAATGGATGCTATCCCTATTATACACGCTTTCCAGCTTTTGCGCAATCGGGAAATTTGCGAAAATCCTGCGCGGGCGATTGTATCCTCTCTGAAAGAACGGGCGCAAAAAGCCTTGCTGCGCGCGGAAAAGCATCGCCATTTCGCCAGATGGCGAAAATTTTGCCGAATCTTTGTGCGCGCGATATACGCGCTGCCGCCGGGCGGGCCATGGGAATTGCAGGCGCGGTGGACGAGGCAATGTGTGTAGTTTCCCGAAAGGCGCCTACGCAAAACTCCGCAAGCCAAGACACGCGCCAGTGGTTTCTGTCGATATATATAGCGCTATATATTTATTTGTGAGAATTCTCCCGAAATAGCGCGAATAATTGCGCATAAAATATCCTGTATCGGCCAAAAATGCGACAATAGAATTCAGATCTGCGGCCCGAATTTCCTTATACTGGAAAGGTCGGGAGGGAACAAGCCGTGGAGGTGAGCATTGAGTACTATTTGCTGGTCAACCTGGGGATGAATCTGCTTGCGCTTTCCGTGATTGCGCGTTGCCGGGGCGAAGTGCGGTGGACCGCGTTGATTTGCGCGGCGGCGGTTGGCGCGCTGTACGCGGTGCTCATGCAGTTGAAACCCTTCGGGGCCTTGCGGCATCCGCTGCTTCGCGCGGCCCTTACGCTGCTCATGGCGGGGATCGCCATGCGTCCCAGCGGTGTGCGGGATGCGCTTGGCGCCGCTGCAATGCTCCTGGGCGCGTCGGCGCTATTGGGCGGCGCGCAACTCGCGGCGCGCGAACTGGTGCGCGTTCGCGCGGGCGCGGCGCTATCGTTGGGCGGCGTGCTGGGAACGGCGCTGTTGCTTTTCCTTTTTCGCGCGAAAGCGCGGCGCGTGGAACAGTGGGAAGTGCAGGTGGTCGCGGTAAAAGGCGGCCAACAGGCGCGGTTTACGGCCTTGATCGATACGGGCAACCGATTGCGCGAACCCATCAGCGGCCTGCCGGTGATGATCGTGGAACAAAAGCGGATCGACCGGTTGTTGCCCTATGGATTCTCCAGCGAGGAAGCGCGCGTGGGATTCCGGCGAGTGGCCTATGGCGGCGTGGGCGGAAACGGCTATTTGAGCGTTTTCAGGCCGGACGAGCTGCTCGTAAATTATTCTACGGGCTGGATGCGGGCGCCAGCCATATGGATTGGCGTATATCCCGGCCGGCTGCCTGGCGGCGTGTGCGCGCTGGCGCCAGCGCTGCTGGGGACGGTGGGTGCGGAAAATGGGTTGAAGCAGGCGCGATGATGAAGGAGGATGAGAGCATGGCGGCTTGGGCGGCACGAAGCGTTCGGCAGACGGTATATGGATTGATCGTGAAATTTCATCGGGGTTCGGTGTGCTACATTGGCGGGAGCGACCTGCTTCCGCCACCGCTTACCAGGGATGAGGAGGACGAAATGATGGAAAAGATGATGAAGAGCGATCCCAAGGCGCGTTCCACGCTGATTGAGCACAATCTGCGGCTGGTCGTGTACATTGCCCGCAAATTTGAAAATACGGGCATCGGCATTGAGGATTTGATCTCCATCGGCACGATTGGCCTGATTAAGGCCGTGAATTCGTTCAATCCGGAAAAGAAGATCAAGCTGGCGACATACGCTTCACGCTGCATTGAAAACGAAATCCTCATGGTGCTGCGCCGCACAAACCGGCTAAAGCTGGAAGTATCCTTTGATGAGCCGCTCAACACCGATTGGGATGGCAACGAGCTGTTGCTTTCAGACATCCTCGGCACCGAGCCGGACATCGTTTCGCGCGACCTGGATAACGACGCGGAGCGCCAGATGCTGCACGACGCCATTCGCCGCCTGAACGCCCGCGAGCGGGAAATCATTGAACTGCGCTATGGTATGGCCGATGGACGGGAACATACGCAAAAAGAAGTGGCAGATCTGCTCGGCATCAGCCAGAGTTACATATCCCGCCTGGAAAAGCGGATCATTGGCAAGCTGCACAATGAAATGGCGCAAATGGCCTAGTCTTGGCGTTTCGCAAGGTTTTCCCCCATTCTTTGCGCTTTTGCCGCTCCAACGCGGAAAATTATGCCGGCCATGATTTTGGGCCCCGTGCGGCATACTAGAAATGCCGAAAGGCTTTAAACCATGCAGGGAGGGAATACCATGCAGGCAACACAGACCACATCGATCCAGGCGAAGAGCCTCACCATTTTGGAGGACCAGCTTCAGCACGAGTTCCTCGCGTGCAAAAAAGCCCGTTTCTACGCGCAGCAGATGCAGGACGCGCAACTTCGCGGCGTCGCGACGCAAATTGCAAACGCGCACAGCCAGCGCTATGACCGCCTCTTCAATTATTTG
Organism: Candidatus Alectryocaccomicrobium excrementavium; assembly: GCA_018716755.1. Lineage (GTDB taxonomy): Bacteria > Bacillota > Clostridia > Christensenellales > Aristaeellaceae > Alectryocaccomicrobium > Alectryocaccomicrobium excrementavium. The sequence continues at coordinate 16,721 of DVJN01000269.1, forward strand.
AGCGCACACGCGTAAAGGGGGAAACGAAGATGAACCAGAACCAGAATACGCCATGCCTTAACCTGACCGATGAAGACCGCATGCAGGATATGCTCGCACAGGAAAAATATTTGATGTACACTTATTCGGCTTTCTTGCCCGAAGCGTCCTGTCCGCAGCTGCGCGAAGTGCTGGACGCGAATTTTAACGATTGCGCCGCCAACCAGCAGATGGTATTCGATAAGATGAACCAAATGGGTTGGTATCCCGTGAAAAATGCGCCGGTTCCCGAAGTGGATGCCGCGCGCCAGAAGTTTTCGCAGCTGAAAACGCAAATGGGTTAAGTTTTGATTGAGTTCTTGACGCGGCGTCCTTGACCCTGTATAATAAAAGAAACCGATGATTCGGAAAAGTAACCGGGCAATCCGGCCGATAGAGAGCTGCGGATGGTGGAATCGTAGCGGCAGGGAATCCGGCGAATGGGCCGATGAGGGCGAGCTGAAATGGCAGTAGGCAAGCCGGGGTGGCTCCCCGTAAAACAGGGCCAGCGCATGGTAGTGCGCGTGAGTGGGCGGGTTTCCGCCAAGCCGGGTGGCACCGCAGGAGAATTTTGGGCTCCTGTCCCAGCAAACAATCTGGGACAGGAGTTTTTTCTGTCCCCTACAAAACAAAGGAGGACAACCCATGATTATGAGCGTTCCGTACAAAACCTATCTGGAAGAATCGCAGCTGCCGAAGGCCTGGTATAATCTGCGCGCGGATATGAAGACCGATCACCGCCCCATCCTCAACCCTGCGACCCTTCAGCCTGTGACGGTGGACGACCTTTCGCATGTGTTCTGCACCAAGCTGGCTGAGCAGGAACTCAACAACACCGACCGTTATATTGAAATTCCCGAACCCGTGCGCGATTTTTACCGCATGTACCGCCCCTCTCCCCTGGTGCGCGCGTATTTCCTGGAACAGGCGCTTGATACGCCTGCCAAGATCTATTACAAATATGAGGGCGGCAACACCAGCGGCAGCCACAAGCTGAATTCCGCCATCGCCCAGGCGTATTATGCAAAGGAACAGGGTCTCAAGGGCGTCACCACGGAAACCGGCGCGGGCCAGTGGGGCACAGCGCTCGCCATGGCTTGCGGCTTCTTTGGCCTGGATCTGCGGGTGTATATGGTCAAGTGTTCCGCGCAGCAAAAGCCGTATCGCAAGGCCGTGATGGAAACCTACGGCGCGAATGTCATCGCCTCGCCGTCTGATACCACGGAAGTCGGCCGCAAAATGCTCGCCGAGTACCCGGACAGCACGGGCAGCCTGGGCACGGCGATTTCCGAAGCGGTGGAAGACGCAACCACGCATGAGGGCTACCGCTATGTGCTCGGCAGCGTGCTCAACCAGGTGCTGCTGCATCAGAGCGTGATCGGCCTGGAAGCCAAGGCCGCCATGGATATGCTGGACGAATATCCGGATACCGTCATCGGCTGCGCGGGCGGCGGCTCCAACCTGGGCGGATTGATGTGTGCCTATATGGCGGATAAGCTCAAGGGCAAATCCGCGCCGAAATTCATCGCTGTGGAACCGGCCTCCTGCCCCTCGCTCACGCGCGGCAAATTCGCCTATGATTTCTGCGATACGGGCAAGGTCACGCCGCTGGCCAAGATGTACACGCTTGGCAGCGGGTTCATTCCCTCGTCCAACCACGCGGGCGGCCTGCGTTATCACGGCATGAGCCCCATTCTTTCGCAATTGTATCACGATGGGTATATCGACGAGGCCCGCGCCGTAGAGCAGACAAAGGTCTTTGAGGCTGCGAAACTGTTCGCCAAGGTGGAAGGCACCCTGCCCGCGCCGGAATCTTCGCACGCGATTCGCGTGGCCATCGATGAAGCGCTCCGCTGCAAGGAAACCGGCGAAAAGAAAACCATCCTCTTTGGCCTCACGGGCACGGGATATTTCGATATGGCGGCCTATATGGCGTATAACGCCGGCACCATGAGCGATTATGTCCCCACTGACGAGGATCTCGCGCGTGGCCTTAAGAATCTTCCGAAGATAGACTGACGCCAGCCAACATATAGTATGATTCAATAATGAATATACTATATATAGTGGTTTATTGCGAAAGTTAACGGAAATGCGGTTTCATTTGCGCAGGCTTGTGGTATGATAGACACACAAGGGGGTTGTGCAAATGTGTGAAGTACGGGTAACGGGCGGTACGCTGCCGCAGGAGGAAATTAACGCCTATATCGATCGCGCGCGGGAAAAATACCGCCGCGAACCGCGTGCCATTGACATCGCGGTGGATGGAGATTTTGTGGATCTGCGCTACGATTTTGGGCATGTGCCGTTCGACCGCATTCGCCGCATCACCGGATATCTGGTGGGTACGCTGGATCGTTTTAACGATGCCAAGCGCTGCGAAGAGCACGACCGCGTGAAGCACGCGGTGTGACCAAGACGTCTGTTTCAAAGCGTCATTTTGGACTGTATTCTATGGAACAGGCAGAAAAATAAGCGTCTGCCGCACAAAAGCGGCGAATTGCGCGGCCTTACTCCTGATCTCAAAGGGAGTAAGGCCGCCTTTTGCATTGAGGGCAAACCCAGGCTTTGCCTGCACAACGAAGCGTTGCAATGCGCAGCGATCGTACAACATCGCGTCGCTTCCCAGCGCCCGCCGGTTGTGCTATACTATAGGCATTCCATCCCCAGGAGGCACACCCCCATGGTCAACAAAGCGCATTTTGGCAAAAGAATTGCAGCGATGCGGCGCAGGAGCGGCCTGTCACAGGCCGATTTGGCGGAAACGCTCGGCGTCACTTCCCAGGCCGTTTCCAAATGGGAATGCGG
>DVJN01000270.1 GCA_018716755.1 Candidatus Alectryocaccomicrobium excrementavium
TCGCGCATATACAGCGTGGCCAGGTCGGTCGCCACCAAATGCAGCCTTTCCACCGGCTGCGTTTGCGCCAGCGCCTCAATATCCTCCACGCGGCTGAGCTGAAAAACCTCCTCGGGCCGCGAGCGGGCAATAAAGCGCTCCGCATCCAGCAGGCCCTTTTCGATCAATTCCTGCACGTGCCCACGCAGAAAACCATAGCCCAGGATGGAGGCGTCCATCAGACAGTACGCGCAGAAAATCACGCCGCCCGGCCTGGCGAGGCGCACGGCTTCGCCAAAAGCGCGCTCGCGCTCCTCGCGCGAAAACAAGTGGTACAGCGGCCCCAAGAGCAGCACGATATCATACGCGCCACTGGACAAAAAGTCCAGCGATACCGCGTCACCCTGAAACGCGCGAAGAGAATGCTCCCCCCGCGCCCTCTCGCGCAGGCGGGAAAGGTTGCTTTCCACCAGTTCGACAGCATCCACGGCACAGCCCTGCCGGGCGAGCGCGAGCGCATACCGTCCCGTGCCCGCGCCAATGTCCGCCACGCGCATGCCCGGCTGGAGATAGCGCTCGATAAATCGCATGGTCGTGCGATACTCTACCTGGCCATGCCGGGAAAGCAGGCGGGCCTCTTCATTTTCGCCCGCATAGAACCGCTCCATAGATTCCTTTGCGTTCAAGCCATCCCCTCCTTTGCCGTTCTGTTTCCGCCTCAATACCGGTTGTCAAAAATCCGCGTGGATTTCTTTTCGCTGCGGGGCAGCTCGCCCATGGACACGGGCTTGGGCACAACGCTCACGCCGACGAGCGCCTTAAAGTGCTGCTTCACCCGCTCGGCCAGCGCTATCCGCGCCTCCCCCTCCCATTCGGTTTCAAAGAAGAGGGTAATGCAATCCTTGCCTTCCACGTGATCGATCATCACCTGGTATTCGCTGCTCACGCCTTCCACATCGCGCAGCGTCTCATCCACCTGGCCGGGGAAGATATTCACGCCCTTCACCTTCACCATATCGTCCGTGCGGCCCAGAATGGTATCGATGCGCGGATACGCGCAGCCGCAGGGGCAATCGCCGGGGATGACGCGGGTCAAGTCGTGCGTGCGATAGCGAATGAGCGGTGCGCCTTCCTTTTGCAGGGTGGTAATCACCAGCTCGCCAATGGTGCCATCGGGCACGGGTTTGCCGGTTTTGGGGTCGATAATCTCAAAGTACACATAGTCGTCGAACATGTGCATGCCGTCGTTCGCGTCGCAGCTGATGCCAATACCGGGGCCATAGATTTCCGTCAGCCCATAGATGTCGTACAAGGATACGCCCAATTCGCTGGCAATGCGCCTGCGCATCTTTTCGCCCCAGCGCTCCGAGCCGATGATGCCCTTTTTCAGCTTCAGCCTGTCGCGCACACCGCGCCGGGCGATCTCTTCCGCCAGGAGCAGCGCGTAAGACGAGGTGGCGCCCAACACGGTCGTGCCTATGTCTTCCATAAAACGGATCTGCTTATCCGTGTTGCCCGGGCCCATGGGGATGGCCATCGCACCCAGGAGCTCACAGCCCGCCTGGAAGCCGATGCCCGCGGTCCACAACCCATAGCCGGGCGTGATCTGCACGCGGTCTTTGGCCGTCACGCCGGCGATCTCGTAGCAGCGCTTGAACATCAGCGCCCAGTCATCCACGTCCTTCTGCGTATAGGGAATGATCACCGGCGTGCCCGTGGTGCCGCTGGAGGAGTGAATGCGCACAATCTGCTCTTCCGGCACGGCGGCGAGCCCCAGTGGATAAGCTGCGCGCAAATCGTCCTTGTCCGTAAAGGGCAGCGCCTCAAAATCCGCCTGAGTGCGAATCGCTGCGGGATCCACATCCCGGAGCCGCTGGGCATAAAATCCGTTGGGTACTTTTTGCAAGCGGGCAATCTGCCCGCGAACGACCGACAAAACGCTTTCCGTCATCTGCATGGTTCAATCCTCCTTCACGCTCGCGCCGAATTCCAGCGCCTTCAAATTTGTATCCAGCACCGCGCCCGAAAGCTTCGCGCGCAGCGCGCGCTCCACCTCTTCAAGCCCGATGGGCAAAACCCCTTTTGCCGCTGCCGCGCCCAGCAGCGCCACATTGAGCGCGCGCTTTGTGCCGCAGATTTCAGCCACCCTGTCCGCATCAATCACCGCCAGCCCGGCCACGCGCGCGCGCAAATCATCCATCAGCGCCGCCGCGTCATACGGCGTGCCCGCGAGCGAGGCCATCACCGGCTGCACCGGCGTCTGGCTCACCACGGCAAAGCCGCCCGGCTTCAGATAGTTCAGGCAGCGCACCGCCTCGCCCGGTTCGAAACCGATCAGCACATCGGCCTCGCCCAGCGGAATCAACGGCGATGGGCAATCCTCCCCAATGCGCACATGGCTCACCACGCAGCCGCCGCGCTGCGCCATGCCAATGGTTTCCGTGGTGCGCGCGAAGTACCCGCGCTCCATGGCCGCCTGCGCGATCAGGCGGGACGCGAGGACGGTGCCCTGCCCGCCCACGCCGCACAACAAGCAGTTGTTACGCATGGCCTTCTCCCCCTTTCAGGCAGTTCGCGGGGCAAACCTGCTGGCACAGCGAGCAGCCGTTGCACAGCGCCGCATCGATCTGCGCCTTGCCCTCCCGCATGGAAAGCGCGGGGCAGCCCAGCTCGCGTACGCAGCGGCGGCAGCCCAGGCAGGCTTCCCGATCCACTGTGAGCGGCTTCGCGCCCTTCACCAGCGAAGCGCACGGCCCTTCCAGCACCACCGCGCGCACGCAGCCCCCGTGCGCCACAGCCTGCGACACGGCTTCCTTCGCCGCCGCCAGGTCGAAAGCGCTGGCCCGCCATACGGGCACGCCAAGTCCTTCCAAAACGTGGGGGATGGAAATGGGCGGGCGTTTTTCTCCCATCATGGTTTCCCCCGTGCCGGGGTGGGGCTGGCGGCCGGTCATGGCCGTAGTGGAATTGTCCAGCACCACGATCACTTCGTCTGCGCCGTTATAAATCGCGTTCACCACGCCGGGAATGCCCGTATGGAAGAAGGTGGAATCGCCGATAAAGGCAAACACCGTCGTTCCCTTTTCCATGCGCGCGATGCCCTGCGCCATCGTCACGCCCGCGCCCATGCACAGGCAGGTATCCACCATATTAAGCGGCGCGGCGTTGCCCAGCGTATAGCAGCCGATATCGCCGCAAAAAACCGCGCTTTGCCCCTTCATCACCTGCTTCACCGCGTAAAAGGAGCCGCGATGCGGGCAGCCCGCGCAGAGCACGGGCGGGCGGGCGGGCAAATCGAGCCCCGGCTGCGCGGCAGGCGGTTCCTTCGCCTCCAGGCCCAGGAAGGCGCGCATGGCCCTTTCAGCGATTTCCACGCTCAATTCTCCCGCAACGGGTGCGTGCCCCGTGTGCTTGCCCAGCACGCGCACCGGCAGCTGGTGGTCGCCGCACAGGCGGTTCAGCGCGTCCTCAATCACAGGATCCAGTTCTTCCAGCACGAGCACTTCGTCCACCTCCCGCAGGAACGATAGCGCCAGTTCTGCCGGAAACGGATATGGGGTGGTGATTTCCAGATAGCGCGCGTCCAGCCCCGCTTCGCGCGCGTAAGCCGCCGCCACGCCCCCCAGGGCGACGCCCAGTTTCCCCCGGCCATAGAGCCGGTTTTGCGCATATCCCGACAATTCGCGCGAAAGAACCGCCTCCTGCGCTACCAGCCGCTCCTTTGCCTCGCGCGTCAGCCGGGGAAAAATCACCCACTTTTCATCCTTCACAAAGCCTTTGGCGGGCGGCAACGCGGCGGGCGGATCCACTTCGATGCTCGCGCAACTGTGGCACACGCGCGTGGTGGGCCGCAGGATCACCGGCCTGCCCCATCGGGCGGAAAAGTGGAGCGCGTCCTGCGCCATGCGATATGCCTGCTCCGGCGTCTGTGGATCGAACACCGGGATGCGCGCATAGCGGCCAAAATGCCGCGTATCCTGCTCCGTCTGGGAGGAAATGGGGCCCGGATCATCGGCCACCAGCAGAACCAGCGCGCCGCCCGCCACGCCCAGGTAATTCAGGCTCATCAGCGGATCGCTGCACGCGTTCAAGCCTACCTGCTTCATTGTGACCATGGCGCGCGCACCAGAGAGCGCAGCCCCCACCGCCACTTCCAGCGCGGCTTTTTCGTTGACCGACCACTCCACATACACGCCTTCCGGCCGGCGCCTGGCCACGGTTTCCAGCACTTCGGTGGACGGCGTACCCGGATATCCGGTCACAACATGCACGCCAGCCGCCAGCGCGCCCAACGCTATGGCTTCGTTGCCCATCAAAAGCTCCATTCGCATCTCCCTTTCGCGTTTTCCAAAATGCACAAAAAAGCCCGCCCATCAAAGGGCGGACTTTGCTCCGCGGTGCCACCTTTGCTGCCCGCCTGCGCGGGCCGCTCTTTTGCAGAAATGCCATCACATTCCCTGCCGTTAACGCCGGCTTACGGCTCGGATACTGGGCGATAGCCGTTCCCCTTGCCCTCCGCGGCCCATTTGCCGTGCCGCCTTTCCACGGGGTTCTCAGCCCTCCCCGCTCTCTGTGGGCGCGCGCAACGGTTTGATCTCCGCATCACAGGATTCAATATTTCATATATTGTATCACCCCACGCGCGCCCTGTCAAGCAATCGCCCATAACATTCATCTTATGTTCGATACTCGTTCGTCCTTACCATTTCAATCCACTCGCCCGCAAGAACGCCCTCCTTCGTTCTTTTCCATTTCTATCCACGCTCCACGAGAAGGCTTTGTATCTCGAAGGGACGGAAGGAAAGTGAAACGCAGCCGTCGTCCACGGGCAGTTCTTCTTCGATCTCTTCCAACATATTCACGCGGCAAACGCGCTTCACCTCTTCCGCAAAGCGCAGCGTGCAATTCGTGCGGCAACGCTCGGCCTCATACAGGCGCAACACAAAGGAATTCTCCACATCCTCGGCGCACTTCACCGTCTCGATTAGAACGTTGCTGGCGGAAACCGTTGCCAGCGATTCGCACGACAGCGCCATACCCGGCGTGTAGAGCGCAGGATAGTTCAGCTCGCGCGCGGGCGCGATGACGTTCTCCGCACCCATGGGGCCCAGATGCGGCAGCAGCGCATACAGCATTTCGTGCTGGCCCACGTCGCCCGTGGGATCCGGGCGGCAGCCGCCCTTGTGCAGGGTAAGGCGCATATCGCTGTCCCGCACAGAAATACCATACTTGCAGTCGTTGAGCAGCGCAACGCCATAGCGGCTCTCGGAAAGGTCCGTCCATTCATGGTTGCACACCTCAAACTTGGCGGCTTCCCAGCTGTTGTTGCGCGTGACAGGCCGCTCGATGTGGCCAAACTGAATTTCGTGCTTGGCCATGCTCGCGCTGATGTCCACATCAAACCCCACCTTGAGGAGCGCATGCTTTTCCTGCCAGTCCACCAGCAGATGGAAATCCACGCGCGGATCCTCCGCGTAGAACACGGTATCCACGGTGACAGCGGATCTCTCGCCCAGCGCGTATTTTGCGCGAATGCGCATTTCCACCGCGCCATCGCTGACGGTCTCGCGCGAAAGCAGCCGCGTTACAGGCCGCATCTTGGCTTCCATATCGGAATCAATGTCCCAGTTGTCCCAATCGGCGGGGACATCTTCGCCCAGATACAGCGTGCCCAGCGGCGCGCCGCCCGCACGCCGCACCTCCCGCCCAACGCGCTTATCAAACAGCGAGGCGATATAGCCATTTTCATCGAAACGCACGGCATAAATCGGAGTCTCCAGGCAGCGAGCGCCTTCCGCAGCCGTAAAGGCGCTCCCCCGCTCCTGCCCCAGCGGCTCCAGCGCGAACGACTGCGCCGAAAGCGGCGGCAATGCGAGGCCCGCGCAGGCGATCCACGCGCGGCCCAGCGGGTCGCTATAGCGCTGGCATGCCGCGCCCGCCACGGCCATGCCCTCATCCGGCAGCAGAACTGCGTCGCGCCGCTCATGCGAAAGCGTGTTCACGAGCGTAACGTGTCCGCTGCCCTTTAGCGAATCGTCCGCTCCCGCACGCCGCCCCACAAACGCGCGCGCACCGTTCTTCAGGCCTTCGGCCTCCGCTCCTTCCACCGGCCGCGTCGCGGCCACGCTATCCAGCAAAAATTGCTTCAGGAGCCTCTTAGCTGCGTTTGAGGATAGCCGCACTTCCCGGCACGCGCGATCGTTCACGCTCTGGATCGAAGTGCCCGGCAAAATATCGTGGAACTGATTTTGCAGCAGCACCTTATACAGCGCGTCGGTCTCCTTGTGCCTGGGCGCACGTGCGTACACATTGGCAAATTCCATATCGTGCAGGGCGATTTCCGCCTTGCGGTTGTTGCGCTTGATCTCGTGCATCTGCGTGAGCGTGCCCCGGTGCAATTCCAGATACAGCTCGCCCCGGTATTCGGGCAGCATGCCCTTTTGCGCCTGTCCTTCCAGCCGGTGCATGAATTCACTCGCGCTCACATACTGCACGGTGGGCACGCCGCGCATTTTCGCAGTGCGCCGCGCCAGTTCCACCATGCCCTCCGTGGGCCCGCCGCCGCCATCCCCAAAGCCAAAGGCCAGCAGCTTCTGATCCGAGGCCTGCTTATCTGGAATTTCCCGGATCGCGCGCCCTACGTTCTTCACATCCGGGAAAGTGTGAATCAAATTGAAGTGCGTAATTACGCTGCTGCCATCCATCCCCTTCCAGAGGAAGGAATCCGCGGGGAATTTGTTGAGGTCGTTCCAGCCGATTTTCGTGGTGTAAAAATATTTCACACCGCACTGGCGCAGAATCTGCGGCAACGCTGCGTTGTAGCCAAACGTGTCCGGCAGCCAGAAACAATCGCTTGTATAGCCAAAATGCTCGCGCGTGAACCGCTGCCCATACAAAAACTGGCGCACGATGGACTCGCCCGAGGGAATATTGCAATCGCACTCCACCCACACGCCGCCATTGGGCTCATAGCGGCCCTCGGCCACGCGCCGGCGGATCCCCGCAAAAATCGCGGGATAATACTGGCGCATCCAATCCAGATGCAGCGCGGAGGACTGCAAAAAGCGATATTCGGGATACCGGTTCATCAGGCTTAACGCCTGGGAATATGTGCGGGCGCACTTGCGGATCGTCTCATCCATGGGCCACAGCCACGCGGTATCCATGTGCGAATGCCCCGTGATTCCCACAAATCCGCGCGTCTCATCGCTGCCCGCGCGCGGCGCGAGCACATCCGCCATGTCCGCGATGCAGCGCAGCGCCGAAGCGTGGATTTCCTCCGCGCTTCGGTTGGCCGGGTCCTGAATCAGATCCACAAACACCTTATCCAGCGCCGCGCGCGCCTGCCGGCGCAAAAAATTGTCCTCATCCAGTTCTGCCGCCTGCAGCACTTCCATCAAGTCGAAACACATTTGATGTACCGCTTCGTCCAGCACCAATACATCCAGGCCGCGAAACGCGTGGGCAAACGCGCCTTCAGCCGGTTCATCGCAGCCATAGTTTTCATAGGGCTGCGTGCCCGGGCAATGGTGCCCCGCATAGCACTCAAACGCGACCGGAAATTCTTCGCCCGCCCGAGCGCCCTCCGTGAGAAATACCGCGCTGTGTTCCCCGCCCAGAAAATGGTTTTTGCTGTTGATGATGCCGCAGGGCATGCCACGCAAAAAACACAGCGTTTCCACCGCGCCGGTATCCGGGCGCAGATATACGCGTTTGCCCGCTGCTGCCTCCGGAATCTTCACCGTCGCCCGAATCCACAAATTGTTCCATTCGCCGCCCCATGCGGCGCCGGAATCCATTGGTTGCCAACCCGTCTCCGGCGGTTGGCGCAGATGCTCCCGGGTTTGCAGTGCATCGACCTGGTTCACATGAGCAACCCTTTTAAGCATCCATTTGGCGTACAGCTCATTGGCCGATTGAAGCTTTGCCAGCGTCCGCCGCGCATATGATTCATAATTCACCGTTGCCTCCTATCCGCGGCCGGTCTGGCCGCGCTATATTGCCAAAATATCGTTCTAATCATATATGCAACGTATGCCTTTTATTATACAAGATCCGATCCGTTCATGTCCAGCGCAAATCGGGTGTTGATCAGGCGGAAAAAGCTGCCATTCCATAGAGAGATCTGTAAAATCGTGCGCCAATTGCGACATTTTGGAAAGAAACGGGTATATTCTTTCCGCAAAGGCTGGATTTTTACCCCTTACCGCTGCTATAATAGTATAAAGCATGCCACTTTGAGCTGCCCCGCAATCAGAGCTAAGGAGGAAGCCTTATGTTTTATTATTGGTGGGATTGGACATGGATCATCCTGGTGCCGGCCATCGTGTTGTCGCTCATTGCGCAGGCGCGCGTGTCCGCGGCGTACAACCGCTATTCGCGCGTGGCAACGCAAGGCGGCCGCACAGCGGCGGACGTGGTGGCCGAAATGTTTGCGCGCGAAGGCATCGAAAATGTGCGCATCGAATCCACGCGCGGCCGCATGACGGATCATTACGATCCGCGAGCGCTCGCATTGCGCCTTTCCGAGGGCGTATACCATTCCACTTCTGTGGCTGCGCTGGGCATCGCCGCGCACGAAGCCGGGCACGCGCTGCAACACCGCGATGGATATGCGCCGCTGATGCTGCGCAGCGCCTCGGTGTTCGCGGTCAACATCGGCTCAAACCTGAGCTGGCCGCTCGTGATCCTGGGCTTGATTTTCAGCTTTGAGCCGCTTATCATGGCGGGCATTGCGCTCTTTTCGCTGGTAGTGCTCTTCTCGCTCATTACGCTGCCCGTGGAATTCAACGCCAGCCGCCGCGCCCTTCAAGCGCTGGAAAGCGGCGGCTATCTCGCCGCCGGCGAACTCGTTGGCGCGCGCAAGGTGTTATCCGCCGCTGCGCTCACCTATGTAGCCAGCGCGTTGACCGCCATTTTGCAGCTCGTGCGCCTGCTGGTCATCTCCGGCGTTGGCCGCAATCGCGACTAAAAAGCGCGCACGCTTATCTCTTGCGCACTACCGCAACAATTGGCCCGCAAAGTCCTTTCCGAAGAAGCTTTGCGGGCCAATCCCATTGATTTCCCATGGTTCCCTGGCGCGGCGCATCAATGGCCGCCGCCTTCCAAAATATTGCTGGTGATGTAATCCACTCCCATCGAAATGAGGTTCCCCGCCTCTATGGGTGAATCCACTGTCCAGCAATTCACTTTTAAGCCATCCTCGTGCAACCGCTTAACAAGCGCCGCGTCCACGGCGGCATAATGCGCGTCCAAATCCAGCCTGTATCGCAGCAGGGCGGAAATCGTTCCTTCCTCTACGCGGCTGGCCAGATACTGCGCCGCATGTCCCGGCAAAATCTCGCGCAGGCGAACCAAATTCTCCAATAGAAAGGAAATAAAAATCACGGCGTCGAGCTGATCTTCCGCGCGCAGGATCCCGATGATTTCCGCCAGCTGCGCGCTTGTGAAATCGTCTTTTAATTCCAGCACGCTGGCCTTGCCATAGCGCTTGCAGGCGCGCGCATACTCCTCCAGCGTAGGAATGCGCAAATCGCCGCGCGGCGTTCCATCCTGAATGTCATTGAGGCAAAGCCCGCGCAGCTGTTCCAGCCCGCATTGGGCAACCACAAGGTTCTCCCTTGCCACGCGCCCCGTATCGCCATCGTGGATCACGACATATTGCCCATCCCCGGTTCTATGTACATCGGTTTCAATGCCAAAATAGCTGCGGTTGCCCGCCGCCACAAACGCCGCCATGGTATTTTCTTTTTCCAGGCCGCTCACGCCCCGGTGCGCCACCATTTTGCACGCACCCGTGTGAATCTTTATGGTATCCATCTGTTTTCCCTTCCAACCATTCTCCGCTTTCCCATAGTCCCTTAAAAGCGCATTCCATCCAGGCGCCGTCACTGCAATGCCAAGAAATACCGGTCTCTCTCGGCGGCTGGTATCTCCAGCACGTCCATCGCCTGCGCGGCGCTCATGCCCACGTTGGCCATCAGATTTTTCACGCTGCTCAGCATGGCCTGAAATGCTCCCTGTTCCAAACCTTTTTCCAGGCCTTGTTCCAAACCTTTTTCCAGGCCTTCCGCCATGCCTTTTTCCACAAGTCCCTGGCTCAAATTGCACATTCGCGCCACCTCCTTTTCCTCCGGTTCGCTCATTCGGATCGCGTATTCTTCGCCCAAAATTTTGATCTTCTCCTCCGCTTTTCGCTCCGAGGATAACAGCACTTCCAGCATCCGCAGCACGCCGCCTGTATTGTACCACAGATCGGCGGGCAATTCAAGCCACCCGTCGCGCGTTTTGCGCAAAAAAGCGGAGCCCGCAAAGGCCCCGCTTCAAAAAATCCTTTTTTATCCTTTCACCGAACCAATCATAACGCCCTTGACGAAGTACTTCTGGATGAACGGATAGATGCACAGCACCGGCACCGTGGAAACGATGATCACGCTGTATTTGAGCGTTTGCGCCAGCTGCATGCGGGCCTCGGCGGTAGCCGCATCCATGCCCTGCAGGCTCGTGCTGTTGAGCATCATCTTATTGGACATCAGGATATCGCGCAGGAAGGACTGCAACGGCAGGAGGTCTTCATTGGTGATGTAGATCAACGCCGTGTAGAAGTCGTTCCAGTGGCCAACCGCGTAATACAGGCCAACAACGGCCAGGATCGGCTTGGAAAGGGGCAGCACGATGCGCACCAGATACTGATACGAATTCGCGCCATCCAGCGTAGCGGCCTCCTGCAAAGCATCCGGGATGCTGCTCATGAAATAGGTGCGGGTGATGAGCACGTTATACACCGAGCACGCGCCGGGGATGATCATGGCCCAGCGGGTGTTGAGCAGGCCCAGCTTGTTGACCACCAAATAGGTGGGGATCAGGCCGCCGCCAAAGTACATGGTGATCATCAGAAGCACGATAAAGAAGTGCCGCGCCATGAAATTGCGCTTGGAAAGCGGATAAGCGGCGCAAATCGTCATGATCAGGTTCACAATGGTGCCGACGACGGTATAGAAAATGGTGTTCCCATACCCCGTCCAGATGCGGCCATAGGTGAACAGTTCCTCATAGGCCATGAGGTTGAAGCCCTTCGGCCAAAGGAGCACGTTCCCCATCCACACCTCGTTGGGATCGCTGAAGGATGCGATGAGCACAAACCACAGCGGCCAGACGAACACGAACAGCAGGATGATCATAATGATCAAGTTGATACTATCAAATACCCGATCGGAGAAGGTCGGTTTGATCAAGCGATTGACAGGCAATTTCTCCATTCCGATGCTCCTCCTTTA
>DVJN01000271.1 GCA_018716755.1 Candidatus Alectryocaccomicrobium excrementavium
GCCAGCCACTGCGCGCCCTGCAACAAAGTGAGGGAAAACGCGTCTCGCAGCGCAGGGATGCCCAGGATACCGGCCATCAGCAGAGCGGAGATGGCGAAGGAAAGCACCAGATAGGGATTGGCGCCTTCGGAGCGCACCCAGATGGGTTCGGTATTGGAGCGCTGGTTAAAAGCGCGCAGCATCTGGGAAAAAGCCAGCACGCAAAACGCCATGGTCTGCCCGGTTGCGTGGCCCTCCATGCGCACGCCAAGCCAATAGGCGCAAGTGGTCATCGCGGCCACAAACAGGCCCTGGGTGACGACGCGGCGCACCAGGTCTTTTTCAAACAGAGTGCCGGATTTCACGGGCGGGTGCTTCATGATGTTTTTGCTGGCGGGATCCACGCCCAAGGCCAGCGCGGGCAGCGTGGCCGTGGCCAGGTTCACCCACAGGATGTGAACGGCCAGGAGCGGCGCGTCCCAGTTCAACAGGGTGGCCACAAACAGGGTGAGGATTTCCGCAATGTTGCCCACCAGCAGGAACTGGATCACTTTTTGGATGTTCCGATAGACGCGGCGGCCCTCTTTGATGGCGTAGGCGATGGTGGTGAAGCTGTCGTCCAGCAGGATCATATCGGCGGCGTCTTTCGCCACATCGGTGCCGGAAACGCCCATGGCCACGCCGATATCCGCCGCCTTCAGCGCGGGCGCATCGTTCACGCCGTCTCCCGTCATGGCCGCGACCTCACCCGCGCGCTTCAGGCTCTGGATGATGCGCATTTTATCGGCGGGCGACACGCGGGCAAACACCGTGGTCGATTTCACAATTTTATCCAATTCTTCGTCGGAGAGGGAATCCAGCGCATCGCCGGAAACCGCCGCATCGCCCTCCTGGTAAATGCCCAATTCCCGGGCAATGGCAAGGGCGGTTACCTTATGGTCGCCGGTGATCATAATGGTGCGGATCCCGGCCTGCCGGCAAACGCGCACGGATTGCGCCACTTCCTGGCGGGGCGGGTCGATCATTCCCACTACGCCCACGAAGGTCATGGAAAATTCCACGTTTTCCCCATCGCCGGTGGGCAGCGCGGGCAGGGTGCGCATGGCAAAGCCCAGCACGCGCAGGGCGCTTTCCGACATGGCAAGGCAAAGCTTGGCAATGGATTCCCGGCCGGCGGCGGTCAGGGGCTGCACGCCGCTGGAAGTGAGGATGTGCGTGCACAGTGGCAGCAGCTCATCCACAGCGCCCTTGGTATAGGCCAGGAGTTTTCCCTGGATCTGGTGCACGGTGGTCATGCGCTTGCGCTCTGAATCAAAGGGTTGCTCGAACACGCGGGGATACGCGTCTTCCAGCGCTTCGTGCTCCACGCCAAACGCTTTCGCCATGTGCAGCAGCGCGCCCTCAGTGGGGTCGCCGATGGTTTCGCCCTTGTGGTCGGGGTCGAAGCTTGCGTCGTTGCAGAGCGCGGCGGCGTACACGAGTTCCCGGTATACGGCCGGATGTTGCTGGGCGGCATTTTGCACGGGCGTGGGTACGCCGCTGGCAAAATCGCCGTTGACCGCTATATGCGTCACCGTCATTTTGTTCAAGGTGAGCGTACCGGTCTTATCGCAGCAAATCACTGTGGCGCTGCCCAGCGTTTCCACTGCCGGGAGCTTGCGCACCAGCGCGTTTTTCTTCGCCATGCGTTGCACGCCCAGCGCCATCACGATGGTGGCCGTTGCGGGCAACCCTTCGGGAATGATGGAAATGGCCAGGGAAATGGCCACGAGGAACTGGGGCGCCAGGGGACGGCGATATAGCGCGCCTATGGCAAAAATCAAAAGGCAGACGATTAGGCCAACGATGGTCAGGGTTTTGCCCACCGCATTCAGCTTTTGCTTCATGGGCGTATCCATATCGTCCTGTTCTTCCAGCAGGCCCGCGATATGGCCAACTTCCGTGTGCATGCCCGTGGCGGCCACCACGCCTGTTGCCCGGCCATAGGTCACAATGGCGGACGCGTAGGCCATGTTGGCGCGATCCCCCAGGGAACAATCCTCGGGCAGGACGGTTTCTGCTTCCTTTTCCGCAGGCAGGGATTCGCCCGTTAAGGCGGCTTCCTGCACTTTCAAGTTGGCGGAATCCATCAGGCGCAAATCCGCGGGAACCATGTCCCCGTCGCTGAGCAGAACCACGTCGCCCACCACCAGCTCGCTGGCGGGCACGATGCTCTCTTCTCCCTGCCGCAGGACGCGGGCAGTGGGCGCGCTCATTTTGCGCAGAGCGTCCAGAGAGGCCTGCGCCTTCTTTTCCTGGGCAATGCCGATGATCGCGTTGACGATGACGATAGCAAAGATGACGGATGCTTCCGTCCATTCCCGCAAAAGGGCGGAGAACGCTGCCGCGCCCACCAGGATGAGCACCATGGGATCGGTAAGCTGCGCTTTCAGCATTTGCAGCAGGGTTTTCGGGGGCTTCTGACGCAATTCGTTGCGTCCATTTTGCGCAAGTCTTTCCGCTGCCTCGGCATCGCTCAATCCCTCCGGGGAGGTGCGCAGGGCCTGGTAAACTTCGGAGAGGGTCTGTGCGTGCCAAGGCGTTTTTCGGTGGTTGTCCATAATGCGTGGAGCAATCCGGAAAACGCGCGCCCAGCCTGGCCGGGCAGCGTTTCGGGTTTTGCTCCAGGAAAAACCACTCCTTTCAAAAAGAATATTCTGACCGCCCTTGGGCGGGATCAGTTGAACGCAAAAAGGCATAGCCCGCGTTTTGCTGTGCAAACACGGGTTATGCCTTTCGTGAAAAGGAATTTAGAGGACAAAGCGGGTTACTTCGGTCACCGTCGCTACTGCCGGTGTCGTCCATACGCGCAAATCCCATCCTTTCCGCAATTCATGATAATCCCATTTTAGCAGGATTCTGGTAGCGTGTCAAGGCGGGAAATTTCCGCACATTGGGTGTTGCGCAGGCGAAAATGGGCGCGCGCGCCAGGCAAGCCCGGCGCGGCACAGCTATCCTTCCATTTGCGCCATGGCAAGCCGCTGATCGATTTCGGCAATTAAGCGCTCCAGATCCCATTCGCCCTGTGTGTAGAGCGCGATTTGGGGATAGAACGCGCTGGATAGGCTGCTTTCCAGGCCAAAGCGGTGGCGGGCCAGCACGAAGTGGGAATCCAGCGCGCGGAATGCGGCGATGTCCTCCGTCGAAAGGGAAAACTGGTTTTCTTGCGCGTAGCGCTCGCGCTGCTTGCGCGCAGCGGCAAGCTCCTGTTCCAGCCGCAGGCGTTCTTCGTCCGTTTCGGGCGATTGCGCTTGCATGGCGGCGATTTGCCCGTCGAGCCGCGCCAGTTCAGCTTCGTATTGAGGATTGGGCACCGGCGCGTTTTCCTCTGGCAGCAGGCAGATGCGCTGCTCGCTATCCAGCGCGTTGACCGCGGTTTCCAGAAACGCGATGGCGGCCTGGGCGTTTTGCGAATAGGGGTTCACAAAGGCGGCCGTCAGGTGGGTGAGGAACACGGGCTCCATTCCTTCACTGAGGGACAGGAATAAGGCGTATTCTGTGTTGCCCGAGGGCGCGATGCGGCTGCCGGAAAGCGTGGGAAACAACACACGGTGCTCCACGAAGGGCGCGTTTGTGGATTCGCCAACCGTGCCCGTGGCGTTCAGCCCCGCAAAATCAATGGCCTCAAAGGCCTCCATGAGCTGGCGGAAGAGGGGCGTGTCCAGTTTTTGGGCATTGCCAGGCTGTGCGCTGTCCTCCCAGTAGGCGTCCAGGACGCTGCTTAGCAGAAATGCGCGCGCGGTTTGGGCGTTCATGCTGGGGTCGAAGGCGCTGATATCCGCAAATTCCCGCAGGATCTCCGGCAGGCGTGCGGCGAGGCGCAGAAATTCCAGCCAGGTTGTGGGTACATCCTCCTGCGAGAGGCCGATGCTTTCGAAGGCAATGGGATCGTAAGAAGGGGCGTTGCTGTTGATCTGCACGAATACGGGCACCGCCAGTGGCACGCCATCTTTTGCCACGGCTTCGCGCAGATGGGGATAGAGCGAAGCAACCAGCCCGCTTAGCGCTTCGCTCTGGGAAAGGCTGACCATATAGCCCCGGCTGAGGGCAGCCTTATAATCTGCGCTTTCCACGGGCAGGGCGTAAATATCGATGGAAGCATCCTGCGTGGAGAGGGCTTGCGCCACGTTGATGCCGCTTTCCTCCCGCGTCACGACGTCGATTTCCGGATGCGACGCCAGGAAGGCGAGGCGCGCGTCATCCAGCCACAAACCGCATACCACGAGTTGCTCCCTCTCCTGGGCGGAGGAATCGAGGGGGATTTTGGCGAGCGTTTGCGCATCCGCCACCACCAGAGCGTTGCCGTCAGCCAGGACGGGCGTCGTTTCGGCCAGGCGCACGCTGGAGAATCCCAGCACTGTCAGGCTGTCCGCATCCATATCCTGCATGCGGTACAGTTCGCCGTCATATGCCAAATATACCGCGTTTTCCGCCGCGTGGAAATACAGATAGCCGGGCGCTTCTTCCCATTCCGCAGGCAGGGAGCAAAGCGTCTGCACATCGCCGGTGTCCGGCGACCATTCGGCCAGCGACATATCCTGCAGCATGGCGGGATTGCCCATCTGCACGAGCAGTTTCCCTTCCTGGTAAGGCAGAATTTGGCTGGCCCCCTGCGGCGTGGCAATGGTTTCGAGCGTGCCGTCGGTAAGGCTAAAGCGCAGCAGGCTCTCTCCCGCGCCCAGAAAGCGGGGCACGCCATACAGCGAATCGTCCGTGGAGAAAAAGCGTTGTGCGGGGAGCTCCAGATTGGCTTGTCCATTGTCATACGAAACCCAGTCGTCCGTTTCCAGTGGCAAAGTCAATTCGAATTCTACGGTTTGGGCGGCTTCTTCCAGGCGCAAAGCGTATAGGCCCAATTCGTACAACTCGATTTCGCTGCGATCCGCGCTATAGAGCAGGCGGCTCGCCAGCGCGTGTGGCGCGCCATCGAAGATTAGCAGGGCAAGGGGCGAGAAGAATCCGTCGCCCGCGCCCTGTGGAATGAGAGTGGCTGTATCCAGCTTCCAGCGAGTGGAATCGCCGCTTTCGTCGAGCGTGTAGAGCGCGTCGTAGGTCAATGCGTAAATGGTATTTTCTAGGCAAGCGACGCTGCTTATACCCAGGAAATCCGTTTTTTCCGTCGCGGTGCTGAGCGGGATTTCGCTTTCCATCGCCCGGGCGGCAGGGGAGAGCAAAAGGCATAGCAGCAGAATCATGGCGAAACTTCGTTTCATTCGTCTTCCTCCTTTTTCCTGGCTGGATGGAAATTGCGCCTGCGAAGGGAAAGCCATCGAGGATTGGACGAA
>DVJN01000272.1 GCA_018716755.1 Candidatus Alectryocaccomicrobium excrementavium
CAAACCGGCGGGAAACAATACAATCACACCGGCACCCCGAAAGCAAAAGCAAAAGCCCTGAAACCCACTGGTTTCAAGGCTTTTTGCTGGTCTGGGTGAGAAGATTCGAACTTCCGGCCTCTTGAACCCCATTCAAGCACGCTACCAAACTGCGCCACACCCAGATATCGTAAGCAGGATATAGTATACACCGTCTTCCGGCATTTGTCAATAGGCCGGGAAAAATTTTTCGCATTTTTCGGGCGCGGGGCATTATCAAAGCAAGCGCTATAGTGGCGGGAAGAAAAAGCATTCGGCCGGGAAAACGACGCACGCGGATTCGCTGCGCTGAAAACGGCGGCGGCAAGGCGGCATTTTGCCCGGCCCGCGGCCGCAGTTTTTCCAGAGTTTTTCGCAAATTCCCTTTCCTGCTCTTTCATGCGGGCGCAAAACGCGGTATAATAACAATCGTGGTTTGCTGCAACCTGCCAAAAAAGGACTTCTCACCGGTAGCGGGGGCAGGCTGGCCACAGTTCAGCGGGGCCGATGTTTACGCCGCCCTGCGCTAACGTTTTTGATTGGAATCCTGCCGGATCGATGCTTTGTCAATGCGCGGAATCAATACATAAGAATTCTTGGGGAGGCATGCGCCATGCACGATGGATTCGTTCGAATTGCGGCGGGGACGCCGCAGGTTTTTCTGGCAGACACGCAAAAAAACGCGCGGGCCATCATCGAAATGATGCGGGCGGCAGACGCGCGGCGCGCCAAGCTGCTCGTTTTGCCCGAAATGTGCTTAACGGGTTACTCGGTGGGCGACCTGGTGCTCAAGGACACGCTGCTGCGCGGCGCGCTGAACGCGCTGGAGGAATTGTGCCGGGCCAGCGAAGCGCTGGATGTGGTGACCGTTGCGGGCCTGCCGCTGGCGGTGGGCAACCGCCTTTTCAACTGCGCGGCCGTGATTCACAAGGGACGCGTGCTGGGCGCGGTGCCCAAAACGCATTTGCCCAATTACGCCGAATACTATGAACTGCGCCATTTCGCGCCTGGCCCGGCGCAGGCGGAGAACATCGTGCTCAATGGGGAAAGTGTGCCCTTTGGCGCGGATCTGCTTTTCCGCTGCATCAACATGCCCGAATTCTGCCTGGGCATCGAAATTTGCGAGGATCTTTGGGTGCCCAACCCGCCCGGCGTGGCGCATGCGCTGGCCGGGGCTACCGTCATCGCCAATCCCAGCGCCTCCAACGAGCTGGTGGGCAAGGCGGACTACCGCCGCCTGCTGCTGGAGAGCCAGTCCGCGCGGCTGGTGTGCGGCTATGTATATGCCGATGCGGGCCAGGGCGAATCCTCGATGGATTCCGTCTTTGCCGGGCACGATCTGATCTACGAAAACGGCGAGCGCCTGGCGGAATCCCGCTGGGAAAACGGCCTGATCTTTGCCGATGTGGACGCCGCCTATCTCGCCAGTGAGCGCCGCCGCATGAACGCCTTCCGCGAAGCCGCCCAGCCGCACCGCGAAATTCCCTTCGCCCTGCACATGGAGGCGCTCGATCTTTCCCGCGCCGTCGCGCCGCTGCCCTTTGTGCCGCAAAACGCCGCCGAGCGGGAGCAGCGCTGCGAACAAATTTTGCGCATTCAGGCGGGCGGGCTGGCGCGCCGCATGGCGCACGCGCACGCGAAGTGCGCGGTAATCGGCGTTTCCGGCGGGCTGGACTCCACGCTGGCGCTCATCGTGGCCGCGCGCGCCGCGCGCCTGGCCGGGCTGGGCGAAGGCAGCGTCGTAGCCGTGACCATGCCCTGCTTTGGCACCACGGAGCGCACGCACGCCAACGCGCTCAAGCTGGCTGAAGGGCTGGGCGCGCAGCTCATCGAGGTGAACATCGCCGAGAGCACGCTTACCCACCTGCGCGACATCGGCCACTCGCCCGACGATCACGACGTGACCTATGAAAACGCCCAGGCGCGCGAGCGCACCCAGGTTTTGATGGACATCGCCAACCAGCGCGGCGGCCTGGTGGTGGGCACGGGCGACCTTTCCGAGCTGGCGCTGGGCTGGGCGACCTACAACGGCGACCACATGTCCATGTACGGCGTGAACGCCTCCATTCCCAAGACGCTGATCCGCCATCTGGTGCGCTATGTGGCCGACGCCGCGGAAAATCCCCTGCTGCGCGAAGCTCTGCTCGATGTGCTCGATACGCCCGTGAGCCCCGAACTGTTGCCGCCGGTGGACGGCGTGATCGCCCAGCGCACGGAGGATATCGTCGGTCCCTACGAGCTGCACGATTTCATGCTTTATCACATTGTCCGCCGCGGCGAGTCGCCCAAAAAGGCCCTGCGCCTGGCGAAAATCGCCTTTGCCGGACAGTACGATGACGAGACGATCCTCAGGTGGGAAAAGACCTTCCTGCGGCGCTTCTTCCAGCAGCAGTTTAAGCGCTCCTGCCTGCCCGATGGGCCGAAGGTCGGCTCGGTTTCCCTCTCGCCCCGCGCGGACTGGCGCATGCCTTCGGACGCGTTTTCCGCCCTGTGGGACGCGGATCTGGAAAATGGCCAGGCATAGCGCTGTTTTGCGCGCGGCCAATCGTTTCTACAAAAATTGCGGCGAGATGCGGTCAAATGAGAAAATTTTTGCCTACATGCGTATTTTCTCCCGCCCCTTACCATAATAAAGGATAGCCCCAAAAAATATCCGGGCGCGGCCACCGCGGCCATTTTGCCGCCGGATTGCGCCAGACGCCCAGGGAGGAGTTATTCATGAAACGATTTGCGCTGATTTTGCTCGCGCTCGCCACCACCATCGCGCTCTCGGGCTGCTGGAACAGTGGCGGCGGCACCGCGCAGCCCAGCCCGACCGCTACGCTTGCGCCCACCGCTACCGCCGGTGCGGACAACCCCGTGGAAGGCGCGCTGGATGAACTGGCCACCGATATGCCCGGCAGCCTGGAAGGCGGCGCGGCCACCACGGCCCCGCTGGACGAAAATGCCGGCGATGTGAACGATACCGGCGTGGATCCCGGCTCGACCAATGCGCCGCTTACCGAAGGAAACAGCTAAAACCGAGCCGCCGTGCTGCATTCGCAGCACGGCGGCTT
>DVJN01000041.1 GCA_018716755.1 Candidatus Alectryocaccomicrobium excrementavium
CAAGAGCGCGTTATAGCCGTCCGTATAAGGCGTTGCCGGTTCGATTTTGAATACGTCTGCGCCGGTCGCGGCCTGAATGATCTGCGCGACCTGCTCGGTATTGCCGGACCAGGAGAAATAGGCGATCAGCGTATCACTGCCAGCTTCCGCCCCGGGCGTTTCCGGCGCTTCCGTGGCGGACGGCGAAGCGGCGGCCTCGCCATAGGCGGTCAGGCAACAGCCGATGGCCAGGGTAAGGATCAGCACGGCGGACGAGAGAAACATCCGCATCTTCTTCATGATCAGGAACTTCCTTTCTTTTTGTTTGTCGATCCAAACGGGCGGCGCACTGGCGCAAGGAGGCGTTTTTCCTCGCGGATCGCCGTTCGTTTTTCTCTGGCTACAGTATAGCAAAAGACGGGAAGTATGTAAAATACTTATTTTTAATCACTATCAATACGGATTGAGAATGGATTGGCGGCGTATCGCTCCTTTGGCCATGGACAGCCGTTTGCGCCCAGCGCGTTTCAGGCAATAAAAAGGGGCGTGCAGTCCGCCTGCCCGCCCACTTTGCTGTTATTTCAATCGATTGCCAAGGTTGTACGCCTGCTGGGGATACTGGGAATGCTGCGTCATGGAAGGCGTGCCGCAGCCGTAGCCCAGCACCATGCCCATGTCGGTGAGGTTCAGGTAGCGCACCAGCGTTTTGTAATGCGCCTCCAGCGCCTCAAAGGTCCAATCGCCGCTGTTCCAGGCCACGGCGAGCAGCGCCGATCTCATGTGTTTGCGCTGGATGGAGCTGTTGAACGCGCAAAAACGGTCGATCATGGTCTTCAGCTGGGCGCTCATCCCGTAGTAGTACAAGGGCGTGACAAATACCAGCATATCGGCGTCGCGAATCTTCTTGCGGATGGCCTCCACGCCGTCCTTCTGCACGCAGGGGCCTTCGTAGCCGCAGCGGATGCAGCCGGTGCAGGGATGGATATTGGCGTGGGCCACATCCACGATCTCCACGCTGTGCCCGGCTTCCTCAGCGCCCTGCCGGAAGCAGTCCGCCAGCAGGTTGGAGGAGCCGTTTTTGTTGGGGCTGCCCTCCAAAAGTATGATCTTCATGGCCGCATTCTCCTTTACGCTGTCGCTTCCAATACCTCTCTGCACGCATTCAGCGCGTTGAACAGGCGGGGAATGCCCATATAGCCGCTGGCGTGGACGAGGGCGCAGACCACTTCTTCCTTGGCGCTGCCCGCCTTCAGCGCGCCCCGCACATGGCTTTTTAACTGCACTTCCGCGCCGCCCAGCGCCGCCAGCAGCACCACAGTGAGCAATTCGCGGGTCTTGCCGTCCAATCCAGTGCGGGTGTTGAAGTCGCCGAAGCACAGTTCGGTCAAAAAGCGCGGCACCGCCTGGGCAAATTCTCCGGGCAGCCAGGTGTAGCGGCCGGCGATCTCCGTCCCGTAGAGGGGAGCCTGAATCTCCAGCCCCTTCCGGTAACGCTCGTCCTCGCTTTCGCCAGCGAGAGTCTTCTGGCTGGGCAGGGGCAATTCGATGCCATTCCCAGCGAACACCTCATTCATCGTGCCGATGGCATTGAGGGTCTTGGGAAAGCCGATAAACGGCGCGCACTGGTAGATCGCTTCGCGGATTTCCACCGGCGTACAACCGGCGTTGAGGCTGGCCTGCACATGGGCTTTGAGCTGGGGCAGCGCGCTCAGCGTGGTCAGCACCGTAACCGTGACCAGCTCCCGCATGCGGTTGTCGAGGCTGCCGGTGTAGCATACGTCCCCAAAGATATACCCCTGCAGGATCTGCATGAACTCGCCGTCGGTTCCTTCATTCCCCGCGGCATGGCTGTGGAACAGCTCCTGCATTTTCTGTTCTGTACGTTCTTTTCTATCCATCGTTGGATCCCCTCCTGATCATTCTACCGCTTCTATGGTGATCGTCCCGGATATTGCGCTTACCAATTCCCCGCCGGAAACGGCCTGCCCCAGTTCGAACAGCCGCGGGTTTTCGCTGTAATCCCCGTAGAAGAACACCACGTCGCCCCAGGGCTCATAGTAGGCAAGCGCTCCCGCCCCGGCCTGCGCAACTTATCATCTCCATTCTGCGCCGCGCGCAGCTTTGCGCCGGCCCGCTCTCTGGGGGATATTATAAAGCGCGCGTGGCACTATGTCCAATACTTATTGCTTATTGACAAATATGCGCAATATGTATGGATAGGCGCAAAAACGCCTTCGGCGGCATGCTCCCGCCGAAGGCACGAATGCGGCTGTCCTACTCCATTCTTGCGCGCATCATATTGATCTCCTGAATGAACAGGGAGGTGGCCGGTGAAAACAGGTTGTTCTTCTTCCATACCAATACGCTGTGGGTCATCCGCCGCGGCTCCAGAGGAATAAAGCGCAGGCGCGGATCGCTGCGGAGGGCGAGCGCGCCATCCATGCAAAAGGCGCACCCCAGCCCTTCCGCGACCATCAGGGCGGCGTTGGAAAGTAGGGTGTAAAACATGGGGATCTTCAGTTCCTTTTCGCCGCACTTCAACCAGTGCAAAATTACTGCCCGGATGCTTTCCCGCAACGGCAGGATCAGCGGGTAGGCAATCACATCCTCCGCCGTAAGGGATGCCTTTTCGGCCAGCGGATGATCGTCCCGCACCAGCAGGCCCCAGGTATCCTGCTGCGCCAGGCGGACATAATCGAATTTGGTCACATCAATGGGTTCCAGAAGCAGGCCGAGGTCTACCAGCCCCTTATCCAGGCGGTCTTTGATGCTGTCCACATTTTCGTTGTAGAGCGTGAACTGCACCGCGGGATATTTTTCGGAAAACGCTTTGATGAGCCTGGCCAGCGTCTGGGCGCCTGCCACTTCGGAAGCGCCAATGACGACCATGCCGCTGATGTCGCTTTGCCGCTCCACAAAGGACTTTTCCAGCCGGTCTGCCAGATCGACGATCTCCTGCGCCCGCTGGCGGAAAAAGATGCCGTCGTCGGTCAGCGTCAGGCCGTTTTTACCCCGAAGCATCAGCGTCACGCCCAGTTCCCGCTCCAGGTCCATCATCTGGCGGCTGAGCGTTGGCTGCGTCACATGCAGCATATCCGCGGCCCGGGTTATGTTTTCTTCCTGCGCGGCGGCAAGGAAATAGCGCAGCGTACGAAGTTCCATCCTGGTCACTCTCCCATCCTACATCATCATAGCATATCTGGCCGCCTCTTTCAAGCTTTGCCGTTTATATCCGTGGTATAACTTACTTTCACAAATTTCCCGTTTGTTTTCCCGCCGCAGGTGGTTTCATGGCGATGTTTGTTAACAGGGAGACCAATGGAGAAAGGAAAGAAGGCCTCAAAAGGAAGTAGACATTCTAACATATCGAAAGTATAATGCAATTGTGAGGTACTGCCATGCCCAGCGCGCGACGTGCGGAAAAAGA
>DVJN01000042.1 GCA_018716755.1 Candidatus Alectryocaccomicrobium excrementavium
GTGTACGTCATTTCTGGTATTTTTTGCGGGGCGCACGGAGGCCGCCGCCTGTGGGACGGAGCTTCGCCGCGCGCAGTGCGCGAAACAGGCGAAGCAGAAGTCCAATGAGCAAAGGAGACTTGCAAGCGGCAGCGTAGCAAGGCGACTATTGCGAATTGAGGAACGAAACAGGCCGAAGTGAGCCCAGTGAGCAACGAGAGCTGCAAGCGAGCTTGCGAGCGATGCAGATCGACGATTGCGAACTGTGGATGCCAATGCTTGCAAAAAGGTGAAGGCCCGAAGGGCTGAAGTGCCGAGCACACGAAGTGCGCAGGCACGGAACACTGCGGAGCGCTCTCCCCGGGGTTTTTGACAAGCAGAAGCGCTCTAACGATCGATGTCCAGCGTCATGCAGCAGGTTTTGTATACGCCTTCTTCGCATTTCCAAAAGAACACGAGCGCCGTATTCTCATCCAGCAGGCATGCGCCGGGCTGCCCGAATTTGAGATACGCGAAAATTTCCGCCATTCCCTTCGCGCGGCTGACCGGCAGCGCCGGGCTCCATATCCGCTCAAACCGCTCTGTCTTCCATTCTCCCCCGGAAAGATCCGCCATGCAGGCGTAAATTCCCGGCTCCGCCGTATCGCGCCGCACGGCATGGAGGGAAAGGATCCGGTTGCCGCCAATGGCAAGCACCGAGGAGGCCTGCGCGCGAATGCCCGTATCCATGGGCGCGGAAAAATGCCATCCGTTGTCGCGCGAGATCGTGTAATGGTTGTTCATCCGCTCGCCCGTGACGGCGTTCTCGTTCCACGCGATGACCAGGAGCGTTCCATCTTCCAGAATGCACATGCGCTGCTCAAAGCAGCAAACCTGATCGCCCGGGAAGCGCATGCAAACCGCGCTGTCGCTCCAGGTCTTGCCGCAATCGCCGCTGCGGAGCAAGCGCCCGCAGCGCGGCGAGGTCATATTCCCCTCCCAATCCGGAAACCCGGTGATGGGCGTGGCCCAGCTGCCGTCGGGCAGGATATACAGCGGCGCCGACGCCTCGGCATGGTTCCCCCAGGCGCAGGCGATGGGCGTGCGCTCGCCAAAGGTCCGCCCCCCGTCCTCGGAATAGGCAATGTAAATCTGGTCTTCCAGCAATCCCCCGGTCTGCGCGTTGCCCAGCGGCAGATCGTGGTCATAGCGGAAATATTGATAGCCGAGCATGGCGATGCGCCCGTCCGGCAATGCGCAGGCCTTTCCGCAATCCGTCATGACCGGGTCTTCCCCCGCCTTGTCAAACGCCCGCCAGGGCGCGCTCCACGTAAGGCCGCCATCTTTGCTGATGGACAAATGCGTCGTGCCGTCCACGCTCTCAAACGCCTGCCCCATTTGATGCGAGGCCAGCAAAGCGCCGTCTTTCCGCCTGCACACCCAGGGAAAGCAGGAATTGACCGCCCGCAGATGGGGCATGGGATTTTCATAAATGATATTCAGCGCAGAATGCCGCATGAAACCGTCCTCCTCTTTTTGCATCGGGAGGCCGGGAAAGCTGATCGATATGCCCGTTTATTGTATCACGCATTTGGGATGCCGTCAAGCTGGATTGCCAGGAAATTTTGTGCGCTTTGCGGACTGTGCCGGGTGGGGAATTGCCCTTGCCAGAGCCGCGCAGGTGTGGTATTATAAGCCTGCAAACGATATAAAACGGAGGCGATGATATGGACATGCGGGATTTGCTCACGCGCCTGCGCCGAAGCGGCATTGCGCTGGAAATCGCGGACGAAGAACCTTACCGATGCGGCGGAACGCGCTTTGGCGGCAGGCCGGATGTGCCGCCCGGCTTTGTGTGGCCCTGTTTTGAGGGAACCGGCCTGGAAGATGGGGAAAAGAAGAACCGCCCGCTCGCCTTCCTGGCGCAATTTGCGCTGGAAGAAATGCGGCCGTTCGACGCAGGCCATCTCCTGCCCGATCATGGCGTGCTCGCTTTTTTCTACGAGGTGGAAAGCCAGCCCTGGGGGTTCGATCCCCAGGACGCGGGCTGCGCCCGGGTGTTCTGGTTTGAGGACGCGGCTGCGCTCGCCCCGGCGGAATATCCGCCGGATCTGTCGCAGGAAGCGCGCTTTCCCGCCCTGCACATTGGCGCGCGGCAGGCGTTCTTCTATCCGCAATGGGAGGATTTTGAACTGGCCTGGCCGGATGCCGGTGCGGAGGATTTTGAGGAAGCGCGCGACGCGCTGATCGGTGAAGCGGCGGAGGACGACTCCCGCCTGCTGGGCTGGCCGGAAATTTTGCAAAACAACATGGCCGTGGAATGCGAACTGGTTACCCGGGGATATTATCTGGGCGACTGGCGCGATGTGCCGGACGAGGTTTACCGGCGCGCCAAACAGACTGCGCTGGACAACTGGCTGCTGCTGTTCCAGCTGGGCCCGGTTGCAAGCGGGGATTTCGAATTGATGTTTGGCGATGGCGGCAACCTGTATTTCTACATTCGCAGGGAAGATTTGCTATCGCGGCGTTTTGAGCGCGCGTGGCTGATTTCGCAGTGCAGTTGATAGGGCTGCGAAAAAACAGCAAAAATTTCGCAACCCCTGGCCAACGGCTTTTTGACAAGCTGAGAGCGCGCCGCCCCCATATCCGGGGCGGCGCGCTGGAATCGTGGTTTCCACGCAACCCACGTTGGACTCCACCAGGCGCTGCGACTTGAAACGGGGCTGGCTTCAACGCCTTTTCGCCCTTACCCCACCAGCTCCAAAAACTCCGCCCGGGTGTAATACACATCCATGGCGATGTTGTTCATGTAGTAGAAGGCGTAGGCGCCGAAATCGTCGCCCACGGCGTCATAGATTTCCTGCGTGCCGCGCACCACGCCGGCTTCCTCGTCGAACCACCAGCGGCAGAAATCGGAGTTGGCGTTGAGCACGTTGACGACCTGACAGACGGTTTCCGCGCCGGCATCCGCGCCCACGGCGCCCATATCGCAGATCACGCGGGCGATGCCGTCGAAGCACTGGCACCAGGCTTCGATGGTCGTACCCTGGCCGTCGTCAAAGGAGATCATGAAGGTGTCGTTGTAGCCGTCTCCATCCTCGTCGCTGGCGGTGAAGGGATGTCCCACAGAGGGCAGATAGGCTTCCAGTGACGCCGCCAGGGGCAGTTGACCGCCCTCGGCCAGAGCGCACGCGCCCAGCGTCAAAAGCGCGCAGGCGAGCAGGCAAAACAGTTTTTTCATCGTCATCCCCTCCTTTTTCAGGCCAGCGCTGCCAGCGCGTTGTAGCTGTCATCGACAGCTCCCGCGACGGCGAGCATGTAGCGTTCCATCACGTAGCCAAAATCCTCGCCGCCCAGGACGGGCAGCTCCATGCGCGCGATGATGCTGCCGTCGTTCGTGTTGAGGACAAAGCGGACGAAGGCGGCGTCCGCGTTGATGGCGTTGAGCGCCTGATACAGCGCGGCCATGTCCGACGTGTCCGCCGTGACCAGCGTGGTGGTTTCGAAGGCCACGCGCTCGTCGTTCACGAGCGCGCCGACGATGATCGAATCCACGCCCTCGGCCTTGGAGGGAGCAAAGGCGCGGATAAACACGTCGTCTTCCGTGGAAGTATCCAACTGGTAGTTCACGCCCGCCTCATCCATATATGCGGCTGCCTGACGGCCGGTCTCCGTGCGCGGCTGCGCCGCCTCCGCAAGCGCCAGGCACGGGCACAAAAGCGCCAGCGCCAGCAGCAAACCCATCCAACGTTTCAACAATACGCACCCCTTTCATATTTTGCCACATATGATTATAGCAGATGAGGAAAGCATTTTCAAGACAAAAACGCTCAGGATATTGACAAAGTCAACAGCCTCTGATCGTTGACAAACCTGGTTTGCCAACGAACTGAGCGCGCCGCCCCATATCCGGGGCGGCGCGCTCTCTGATCGTTGACAAACCTGCGGTTTGCCAACGAGATTTCCCGATTGCTTGTCTACGCACCGCTTCGCGGGCTTCGACGGCCAGCAATCGGGACGGGAAAGTATTTTTCTCCGCAAATGCAAGCATTTGCTCCCG
>DVJN01000043.1 GCA_018716755.1 Candidatus Alectryocaccomicrobium excrementavium
ATCGGTGGAACTGAAAGAAAAGCTATCCGCCGTTCTGCGGGCAATTGATTCCCTGCCAGAGAAGGAGCGCCTTGTGCTCATATTGTATTCGCAAAAGCACAAGAATTACAGGGAAATTGCCAGCATCGCCGGGCTTTCGGAGGAAAGCATACATAAATATCTCAGCCGCGCGCGGAGCAAAATCAGGGCGGCTATATGCAAGGAGGAAGGGAATTCGTGAAAGACCATCGCGCTTATTGGGATATGCTGGAGGAAGAATATTGCGATTGCCTGACGGGGCTCGCCCTCAAGCTGCGGGAAATGGAGGATACGCAAGCGCTGATTGCGGAAAGCGAACGCATGGAGCTCGATGCGGCGCAAGCCGAGCGGGCCTACGCGCTGTTTTTGCAAAAATGGCAAGCGCAGGAAAAGGGGCGGCGCCGCGCCGCTCGCAAGGCGCAGATCCGGCGCTATGTGCCTAAAATTGCAGAAATCGCCGCCTGCATTTTGCTGGTGATCTGCATCGCTACGCCACTTGCCGTGGCGAATATAGAATCCGTTCGCGCCAGTGTGGTGCGCTTTTTGATTCAAATCAACGATGAATATGCCGAAATTGGCATAGTGGAGGAGGGCGCCACCATTGAGGTTCCTGATGGATGGAACGGTGGATATTATCTTTCCTACATTCCGGAAGGGTATCAAGTTGAACAAGTATTATTGCGTGGCGTAGGAGTATTATATCTAAATGAAGCTAGTAAGGCGTTGACATTTCACGAAGGAGACGAACATTTAACAATCAACATCGACAGCGAAGATAAAGTCGTTACATATGAGAGTGTAAACGGAGAAACCGCCCTTGTGCTGGAGGACGAGGTTGGCACCTCCATTGTGTGGAGCAAAGGCAAAGACTATTTCATCCTACAGTTAGATGAGCCCAAAGAAGAGGCTCTGAAGGTTGCACGCGGGGTGTGCATGATTGAGGCACAATAATGGATGACTTATGCGTAATATTTACGTAAAATCCTCTTGTTTTTTGCCCGGAAAATGCCGTTTGCTCATTTTATAATATAGAAAACTGATAGGAGGAATCAGCCATGATGAAACGTTGCGCCGTGGTATTGTGCCTGTTTTGTGTACTCTCCCTTTTCGGTTTTGCGTCGGCAGAGCCGGACTTTGAGCATAGGTATTCGCACATGAAATCTATTGCTGCGTATCTGGATATAGAGGACGGCACAGCATATAGCGATGGCGAAGTTATACCAATAAGCTTTTCTGCCAACTACACCGCCCGCGTTACGGTATATCTCCAGCGCAAAGTGAATGGCAGCTGGCAAACCATTGCCACCTGGTCGGATTCTCAGGTAAATGGCGTCGCCATGGCGGGCGGCAGCCGGACGGTGACGCCCGGCTATGAATACCGCACCTATGTGGTGGGCACCATCAGCGATGCAGACGGCACGCTGCTGGAGCGCGCAACGCGAACGAGCGGATAGCACAGGGGCGCTTTGCGGCTGCGCGGGCGGCACAATCCGCCCATGCGGCGCAGGCGCCCCATTTGCAAGGGCCGCGGGCTAGGAAAGCGCGTCGATAATCCGCTCCATGGTTTCGTAGCTGGGCATGGATACGGCCTGCGTGATGGAAGCGGCGACGTGCTCCACGCCAAAGCGCTGGAGCTGCTCGTTCGTGCTGGAAACGTCCGTGCGGAAGCCGTGCTTTTCCCAGGCGAGGCGCTGCACTGCGGGATCCATCAGCGCGTCGATGCCCGCCGCGCCCGCCTCGTCCATGGCGATGTAGATGTGCGACGACCACACGGTGGGCGCGGGATAGACCATCACAATGCGGTCTTTGAGGATGGCCCAATCCTCGGGGTTTTCCACCGCGAATTCCAAAAGCTGGTTTTCGTAGGCGGCAATGAGCGGCTTCGCGCCCATGCCCGTTTTCAAGAACTGGTCGAACAGGTCGGCAGAGGACGATTCCATATAGCCCAGCCTTTCAAATATCGCTTTCAAGCGGGGGAGCACTGCCTCCACGCTGCGTTCGTCCGCCACGCCGCCCACCAGCACGTTGGCCAAAAGCCCCGCGAACATGTTGCCGGAATTGGAGCGCACGGGGTCCGTGGTATTCACCGCCACCGTGCCATACAGTTCCGCAAGGCCCAGATCGGCCCATTTTGTGCCCTGCTCGATGGCGGCCACCAGCGCTGCCATATCCATATAGTAGCAGCCGTTCTGTTCGGCGACCATGCCGCAATCCAAAAACGCCTCCAACACGGGCTGATAGGTATACAGCACCAGCGGCGTGTTGAAGATGATCTCGCTCTTGGCGGGCGAGCCGCACACCTGCTGATAGTATTCCAGCGCGTTCTGGCTGGAAGGGAAGAGGAAATCCCGGCCCGTGTGGTCCGCCGTGACCATGTCCAGCGAACCGGCCTTGGCGTAGTCCAGGACGACGTGATGGTCGCGCTCGAGGATGTCCTGCACTTCCTCGTCTTCCAGCAGGCCGATCTTCTCCCCGCCCACATAGCCGCGCAACCGCACGGTTTCCGGGCCGCTGGTGAGCAGCAGATACACGCCCACCGCCGCGATGACCAGCAGCAAAAGGATCAGGCCGATTCGTCGGCTTTTGTTTCCCATGTCAATCCCTCCGTATGCAAAAGCTGGCTCACCACCGCCATGTCCGCTTCCACGTCGAACCGCTCTGAGGCCATGAGTTGCGTCCACTGCTCGTCAAAGCCTTTTTTCAGCTTGGGCAGCAGCGCGCGCACCTTGCGCTGGAAGGAAACGATTTCATCGGTGGTCAGGCCGGTGTTCTGGAATTGCACGT
>DVJN01000044.1 GCA_018716755.1 Candidatus Alectryocaccomicrobium excrementavium
CATGACCTCCCATGGACACGGATGTATGTTCCTTTACTCGCAATGAAAACTATACCGCAAGAGCATTATATACCAAAGCAGGGGCTGCGAAAGAACTTTTGCTGTTCTTTCGCAGCCCCCGCGCGGCCATAGCGGATGCGCTTAAGATGCCGGAGGAACCGGCGGCTGCGCGGCGTTTTCCGCGCCGTCTTTTTTGCACCATTTCATCAGCGCGTTTTTGATTTCGCACATCAGCTGTGGCGCGAGCTCGATCATGCGGTCCACCGGCGCGTAATATTGCGCGGGCAACAGGCGCACGCTTTCCTTGCCCACCACCAGAAAGCCCATTGGCTGCACGGAAACGCCCGCCCCCGTGCCGCCCGCGAACGGGAGAGAGGGGGCTGCGGGCTGTGCTTTTTGCGCGTATTCGCCGCCGCCTGCCACAAACCCGAAACTCACGCGCGAAAGCGGGATGATGGTCGATCCTTCGCTGGTGGGGATCGGCTCGCCGATCACGGTGTTCACGTCCACCATGTCGCGGATGTTTTCCAGCGTCGCGGCCATAATGTTCTCAATCGGATGCTTTTCCATTTTCCTTCTTCCTTTCCCATGGGCGGGCGCGCAAGCCCGCCGCCGCCATTGCGCGAATAATATTCCCCGCGCGAATCTCTACGATACCCGAGGCTTCCAGCGCCTTTGTTTCAAATGCCGGGGCGATGTCCGCCCGGCCCAGGCAGGAAAAAATCCCCTGCAGCGCGCCGCACAACAGCGCGGTGGAAGCCGCGTCGCCCGTGCCCAGCCGCGCGCGCACGCGCACGGCCTCTATGCGCCGCAAGAGTTCCAGCGCCGCAAAAAGCCAAAATTTGGCGGGCAGGCGCGCCGCGCCCCTGCGCGGCGAAGGCCTGGGAATTTCTCCCGCCCGCGCGCGAGAGAGTGCCGCGCCGCGCAAAAAGGGACGCAGCCCAATTCCCACTCGCATGCCGCCCTCCGCGCGCACAAAAAATGCAAAACACAGCGGCACATTCGCCGCATAAAACAACGCCGCCGCAACCGCCGCCGCATACACCATATCGCCGCCTCCTGCGCCTATTGTGCCCAAAACAGGCAGGACAATCCCCTGAAATCTGCCAATCACGCGCTGCCGGGCGTCGCGGAACAAGGCGGTGAATGCGCCTCTTTTGCGCCCATGTGTAAAAATGCAAATTTTTTTGCTTTTGGGATTGACAAACAGCATTTTATCGTGTATACTATTCTATGCGTTTGGGGTTATAGCTCAGTTGGTTAGAGCGTTACGTTGACATCGTAAAGGTCGATGGTTCGAGCCCATTTAACCCCACCAGGAACCTGCCTGTGAAAAGGCGGGTTCTTTTGCATAACCACATTTATCGAATGTTGCACGCGCAAAACCAATCCCCTTTGCATAACGGGTTCCCTGCAATGCCCATTTCATATTTTGCGGAGGATTGCCATGAACAAATGGACGCAAAAGGCCGGGCAAATTTTGCGCGCACGCATGGGGCAGGCTGCGGAGCGCAGAACCAGTTTTTATCTCGTGCGGGGGCCGTTCGTATTGCTTATCCATCTCAAAATGGGTTGGCAGTACGAAGCGGTTTTTCCCGAAACGCCCTCGTCGTCCTATTTCTTTTATGGCTGTGCGTTTGCCGGCAGGGCAGAGGGCTTTCTCCAGCATCTCGCGCAATGGGGCGGAGACAGCGGCAGTTGCGCCCTGCGCTTTGTCCGCCGGGTGGCGAGCGATGCGGAGTTCGAGGCTTTTTTCGCGGAAGCATTTGCCCAATTCGACGCCTGGACGGCCGCTGGGAAAGAAGCCGTGCGCGCGCAATCCCAAAAGCTGCGCCAGGCGTTTTTGCAGAATATCACCGATTTTCTAAAGCCGCTGGGTTTTCAGAAAAGGAGCAACCATTGGCTGCTTCCCTACCGCGCTTGCGCGGTGATGGATTTTCACGCGCAAAAGTCCAGCCATTCCGACACATACTATCTGCGCTTTTGCCTTTTCCACCGCACCGCATCGCGGGTTTGCCTGTACTGCGATGTTACGCCCGGCGTTACCGGATCCATCGACTGGCAACTCATGGATCCCGCGCTGGTACGCCGGGCCGTGGAGAAAACGGTTCGAGAATGGATCCAGCCCCTTCTCGACATGGACGGGAGCGCGCTAGCCGTCCCCGAGTGGCTGCGGCAAAGGGCGTTTTCCTGCGAATGCCGCAGCTGTGCGGATTGCTGGCTGGAAAGCGCGTTTTTCCCCTTGATTCCAAAAGTGTAGTTTTTGATCCGTGCAAAGGGCCATTGCGGACGCAAATTCCGCAATGGCCGGTTTTTTTGCTTTCTTTAGTCAGTCCTTGAGTTCGCGCTCGAGCACGGCGCGGGCGGTGCCCGCCAGCATATCCTGCGCGTAGCCCAGAACGCGCTCCGCCAGGCCGGCTTCTTCCAGGTTGAGGCCAAAGATGCTCGTATCGCGCAGCACGGGCGGGATCAGGCGGCCGGCGTTTTCCGCCGTGAGCGGCTCCTCAAACAGCGGCAG
Source organism: Candidatus Alectryocaccomicrobium excrementavium (assembly GCA_018716755.1). Classification (GTDB taxonomy): domain Bacteria; phylum Bacillota; class Clostridia; order Christensenellales; family Aristaeellaceae; genus Alectryocaccomicrobium; species Alectryocaccomicrobium excrementavium. Next base: position 2,519 of record DVJN01000044.1, read on the forward strand.
GCGCGGATCCGGGCTGAGCGCGAAGGGCGCGCCATCGTCGCCCACGCCGGAGAGGTACTTGAACCAACCGGCCAGGGCCAGCGGGATGCCCACCAGCGCGTCCACATCGCCGCGCGCCACGTGCGCCTTTATGGTTTCGCCAAAGCGAATGGCCAGCTTTTGCGAAGTATCGGTGGCGATGCGCTGGGGCGTATCGGGCAGGAACACGTTGGGCAGGCGCTCGTTCACCACTTCATCGATGAACGTCTTGGGATCGATGATGCCGGGGGAGACCACCACGGGCAGGCCCTCCACATAACCGATGCGCTCCACCAGCTTTTTGAGCAGCGGATCGCCCATTTCCGCGCAGATGGTTTCGTAGCCCATCACGCAGCCAAACACGGCCAGCGCGGTGTGCAGCGGGTTCAGGCAGGTGGTCACCTTCATGCGCTCCACATTGGAAACGGTTTCGCGGCCGGCAAAATAGATGCCCGCGGCTTCCAGTGGGGGGCGGCCGTTGGGGAAATTGTCCTCAATCACGAGGTATTCCTTTTCTTCGGCGTTCACGAAGGCGGCGGTATACGTCCTGTGCGCGGTGACGATGATGTCCGTGTCCTCAAACCCGTCCTGGCGGAGCATTTCGGCCACGCGCGGATCCGGGCGCGGGGTGATCTTATCGATCATCGTCCAGGGGAAGGTGACCTTTTCGCGCAAATAGGAGGAGAATTCCGCGTCGCCCCCGGCGAGCATTTCCACCACGTTTTGCAGCTTTTCGCCGTTGCGCGAGCAGTTGTCCATGCTGACCAGGGCAATGGGCGCGCCGCAGGCGCGCATGCGGTGGCGCAGCAGATCCGCCAGCGTGCCCATCAGCGAGCCGGGCGCGCGCGCGAACTTGGGGTCGTATCCCTTTTCGGTGATGGTAAAGCTGACCATCTGCAATTCCGGCTGGGCAAAGACCGCCTTCAGCCGGGCCATGTCCGCAAAGGTAAGCGACTCCACGACCGAGGCGACCAGGCGCTTGTCAATGCCGCCATCCGCTTTGAGCGAGACGGCGACGCTCAAATTGTCGAATGGCCGGTACGCGCGCTCGACGATTTCCGGGTCAAAGCCTTCGCACACCACGATGCCGTGGCCGCACAGGCCCTGGTTCAAAACGGTTTGCTGCGCGCTGGCGATAAACGAGCGGAAAATATTTCCCGCGCCAAAATGCACCCACCGCGGCGCGGCAGCGCGCACGCGCTGCACATCGAATTTTGGAAGGTCATATCCTTTCTGCGCCCATTGTGGGTCGTGAATTTGTGTGAGTTTGAGCTGCATATCGATTCCTCCCCCTGCCATGGTGCTAACATGATACCATATATAAAGGAATTGTTCAAGGGAAACCGCGCGGTTTTTCCTTCTGAAACCGCTGGTTGACAGGGTTCGGGGCATGCGCTATAATCGAAGGGAAAACAACCCAAAGGAATGGCGGAGGCATCCATGCAATTCACCCAGGAACAGCGCGCGGCCATCGAATCGCGCGGGGAGAATCTGCTCGTCGCGGCGGCGGCCGGGTCGGGCAAGACCACGGTGCTGGTGGAGCGCGTCATGCAATTGATCGCGGATGGCGCGAATATCGATGAAATGCTCATCGTTACTTTCACGCGGGCGGCGGCTTCGGAGCTGCGCGCCAAGCTGGCGCGGCGGCTGATGGAGGAAAGCGGCGCGCCGGAGGAGCAATCCGTGCGCCTGGAGCGCGCGACCATCACCACCATCCACGGCTTTTGCGCCGAGGTACTGCGCGCGCATTTTGAGGCCGCGGGCGTACCCGCAGGCTTTCGCGTGCTGGACGAGGCCAACGCCCGCCGGATGGAAGAAGAAGCGCTGGACGAAGCGCTGGAAGCCGCTTACGAGACATTTGACAGCGAACTGGACGCGCTCGATTTCGGCCGCGGCCCCAAAAAAGTGCGCGCGCTGGCCCAGGCTCTGCTGCACGCGCTGGACGGGCGACCCGATCCGCAGGCCTGGATCGATCAATCGGTGGGCGAGGACTGGCAGCCGCTTTTCGATGTGCTGGCGCAGGCGGCCTGCGCCAGTTTGGAGGAAGCGAGAGACCAAACCATTTTGGCGCATTCTCTCGCGCTGGCTGGCGCGCCGGGCTACGAGGAAGCGCTGGCGTATGACATGGGGGCGCTGTACGCCATCCTAGAAGACGCGGATTACGGCCAGCTCCACAAGGCGCTGCGCGATTTCCGGCAGGAGCGGCTCAAGCCGTCGCGCGGCAAGGACGAGTTTGGCGTGCGCGAACATGTGAAACTTTTGCGCGAGGAGGCCAAGCGCGCCGTGCAGCGGGCGCAATCTTTGGTGGCGCTTTCCGAGGATGACGCGCGCGCGGATATGCTGGCAAACCAGCCCGCCCTGCGCGCGCTCGCCCGCCTGGCCCAGCGCGCACAAGCCTTGCTGGATGAAAAAAAGGCCGAGGAAGGCGCGCTGTCCTATGGCGATTTGGAGCGCTACGCCCTGCGCGCGCTGCGCGTGGAAGAATGCGCCCGGGCCGCGCGCGAACGCTGGAAGTGGATCTTTGTGGACGAATACCAGGACACCAGCGAAATCCAGGAGGCCATCCTCAGCGCGCTCGTGGGGCAGGGCAACGCGTTTTTCGTGGGCGATGTGAAGCAATCGATTTACCGCTTCCGCATGGCGGAACCGGAGCTGTTTTTGCGCCGCCAGGCGCGCTACGCGCGGGGCGAGGGCGGCCGCCTGATCGCGCTCACAGCCAATTTCCGCTCGAGCGGCGGCATTGTCGATTTTGTGAACGCTGTGTTCGAGCGCGCCCTGCGCGGCGGGGCGGACGAAATCGTCTATGCGGGCGATGAGCGCCTGCGCGCTGCGCGCGGGATTGCCGGGGAGCGCGTGGAACTGCACATCCTCAGCCCGGAGAAAGACATCCACGAGACCGGCGCGGACGAAGAGGAGGAAAGCGAGGCCGAGCTGCTTTCCGGCGCGCAGGCCGAGGCCCAGTGGATCGCCGGGCGCATCCACAGCCTGATGGAGGCCGATCCCACCCTGCGCTATCGCGACATCGCGGTGCTCACGCGCGTGAAGCAGAATGTGCTGGCTCCCATGGCGCGCGTGCTGGCGGACGAGGGCATTCCCGTGTACGCGGACGAGGCGGGCGGTTATACGGATGCCTTTGAAGTGCGGCTGGCGCTGGCCCTGCTCAAGCTGGTGGACAACCATTTGGACGACCTTTCGCTGCTGGCCGTGCTGCGCTCGCCGCTGGTGGGGCTTTCCAGCCGGGAACTGGCCCAGTTGCGCCTGGCGGCGGGCGACGCGCCGCTCTACGAGGCGGTGCTCCACAGCCAGGACGCGGCGCTCGCCGCCTTTGCACGGAAACTCGACGCCTGGCGCGACCGCTCGCGCCGCCTGCCGCTGGGGCAATTCGTCGATTCCCTGCTGATGGAAACCGGTCTGGTACACTATGCCTCCGCCATGCCGTCGGGCGCGGCCCGGCGAGGCAACCTGCACCTGCTCAGCGCGCGCGCCGCCGCCTATGAGGAAAACGGCACGGGCGGCCTGAGCGGCTTTTTGCGCCACACGGAAACCGTCGCACGCCAGGGCGGGGAGGACGCGGCGCACGCTCTGGGCGAAAACGACGATGTGGTGCGGCTGATGAGCGTGCACAAGAGCAAGGGGCTGGAATTTCCGGTGGTTTTCGCCGCGCAGATGGGGCGCGGCTTCCGCGGCCAGAAGGCGGACGACAGCCTGAGCTGGCACGCGCGGCTGGGATTCGCCCTGCCCTATACCGATCCTTCCCTCAGCGTGCGCCGGGAAACGCTCGCCCGCCGGGCCATCGCCTGCCGCAAGGCGGCGGAAGACCTGGCGGAGGAAAAGCGCATTCTCTATGTGCTGCTCACCCGTGCGCGCGACCGGCTGATCCTGGTGGGCACGCTGAAAAACCGGCCTTTGATCCCATGGCTCTGGAAGGGGAACAACCCGTTGCACCCAAAAAACGCGCTGGACATCGTGACAAGCGGCATTTACGAGTTGGGCGGCGAACCCCAGTGGCACGAGCCCGGCGCCGTGCCGCCCGAGAGCCGCGCGAGCGAAACCCTGGCCCCCCGCCAATTGCGCGAAGCGCTGCTCAAGGCGCAGGAAGCGCCCGCCGATGAGAAGCTGGTTGCCGCGCTGGCGTGGCGCTATCCTTATGCAGACGCGGCGGAAGCGCCGCTCAAGCTCACCGTTACTTCCCTGGTGCGCAAAATCGAGGGCCCGGCGGTAAAGCAGGAATTGGCCGAATTGCCTGCGTTTCTCGCCGCGGAGGAAACAACCGCAGCCCAGCGCGGCACAGATGTGCACCGCCTGCTCGCGCGGGCCAGCCTCGCGGACATCCGCGCGGGGCGGCTGCCGGAAGATCCGCGCGCGCGCCGCTTTTTCACCAGCCCAACCGGCCAGCGCTTGCTGAAGAGCGCGCGCGTGGAGCGCGAATGGGCGTTTGACTTGCGCCTGAAGCCGGAAGACGCGCGCCGGCTGGCCGGTTTGGACACCAGCGAGCCGGTGATGGTGCAGGGCGTAATCGACGCCTGCTTTCTCGAGGACGGGGCATGGGTGATTGTCGACTATAAATCCGGGCGCGACGACGAGGCATACCACCGCCAGGTGCGGCTTTATGCGCACGCGCTGCGCGCCATCACCCATACGCCCGTGAAGGAGGCCATCGTATTTTTGCTCAAAACCGGCGCCGCTCTTGCCGTGGAAGGAATATAAGCGCTGGCAAATTCCCTTTGCGCGGCATATGTTGCCTCGGGAGGGATGCACATGAGCCAACAAGTCGTTTGTCCGCGCGGCGCGTCGCTATACATATGGCGGCAGGGGGACACCCTGGATTCCGTTGCGCTGCGCAACCGCGTAACCGTGCAGTCCATTTATCTCGTCAATGAGGGCCGCGATCTTTCCGCCCTGCGGCCGGGCGACCGCATTTGCCTGCCGCCCGGGCTGTATGCCTGCCTCAGTGGGCAGGCGTACACCGTCCGGCGCGGGGACACTTTTGCTTCCATCGCCCAGAAATATGGCGTCACCACGTGGGAATTGATGGAGCGCAATCCCTATGTCGATCCAGGCAATTTGATGGTGGGGCAGGTGCTGTGCGTGCCGGAAGAATCCCAGGAGGATGGCGGGAATTCCTGCGCGGGTTGCTGCCCCTCCGGATTCCAGCAGGGAACCGTGCGTTATGGGGAAAGCTATGTCGACCTTTTGATCAATCTGAATGTGTCTGACGCGGCATTCCGCTCGGCCAATCCGCAGCTCGATACCCATGCGCTCCTGCCTGGCCAGCGCTACTGCGCGCCGCCTCCCGGCAGCCGCCAGAGCGTATGCACGGGCCGCACGTATATCACGCGCGACGGGGATACGCTTGCCATGATCGCCGAACGATTTGGCACCACGATGCTCGCGTTGCTGGAACGCAACCCGAATCTGACTCCCAATGACTTTACGAATGGGCAGGCCATTTGCGTATAAAGCCTAGGGGCTGTGAAAAAACTTTTGGTTTTTTCACAGCCCCTGGTGGCGGGGGGAGCAAGCTATCCACAATTCGCAATGGTCGTTCCGCTGCGCTCGCAGAGCTCGCTTGCGGTCCTCCCTTGCAAGTCTCCTTTGCTCATTGGACTTCCGCTTCGCCTGTTTCCGCCACTGGCGGCGGCGAAGCTCCGTCCCTCTCGCGCTCTCCTCGGGGTTTTTGACAGTCTGAGGGAACGTGAAAGAACAACCAAAGTTTCTTCACGGCTCCTTTTGCGTATGCGTCCCATTCTGCTGCTACTTCACAATCCCGCTCTTGCACAAAGGCCGCGTGCCGGATATAATAGGGGAGTGCGCGCTGCCGTTGCGGCGCAAAAATGCAAGAAGGAGCCGAAACCATGATTCGTCCCATCACCCGGAATGACCGGGAAACCTTTCTGGAACTCACGCGGGAATTCTATGCCTCGGACGCCGTGCTGCACGATGTGCCAGACGCTTATCACACAGATGCCTTCGACGAAATGATGCGTTCACAGGCATATATTGCGGGCTATCTCATCGAATGTGACGGCGCAATCGCCGGGTATGGCCTCACGGCCCGTTCCTATTCGCACGAGGCAGGCGGGCCGGTTGTTTGGCTGGAAGAGCTGTATATCCGCCCGCAGTTCCGCTCGCGCGGGCTGGGCAGCGAATTTTTCCGCCAAGTCACCGAAGAAAACCACGATGCGCGCCGCTTTCGCCTGGAAGTGGAGCCCGAGAATGTGCGCGCCATCGCCCTGTATCGGCGGCTGGGCTATGAGAACCTGCCGTATGTGCAGATGATCCGCGATGTGTAAAGATTCCGCCTGGGCCGCAAGGCTGTGCGTGCTGACTGGCGCGCAGGAGATCGAAGCCTATCGCGTGATCGATTCCACCAACGCGCGCGCCAAAGCCTGGGCGCGCGCGGGGGCCGCGCACGGGGCGCTGGTCATTGCCGCTGAACAAACCGCCGGGCGGGGGCGTCTGGGCCGCGTGTTTGCCTCGCCCAGAGGCGCGGGGCTTTACATGACGGCAATCCTCTGGCCCGAAAGCGCGGCGGCGCTGGAACGCCTGACCATCGCGGCGGCCGTGGCGGTGTGCGATGCCATTGAGACGCTTACACCTTACCGCCCGGGTATCAAATGGGTGAACGATTTGCTGCTCGGCGGCAAAAAGATTTGCGGGATTCTGGCCGAAGCCGTTTCCTCTCCGGATGGAAGGCGGGGCGCCGTTGTGGGGATTGGCGTAAACCTCGTGGAAGACGCGTTGCCCGAAGAACTGCGCGCCATTGCCGGAGCGATTGGCGGCGTGGAGCGCGACGCGCTGTGCGCGCGGATTTACCGGAATCTCCTGCGCCGCTTGGCCGATAGCGGAGATGCGCTCATCGAAGCCTACCGCGCGCGTTCCATCCTTATCGGGCGCGAAATTGCCTACTGTGAAAAAGGCGTGTGGCGCCAGGCGCTGGCGGAAGGCATTGGCGCGGCGGGCGAACTGCTCGTGCGCGGCCCTGACGGCGCGCTGCGCGCGCTGCGCGCGGGCGAAGTCACCCTGCACCGGGAAGAAGCGCCGCCCGGTTAACTGCGCCCTTTTCACCGGCTTTTGCATGCAGGAGTCATATACATTGGCGCCATGGTATTCAACCTGCGGGAGAACAACGTGATTCGCAAAGCGGCGGCGTATGTGATCCTGGGCGTCAACGAGGAAGGCTGGAAGGAAGTGCTGAGCATCACGATCGGCGAGAACGAAAATGCAAAATTCTGGCTGAGCGTACTCAATGAACTAAAAAACCGCGGCGTACAGGACATTTTCGTGATCTGCGCGGATGGCTTGAGTGGAATCAAGGAAGCCATAGCGGCGGCGTATCCGCTGGCAGAATACCAACGGTGCATCGTGCATATGGTGCGCAACACGCTGAAATACGTGACGGACAAGGATAAGAAGTCCTTCGCCAATGACCTGAAGACGATCTACC
>DVJN01000045.1 GCA_018716755.1 Candidatus Alectryocaccomicrobium excrementavium
ATGACGACGACGACGACGATGACGACGATGACGACGATGACGACTGGGATGACGACGATTGGGACGATTAGTCCATCATTTCGCGGATTTCCTGTTCCGACAGGCCCGGATGCAGCGCGCGATTGATGCCCGTGGCCACAATCTGCGCCGCGTCCGCCACCAGGCTATCGACCTCGCGCGGGGTAACGATCATTTCGCCCACGCTGCCTTCGAGGAGTTTTTCGGCCAGAGCGTCGAGCGCGTTTTCCTCGATCAGGGCGTCTTCCTGCGGCAGCTGTTCCAGCGCGTCGCGCGCGATGGTGGCGGCATATACCACCATCGGCACGCCAATGGCGATCACCTTCACGCCCAGCGCCTCCTGCGTAATGGCGCGGCGCAGGTTTCCCACCCCGCTGCCGGGCTGGATGCCCGAATCGGAAAGCTGCACTGTGCAGGCGAGCCGGCTTACGGCGCGCGCGGCGAGGCTATCCACAACGATCAACACGCGCGGTTTCACCGTATCCACCAGGCCCCGAATGGTTTCCATGGTTTCCAGGCCGGTCACGCCCAGCACGCCGGGCGCAACCGCGCAAACCGGGCACATGCGCTCGTTCACCGCGCCGGGAATTTCCCGAAACAGGTGCCGGGTGACGAGAGTCTTGTCCACCGCCAGCGGGCCGAGCGCATCGGGCGTAACGTTGCGGTTGCCCAGGCCCACCACCATCACCGGCGCTTCGCCCGGCGGCAAAAGCCGGCCCAGTTCTTCCGCCAGCAGGTTGGATATGGCAAGCCGGGAACCGGGATCGCGCTGTTTCACACCCGCACTTTCCAGGGTGATATATTTACCGACAGGCTTTTTCAGGTGCTCGGCCGCCTGCTCGTCATCAATGCTGACCTCTGTGATGTGGACGCCTTCGGCCTCCCATTGCTTCACCCATACGCCGGGCACGTTTCCCGCGGCCTGCTGCGATTCCATTGCAAGGTCTGTTCGAATCTGGCGCATACAATGCCTCCTGTTTTTTTCGCTAGTATGCCCGCTTCGCGCAAAATCTTGCACTTCCGGCGGTGCAAACTGCCAGGCGCAAACCCGATTGCAATTTTCCCGCCTTTGGCATGCTAAAGCGTGGGGAATGTAATAAAACAACATTTTTTGAAAGGACGGTATATTCCCATGACCAAACGCAACAAATTGTTCCTCGTTTTCTCCCTCCTGCTGTGCGCGGCGCTTTCCGTCACCGCGCTCGCCCAGAGCGAAACCGCCCCCACCGCCACGCCCGCCATTCCCTATGGCCCCGTGGATAACGAGCAACAGGCGGAATCTATCGCCATCGCCCACGCCGGGCTGACCGCCGAGCAGGTCACCAATATCCGCTCCTATCTTGACCGCGACGACGGTGTGGATGTCTACGAAGTGGAATTCTACACGGCTGATGCCAAGTATGAGTACCAGATTCTGCCCGAAGATGGGCAGGTGCGCAGCTGGGAATACGATGTGCTCCGCCGCGGCAGCGGGAACACGGAAGTGCTGGTCTCCGACGCGCAAGCCTGGGAAATCGCCCGCAATGACGCTGGCGTGCCCGCGGACGCGGAAGTCACCATCCTGCAGGAAAAGCTGGAATATGACGACGGCTTCCGCAAATACGAGCTGGATTTCACCTATGAAAACGCCCGCTATGAATACGACGTGGACGCCAACACCGGCGATATCCTCTCCATCCAGTACGAGGCCATTCCCGTGCCCGCCTCTACGAATGGCGTGGACGAAGACAGGGCCTTCTCCATCGCGTTGGAGCACGCGGGCCTCACGGAGGCGGACATTCGCGCCAAGCGCATCGAAACCGACCGGGAGCGCCATGGCATTGAGTACGAAATCGAGTTCCGCGCGGGCGGCTATGAATACGAATACACCATCGACGCCGCCACCGGTGAAATCCTCAGCTTCGAGCGCGACCGCGACGACTAAAGGCAAATTCCCCTTCTTTCTTGAGAAATTGCAAGCATTTAACCCCGGAGCTTCCCTCCGGGGGCTTGCATTTCACCCGGGTTTGTGCTATAATTGGAATGTTGATTCCAGGCTGGGAGGTGAACGATTTTGCCGAACATCAAATCCGCGATCAAGCGCGTAAAGGTCACCGAGAAAAAGAACCTGCGCAACCGGATGATCAAATCTGCGATGCGGACATCCATCAAGAAGTTTGACACCGCCATTTCCGCCGGCACTGCCGACGCGAAGTTGCTCAGCGCGACTTCTGGCGCAGTGGACAAGGCCGCGGCGAAGGGCGTTATTCATAAAAACGCTGCCAACCGCAAAAAGGCGCGCCTGGCCAAGCGCCTGGCGAAGGCCCAATAATTCCGGTTTCGTTTATCCGCCGGAAAGGCCGTATGTTGAGGCACGCCTCGAAAGGATGCAAGCTGCATTTTTTCGAGGCGTGCTTTTTGCGGACCCCAAATTGAACGCTTTATGATTTAACAAATTTTTTATTGCAATTCCCCCCCCCTTATCTGTAAAATTATAGATAAGTACCACCCATGAAGCGCTATTGACCAGGGACAAGGAGGTTTTGCCATGAAACGTTGCCTGACACCATTGGCCGCTCTGCTCCTCGCCTTTGCCCTTTGCCTACCCGCTCATGCGGCAAGCTGCTCCACCGCTCTGACGCGCACCAGTGGCGCTGGCGGCAGCGGAGAAATCCTCGCGCCGTTTGCTTGCGGCGGGAAGCTCTACGCCCTGTGCCGGAGCGGAATATTTTCGCTGGAGGGAGAAAAAGTTTCCTATGCGCTGAACCCTGCGCCAGATGGCGCGGTGGAACTTGCGCAGCCCTTCTCCTGGCAGGGCGAAACCGCGTTTGTGGCCTACAATCTGCGGCAGGACGCGGAGGAAATTGAAATCGAAGGCGTTTGCCTTTACACTGCTGCCATAGATCCTGCGGGAAGCCTGCTGCTGAGCGCAGAATTGCCCCTCACTGGATGGGAGGATTTTGAAACCGAATACGCGGCTTTCGAATCCCTGCCCATGCCCAGCGCCGCCGTGGCGCTAAAGAACCAGCTTTTCTTTTCCTTCCCCCAGGAATACCAAACCCGGATTGTGGCGGCGGACGCGGACAGCGGCGAATGCGAAATCCTCATCCTGGACGGGAATGTGCACATCCTCCCCTTCCAGGAAGATCGCCTGTTGACCTATGAAACCCGGAGCGGCGCCGTAGGCGCGCTAAGCGCCGAAGATCACGCGCACAGCGCGCTGGGTTCCCTGCCCGCGGGGATCAGCGGCATGTACTACCATCCAGCCGAAAATTGCCTTTTCTATGTGCTCGATGGCGAGCTGTACGCCGCATCCGGCGATGGCAGCGCCGCCCCCGTGTGCGCGTTGCCCATCTCGCAGAGCAATGCCTTTTCCCTGCTTTGCATGGAAGATATCCTGTACATTTCCGATGGCGATCTCCTGCTCGCCTGCGATCTGGTGGCCGGAAATGACGCGCTGGCAGGCCGCATTTGCGTGCAGGACGCGTTTACCCCCTTATTTGACCGGGCATATCTGGATTTCACACAGTCTTATCCGCATATATCCGTAGAACGGAGCGGCGATACGCGCAATTTCCTGGCAGACATGCTCAACCAATCCAGCGATGTGGACGTCTATGTGGCCTCCGTTGGCAGCGGGGATTACCAGGCCGCCTACGAGCGGGGATATTTGCTGGATCTTTCCAGCAGCGGTTTTCTGCAAAGCAGCGTGACAGGCATGTATCCGGAAATCCAAAAATGGGTCACCCGGGATGGCGCGCTGCTGGCCGTGCCGGTCTCCATGAACTTCGATTGCCTCGCTTACAATCCCGCCGCCTTTGAGCGGATTGGCCTGGCGGAAAGCGACGTTCCGCAAACCTGGGAAGAATTCTTCGCCCTGCTCGCCCAAATGCCCGCCCTGCTGGAAGCGCACCCCGATGTGCGCCTGTTCGACAACTACACATCCGTCGCCTATTTGAAAGAAGGGCTGCTGCAAACGATCCTGCGCACGGCCCTGGGCCAAGTGCAGGCGCTCCAGGACTTTGAAACGATCTCCCCCGCGCTGTGCAGCGCGCTGGACGCGCTGGACGCGTTCGATTTTGCCGCGCTAACAGAAGTGGTGGACGGGCGCGAAGCTGGCAACGTTTACGCTGGCACCTTTGCCGGTGGCGAAATCCTCTTCAGCAGTTGGGGCCGCTTTTCCGCCTCGCAAAACGACTATGTGTTCCAGCACACCTTAAAGCCCCTGATGCTCAAATTGCAGGAAACGGATGGCGACGCGCTGTATATGGATCTGACCGTCGCTTTCGTCAATCCCTATTCGCAGCAGCCCGACGCGGCCATCGCCTATCTGGAAAGCCTGTTGCGCGCGCAGGATGGCCTGTTCTGGATCCACACATGCCCCGCGCAGGACGCGCCCCTGCGGCAGGAAGGATTTGAGGAACGGTTGGCCTCTTATGAAACCATGCTGGAAAACGATCTTCCCAACCAGATCGCGCAGGCGGCGGAGGAGGACATTCCCCGCCTGGAAAGTCTGCTGGCAGAAACGCAGGCCCAATACGAGGAGTACCTCCGCAGTGGTTCCTATGTGGCCAGCCCCGAAAGCATCGCGCGCTATAAGGCCATCGCCGGATTCCTTCAGGTCGCGCCGCACCTTTCCACTATCATGGATACCTATGGCGACTGGATGCAGCAATATCTGGAGGGGACGATGGACATCCGCGAATTCGAAAACCGGCTGCGCACCACCATCGGCATGATGATCGCCGAGGGATGATGGCCTGCTAAATATTTTTGCGAGGAAACGGTATAGCACTGCCTAGTCCGACTACAAAAACACTCATAATGGAGGCGTTGTAAAATGAAGAAGCTACGTAAAATATTACCGTTACTCCTGTGCATGTCGGTTGTATGTTTGCAAGATGCCAGCGCGTCCGATCTGTTCTATATTTCATCCGATAATTTTGCCTACTTCATTGTGGAAAACAATGGCTTGATGGAGATGGACTTGGAAACGGGTGAAGCGCTTGTATACAATGAATATATCGATATACCCAGCATTGCACTAGCGCCTGATGGGGATATATTGATTAACATGCGGTATACCATTATAAAGACCGATCTGTACGAAAATACTAGCACAATATTTTCGCTCGAGGATGAAACGGATGCCTGGATATATCACATGAAGATGTTCGATGGCGTGCTCTATGTCGCGACGACCGACGAAAAGATTTACTCCATGCAACCCGATGGCACGGACTGTGTTCAAATCGCGGATGACGCATACTTGCTCGACTATGCCGTCCTTGGTACGGACTTATACTACTGCGATGGAGCGGCGCTATACTGGATCGATTTGCAAAAC